>PLAE01000130.1 GCA_003134035.1 Candidatus Velthaea versatilis
GGTGGTGCGGCGTCCACCAGACTTCGGTCGAAAGATTGACCGCGGTCGGCCCGATCGCTTCGATCGTGCTCGGAAAGAGCAGCGCCTTGCCGATTGAAGCGACTTTGGGTTTGAAGCCCTGCTGTTTGGCCTGCGTCCAGAATGTTTTGAAATCGGGCGGAATCGGCACGCCGGTCACGACTTGCACGTTAGCGCTCTTGAACGCGCTGATCTGCGCGCTGAAATCGGTCGTGAGCGGCACGAAGCGGCCCGGGTCGATGAGTTTATAGCCCTTGGCCGAGAGCACCGGCGGGAAGCCGAGTTTGGTATCACCCCAGGCGTTGCCGTCGCCGTCGTTGGCGAAAAGGCCGCCGACGTTTTTGTCCGTCGGCACCGCCGACCACATCGTGGTGTAGACGGCGATGACGTCTTCGAGACCCCAAAAGAAGTGATACGTCCAATCGAAACCCTTGGCCGGATCACCTTTGCGCGTGAAGAACCACGGCTGCCACGGCGCGACAGTCGAGATGCACGGCACGCCGTTGAGCTCGCATTGATCCGACACCGGATTCGTCGTTTCCGGCGTCGACGCCACGAGCATCAGGTCGACTTTGTTTTTCAGGATCAAGTCCGAGGCGACTTCACCGGCGCGATTCGAGCTGGACTGACTGTCCTTGACGACGATCTGCACCGGATGTGTCTTGCCGCCGACGGACAAACCGCCGTTGAAGTGCTTCTCCATCGCGGCGATGACGAACGCATCGGCTTCGCCGAAGGCGGCTAGCGGGCCGGTCTGCGGTGAGACGTAGCCGATGACGATCGGTCGCGCCGATTGCGCGCCGGCGCGCAGCGGCGATTGGGCGAGCGCGAGCGCGCCGAGTCCGGCCGCACCGGAAACGAGCGCGCGACGACGAGTCAGCATACGGTGGTCCTTTCAGCGTTCGTGCGGGGCACTTAGCGTTTGTAGAACGGCGGAATGTCGGCATCGACGTTGATCCACACCGCTTTGGGCTCGGTGTATTGACGCATCGCCTCGAAGCCCATCTCGCGGCCGTGACCAGAGGCGCCCATTCCCCCAAAGGGTGATCCCGGATGCACGCGCTTGTAGCAGTTGATCCACAGCATGCCGCTGCGGATCGCGGCCGCGGCTTTGTGCGCGCGCGATAAGTCCCGCGTCCACAGACCGCCGCCCAGCCCGTACTGCGTGGCGTTCGCGATCGCAATCGCCTGGGCGTCGTCGGCAAAGGTGGTGAAGCTCACGAACGGACCGAAGACTTCTTCCTGCGCCACGCGATCGGTCGGGCGCGCCCGCACGACGGTCGGTTCGACATAGCAGCCGTTGGCGAACGCGTCGCCGGCCGGTGCCTTGCCGCCCAGCACGATCTCGCCGCCTTCTTCGCGCGCGACCGCGCAATAAGCGAGCACGCGGTCGCGGTGCAGCGGCGAGGTCAACGGCCCCATCTCGGTATGCGCGTCGAGCGGATCGCCGAGCCGAATCGTTTTGGCGAACGCGATGAATTTTTCCATGAACGCATCGGCGATGCGCTCTTGCAGAATAAGCCGCGATCCGGCGATGCAGGCTTGGCCCTGATTGTGAAAAATCGCGAACAGCGAGCCGCCTACGGCGCGGTCGAGGTCGGCGTCGTCATACACGATGTTGGCGCCCTTTCCGCCCAACTCGAGTCCAACGCGTTTGAGGTTCGAGGCCGCGCCCGCCAGCACGCGTTTGCCGACGGCGGTCGAGCCGGTGAACGACACTTTGCCGATGTCGGGGTGCTGCACGATGCGTTCGCCGGCTTCGCTGCCGTAGCCGGGCACGACGTTGACGACACCCTTGGGAAAGCCGACGTCGGCCATGAGTTCGGCGATACGCAGCGCCGACAGCGGCGTTATTTCCGACGGCTTGAGCACGACGGTGTTGCCGGCGGCAAGCGCCGGCCCCAGCTTCCAGCTCGTGAACATGATGGGGAAATTCCAGGGCACGATCTGGCCGACGACGCCGATCGGTTCGTGCACGACGTAGTCGAGAAAGCCCGGCTCGACCGGGATGACGCTGCCCTCGAATTTGTCGGCCATCCCGCCGAAGTAACGGAACGTCGCCGCGGTGCGCGGCACGTCGAGGCCGCGGCTGTCGCGGATCGGATGGCCGGTGTTGCGCGTTTCGAGCATCGCGAGTTCGTCGGCATTGGCTTCGATTGCATCGGCGAGCTTGAGCAGCAGCCGGCCGCGCTCGCCGGGCGGTGTGCGGCTCCAGCCGGGCAGCGCCGCTTGCGCGGCGCGCACGGCGCGATCGACGTCGGCGGCACCGGCCAGCGCGACGGCGGCCAGCAGCGAACCGTCATGCGGATCGCGCACGTCGATCGTGCGGCCGTCGAGCGCGTCGACGAAAGCGCCGTCGATGTAGAGCTGATTGGGAGCGCGCCGGTTCGCCGGACGCGCGAGCACGCTCGTCACGATTTTAGACGAAGCCGCGATCAAAACTCAATCGGATACGGGGGCAGTTTGCCGCTTTCGTACAGATCGGGCAGACCGGGAGTCGCGTTTTCCCACACCAGCAGCATCGAACGTTTGGGCGAGTAGCCTTGGTGGCGGATGTCGGCCGGCATCGCCGCGACGTCGCCGGCGCGCATCGTGATCTTGGCCCGCGGACGCCCGGTTTCTTTCTCTTGCACGTCCCACACGATGTGATCGGAGAGCTGCACGAACCATTCGACCCGATCGTTNNACGCCGGTGACCGACGGATTCCAGGTCACGTCGGAGCGCGAAAGATACTTGAACAAACTAAAGGCGTGCAGTTCGTGCTCGAATCCGGGCTCGGCGATGATCTCGGGTTCGTCCTGCGAGACGTCGATGAATTGGCGATTGATCGGGAAGCCGTGCGCGTCATCGCGCAATGGCGAATCACCCGGAATGCCGGGCATGCGCTGCGTGATGAGCCGGGTGCGTTCGATGGCCTCGATGTTGTCGCCGTTCTTGGGCCCAAAGCACGTCGTCGACGTTTCGGACGGGGCCGCGAAGGGATCGAAACCGGCGTTGACCCAGTCGGCGAGAATCGCCTTGAAGGTCGACATGATCACCGGCTCTTCGAAGTTCTCGACGTACGAAAGCCCGGCGCCATGATAGTTTTCGTTATACCGGCCGGCGAAGACGTCGACCGAACCGTAGCGATTGCGCGTGCCGAACACGCCGTCGAAATTGACCCAGCCGTAAAAAAAGCCCCAGGCGACGTCGCGCATCATCGCGCGCAGGAAAGCGTCGACCGGAATTTTGTGGGTCAGCCGTTCGCCTTTGGCGGGCCAGCTGATGGTCGCGAAATACTCGTCGCGCACGAACGCGAAGCCGCCCAGCGTGAAGCTGCGATAGCCCGAGATCGGATCGGGATCGGACGAGTGGACCAGGCTCGGGGCAAGCGTGTTGATCATGCCAGTGCTCCGTGTTCTTGCGGCTGCATGCAGATTTGGGCCCACTTTTGAACCGACAGATCGCCGAGCACCGTCTGCTGCAAGAGCACCGCGGGCTCGGCGGCGACGAAACGATACGCGGCGCCGCGCGGCAGGATCGCTTGATGCCCCTTGCGCAGCCGAATCAGTCCCATCTTTTTGCCGGCCGGCTCCCCGGCGACGAGCACCGTCCCTTCTTTGCTGTGCGGCGCGACGGCGTCGGGTGCGTCGAGTTTGACGAACGCAATCTCGACCGCGCCGTCCATGTTCAGCACGAATTCATCGTGCGACGCTGCGTACCAGGGCGAGGTGCCCTCCGCGCGGATCGCTTCCAAAACATACTCCAAGTTTTTGCCGACGACGACTTTCTCGTACGGCTTCGCGTGCGCGGCAACAGCGTAGACGTTCGAGAACGCATAGTGCTTGACGTTGCCCGAGATGATCTCGGCCGAGCCCTGCTCGTAGTGGTCCAAAGACCCAAAGACGGTCGCGTGCTTAGCCACGATACCCCCATAACAACCGTTCGCTTAGCGAAGGGAACGTTTGTTACGCAATCGCCTTGAAAGAAACCTCCCTTCGTTTGGGACGACGCAGGCGCTTACATTCGGGATAAGAGCCGTCCATCCCGGGTTCAACGACGACATGAGAGGCAAGTTCGGCATCTCGGGCACGTGTCTGAGTCTTGAGCTCGACTATCGCGCCGAACACCTTGACGAAACGGTGCTCGCGCACTTGATCGGACTCGTGCACAGCATCGCCGAGCAGCAGTATCCGCGCATCTTTCGAATTACCAACGGGGACGACGTGCTCGAATCGCTCGGGCGCACGCTCGAAGCGGGCTCGGCGTCGTGACGCGAGCCGATCGGATCGCCGGCAGCCTGTGTGGCGCGGCGATCGGCGACGCGCTTGGCTCGGCGTACGAGCTGGTCGACGCGGCGACGATTCACCGGCTCGTTGGTGAGCCGTTCGTTTGGGAGTATCGGGTGGCCGTGTCCGATTCGTTGCTTTATCCGCGGTCGCCGGGCCGGCCGACCGACGATACCGCGATGGCCTGTCGGTGGCCGCTGCGGTCGCGAGCGGCGAGCCTCTCTCTCACCGCGGAGCTCTTTGCTCGCCGCTTCCCAACCGATTTGCATCGCGAGACGGGGCGTTTCGGCGCCATGTTTTGGAACGGCGGTCCCGGCGGGGCCACGATACGCGCGCTTTCGCGCTTGCGCGCGGGCGCCCGAACCGGCGAGTTTCGGTCATGTCGACGACGGGGGCAATGGGGCGGCGATGCGCGCCCATCCGGTCGGATTTTTGCTCGATCGCGCTTCAGTGTTCCGAGTCGCCGCGCTGCAGGCGCGCGTGAAGCACGATCATCCCGCGGCCATCGCCGCGGCTGGGGCCATCGTGGTGCTCGTGCACGACGCATTGTCGGAATCGGTGTTTCAAGGCGAGCTTGAACGAGTCGTTTTTGCATGTGACTCCGCTTTGGAGTAGAATGGAGACATGAAGCGAAGAAGGTGGCAGGTTGACCTGCGTCAGGAAGACGAGCTCGTGCTCGAGCGTGCCAAACGCGCCTTTGGCGCCGATGGCGATTCGGATACCGGTCGAGCGCTGTTAATGCTGTTTTCACGGCTTGCTGCGGCAATCGAACAGGGCACGGTCATTTCATTTCTTCCCGGCGATGACCCAAGGGCGGTCGACGCGATTCCGGAATTGACCGCGGCGTTACGCGCCGAGTCGCGTTATCGCTTTCTCGTAGCCGTTCCTCACAAATGGCGGCGACAGCTTACCGTCAAGGGGCGCCGAATCACCGCGGGACAACTGGTTCGTGCGATGGACGCCGAGCAGTGGAGCGTCGCTGAAGCCGCCGGTGAGTTTGATCTTGATCCGCTTGCTGTAGCGGAGGCGGTTGATTACGTGGCCCGCAATCGTGCGCTCGTTGACGCTGAGGCGGTCGAGGAGCGTCGCCAAGCGGAACCTTTGCTCACACATTTTGCGCCTGCTGCTCGATGAGAACTGTGCCAGTCGCGAACTCCAGCTGCGGCTGCGGAATGAAGGGCATGATGTTGAGACGGCGATCGAAGCGCTTGGGCCGGGTATTTCCGATGCCGCCGTCGCCGCTTATGCTTGCTCGGAGCGGCGCGTTCTTCTCTCAAAGGATATAGCAGACTTTTCGAATCTGTACGCGGATCGCAATAACCATTCCGGGCTTCTGCTTATCTTCGAGGACGCGACATCTAGGAGATTAACCGCGGAAAGAATCGCGCGTGCGATCCATAATATCGAAGCAATGTACAGCGTCATCGACGGAATGATTGTTGCGCTTCACGGCTTTCAATGGTAAAGCGCAGGTCAAAGAGCCTGGCTCAAACGCTTTGTTGCCAAGCAGCACGGCAAGAAAGAGAAAACGTCGCACCCGAGGGTAAAGCGTAGCCTGCGCTGACCGAAACGGAGAAATCCAAAGCAGACGGGCTGGAATCCTCAGCTTGTCCCCAATGTATTCGCAGAGCTCTCCCCAAGGTGCGCTTGCGCCTGCGACCTAAGTTTCCGCGATCTTGCTGCAGCCAAAGCTTCCGATCGGCACGGCTTTAGCGGTCCCGACCCTCGATGCGGAACACCTCGCGCCGTACGCGTTATTTCTCGAGCGCCTTGAAGCGGGAGAAGCGATCGACGAGCGAACGGCTCGGCTGGTCGATGCAGCGATCGCGACATCGATGCGACCCGGTTTCGAGCAGTTCGTCTCGTTGTCGCATTTGCGCTTCGTGCCGTTTCCGCATCAGCTCGCGGCAGCGCGCCGTGCGCTGACGCGCTTGCGCGGGCGCGCGATCCTGGCCGATGAAGTCGGACTGGGAAAGACGATCGAGGCGTGCCTCGTTCTGTCCGAACTTTCGTTTCGGCGCTTGGTGCGCCGCACGCTCATCCTCGTTCCGCCGGGCCTCGTCGAACAGTGGGTGGAAGAGATCGATCGAAAATTCGCGCTGCCGTCGTACCGCCTCAACGTGATGTTTGCGCCGGCGCTCGCGTTCGCTGTTAACGTACGGCGCGGCGAACGGCGCTATCCGTTGACCCTGCACTGGCTCCTGGCCGCCGGGAGTTTCGCGATGCCGCGCTGCCCGAATTGCGGCGCGTTTGAAACGCTTTTCGCCGGGCGCACGCAATTACGTTGCCGCCAATGCGCGCCGAGCGCGTCAGGGTAGGCGACGCTTCTCCGACACGGGGGTTGTCACGCCCCAGCCCCGCGAATTCGGCTTCAACGATCGATTGCCGGGTGCGTCGCTGGGCGTCCGGCGGTCTCAGCACAGCCGAACAGGAATCGAATTCATGCTCGGTTCCTCGCCTTTCGTATTGCTAGGCACAACTCGCTCAAGTCGGTGTTTGTCGAGGACGATAAGGAACTAAAACCTCCGTTAGGATTGACGATAATTTTCACGATGCATACGCTCACGCAACCAAACGCTTACAGAGTGCCGGCTTCACGCGCACTCGGTTACCTTTACGCCAACTTTGCTTTGCCAACGGTTGCCCCGTAGATGGCAAACCCCGAACGTGTGGCCGTTCTGTCCGATCAAGTCGCCGCGATCACCGACGCCAAAATCAAGCAAATCCGCAAGGTGACCGAAGAAACGGCGATTTTAGCGATCAATGCATCGATCGAAGCGGCTCATGCCGGTACGGCCGGCCGCGGTTTCTCGGTCGTCGCCGGCGCCGTGAAGGTCGTGTCCGAGCGCATCAACGAGATCGCGGGCGATCTTTCCAGAGAACTCAAAAGCACGGTGGTCGAACTGAGCCACCTCGGAACGGAAATCGGCCGGCAGATGCGTGGCGAGCGGCTTTCAGATCTGGCTCATCACATGATCGAGATCGTCGATCGGAACCTGTACGAGCGTTCCTGCGACGTTCGTTTGTGGGCGACCGACGCGGCCGTTGTGGGATCGCTCGAATCGCCGACGCCGGAATCCGCTTTGCACGCTTGCAGCCGGCTCGGGGTGATTCTCAGCAGCTACACGGTCTATCTCGACCTCTGGGTGGCGGATCGAAACGGCCGCGTCATTGCTAACGGCCGACCCGATCGGTACGGTTCGGTGATCGGTACGGACGTCTCGGGCGAGCGCTGGTTTCGCGATGCGATGGTGACGCAATCCGGAGACGACTACGTCGCGTGCGATATTGCGCGCAGCGAACAGCTGCACAACGCCGAGGTCGCGATTTACTCGACGGCGGTGCGTGCCAGTGGCAAAGCTGACGGTCGAATCATCGGCGCTTTAGGGATATTCTTCGACTGGCGCCCCCAGGCGAATGCCGTGTTCGGGGGCGTTCGAATGAACGACGAGGAGCGCACTCGCTCTCGCTGCCTACTCATCGACGCGCAACATCGCATCATTGCCGCCTCGGACCAAACCGGTGTGCTAAGCGAAACCTTCGCGTTGCAAATCGGCGGACGAGTTGATTTTTATACCGATCGGGTTAGCGGGAAGCAGGTCGGTTTTGCCTTGACGCCCGGCTATGAAACGTATCCGGGCATGGGCTGGTATGGCGTGATAATCCAAAGCTCTCCCAGCCAAGAAGGCTAACGCATCGGCGAAGCTTCGTGGCGGTCGGATCGAGGCGCGCTACTTCTCGACCGAACGTGGCGATTTCGCGGTGCGATTTCGCGGGCCCCCGTTTCCTCGCGGCCTTGCCGCCCCCGCGTCCGCGAGGTTTCAGCGGGCGCGCCGCCCTCAACTGGCGAGGGGACGCGCCCGCGCGGCAGCCGCATCATCCCGCATCCAGATCCGATGTCAGCAAACCCGCAACCGCCTCCTCGGCAATCGCAACCCGATGCTCTCGCATCGCCGCGGTGAGGCTCGTGTCCCACGCGGCGCGCACCTCAGCGCCGCTCAATGGATGACGCCGGCCGGCCGCCGTCGTAAGCGCGTCGAGATAATCGGGCGCACCGAAGCGCCATGGCTGGACCTCGAACTCGCGCATGAGAAGATTGCCGATCCGTAAGCCCGCCCAATCGAAATCCCCGTGATAGCGGAGCCTGGCACCGGCGGTCGCAAGTTGCCTCAGCAAAAGGCGCTGCGCCGCGGCGGGCATCCCCTCCGTACAGACCAGCGGCGAACAGCGGGAGCCAAGCTCGTCGGCGGCAATCGCGACGACGTTCGGGTTCTCGCAGATGAAAATATCGCGATCCCGTGCGGACCACGCCGGAGCCGAGCGCACCAGCGCGCGCAGCGAGAGATAGCCGGGTTCACCCGCAACGCAGCTGAAGCCGCCACTCGAATCCGGCGGCAGATTGAGAAACAACGCCGGGCGAGCGAGTTCGTTCACCAAGACGCCGGCTCTGGCCCAAGCCTCGCGCGCCGTGTCGTCGGGGAGATCGTCGCCGGGCGCCGCTTGCGGTTCGTGCGCGAAGATTCACTCGCTCTCGCTGGTGATGACGAAATCGAGGTCGAACTCGCGGATAAGCGCCATGCAATGCGCGCGCGGCCGCATCGATGCCCGCGAACGCCTCGTCAAGTAAGACCAGCCGCGGCGCGTCGCTGTAACCGCTCTGGGTATAAAAGCTGGCCACGGCGGCGAAGAGCGGGACGGTCAGCCCCAAAGCGCGTTCGCCGCTCGACGCCGGGCCGGAGAGCTTGCGCCATTGCCCGTCTTGCCAGCGCTTGCACGCGGAACACATGCCAGCGCCGATAGTCCAGCGCGCGTGCGAGCTGGTCGGTCAAACTGCTGCTCGCGGTGCTGTCGGCACGCTCGCGTTCGGCCGCGATGCGCTGTTGCAATAAGGCGCCGACGACCCGGCGATCTTCAGCCGACCAGAGATCGGAGCTCGTGTTGAGCAAGCGTTTGCGCGCCGCTTCGAGACCGACCGGTGCGCCGTCGGCACCTTCCGCCAGCGGCAACCATTGCAGCCGGTAGCGCACACCGGTCGACGTCGGGCGCTTGTGTAATTCGGCATTGATCGCCTCGACTTGTTTTTCCGCGGCGACGAGCAGCCGGCGAACTTCCGTCGCGATCTCGGCTTGCAGGTGGTTTTCGAGCACGTCGCGTTCGTTAGCCGAGAGCAACTCGCGGCGCTGCGCGATCTCCGCTGCGAGTTTGCGCGCCAATTGGTCGGGTAACTCGGGCCGGTTCTGATACAGGATGTGGACGACGAAGCCGTAGTCGTTGGTCTCGCCCTGGACTTGTTGGCCCAGCGCGGAGAGCGCGCGCTGCAGTTCGGTGAAGTCCTCGCCGACGCGCTGCTGGACGCGGCGCCACGCATCGTCGCTATCGTCGACGGCGGTCAACATCTGCTCCACGTGGCGCGCCAGTGAGAGCGCCGAATCGATCGTCCAGGCGGCGCGCATGTCGGCGAAGTCGGGCGCGCCGCTGTGAGCAAGCGCGACGGCAAGTAAGCCGGTTGCCGCAAACGCTTGAAGCCCGCTGACCGCCGCGGCTCGGCTCTCGACCCGTTGCTGCAGGAACCGCTCCGCGGTCTCCGCTTCCACGTTGGCAACGGCGCGAGCCTCGCCGGTCGAGCGGACATCGGACTGCGCATATTTCAACCCCACGCTGACCCGCCGCTACCGCCGCTACCGCTTGCGCGAGTTGTGCCTGGAGCGCGCCTACCGATGCACCGACGGCGTCGCGCAGCACCTCCCAGCGCGCTGCGGCTTCCTGCGCTTCGCGCTGCGCGCTCTCCAACTGCCCCTCGCGCACCCCGCGATCGGCTTGAGCCTCGGCCTGGCGCGCCTCGCGCGCGATGCGTTCCGGCCACAGCGCGCGCACGTCACTCGCCGCCCGGGCTAGCGCCAGTGCGCTGGCGCTGAAGCGGTCGAGTTCGGCTTCGATCGTGAGCAGCGCATCGGCCGTTTGCGGCAAGTGCAGATCGGTTGCCGTGTCCGCGAGTTCACGGCGAACGCCTTGGACGGCGGAGTCGCTTTCGGCGAAGCGTGCTTCGGCCTGTACGAGCCGGTCGCGGGCGACGATGAAGTCGCGAGCACACGCCCGCGCGGTCACGTGCGCGGTCATCAGCGGATCGTCCGAAGGTGCGCGCCGCCACTCGTCCCGCGCGGCAACTTCCGCCTGCGCGAGCAGCGCGATCTGCGCGGCGAGATCAGCGCGCACGGCATCGAGCTCGGTTCGGCGTTCGGCGATTTGGGCCAACCGGTGTGCCCGAGCCGCCGCGCGGGCGGCGAAGCCGATGTAGACGGCTGACGGCTTCGTCCATGCTCCCGCCAGCGCGCCGAGCCGAAACCGGCCGTCGGGCGCGATCCAGGCTTCGGTCGACCCGGGATCGTCGTCGCCGCAGGGCACCCCGGCCAGCAGACGTTCGACGAGTGCCGGTTCGACCGCTCCGTGTTCGGGCAGGCCGGCCCGGCGCCGATCGTGCGGTGCGGCTGATTGCAGCCAATTCGCCAGCGACGCCGATTGCGGCGGCCGCGCGCCGAGATGCGTATCCGCGAATAGGCTTTCGCCGCTCGAGGTGACGACGCCGCCGTCCGGGCTGACCCACGCGTCGAGCAGCCCCGCAGCTTCAAGCGCCGCTTCCAAGCCGGCGCGGCGCGGCGCCGCAACCTCGGCGCGAAACTCCAAGAGCTGCCACAGGGGCGCTCCGGCGCGCTCGCCGCTGCGCGCGCGCCGCTGTCGCGCGTATAGGGTACCGGGGGCGCCGTATCTTGACCGGCTTCGAGCCGGTGCTGTTCCTGCGCGAGCGCGCGATCTTCGTCTTCGACCTCGCGTCGGCGCCCCGTGACGTCCGCCCGGCGTGCGCTCAAACGCTCGGCGGTTGCTTGTTGCGCTGCTTGCAAAACGAGTCGGGCCGGATTGTCGCAAACCGGCGCGAGCAAGCGCGGGTGAATGATCAGCGGCGGAGCGTCCAACCAGCTTGTGCTTGCCGGCAGTTCGTTGCGCTCTTCGGTGTCGAGCTTGAAATGGCGCGCCGGATTGAGCGCGAATGCCGCGCGGGCCAGCCGGTGTGCGTCGTCATCGCTTGCGCAGTCGGCAAACCAGCGGGCGAGGACGCGGAAATCGGCGGAGCGATCGCTGCGTCCGCTGCGCCGTTCGTTGAGCGCGGCGATCGCGCCGAGCAATTGCGGGATCGCCGAGCGCGCTCGGGCACGCAGCAAGTCGGCTTGAGGCGGTTCCGCGCCGGTACTTAAAAACCAGCCTTTGACGCCGGTCCAACGTTCGTGCCAGATGCCTTCGCGCAGGATGCGTTCGTCGCGTTGATCGTGTGCGTCGTCGGGCGCGGCGTCGCGTGCCTCTCGCTCCGCGACGTGGCGCAGCAGCCCATCGATGGACGGTGAAAGTTCGACGATCGAGCGCGCGATCGTGTCCGAGCGCCGCACGAGGTCGCCCATGAAGCGTTCGAGATACTCGATGAGCCGACGCTTGTAGCTAACGACGGCGGTGACTTCGGCCGCCTGCGACTCGATGCTGCGGGCGACCCCGGCCATGAAAGCCTGCGCATTTTCGGCTAAACCCTCGAAGACGTGCACGAGATCGCGCAGCGATTCGTGAATTTTATCCACAATCGAGTTCGGGTGCGCGCGAAAGCGCCAGCAGTTCGCGCAGCCGCCCGGCGATGTCCTCGAGCGCGATCGACTGCAATTCGGCACGCCGCTCGAGGGTTTGCACGAAGACACGTAAGCCGGCTTCCACCGCTTCGCCGCCGTGCGAGAGCCGGTACAAATAGCGGGCGCGATAGAAGTCGCTCAAGCTCGAGACGCGCGACGTGTCGGCCTGCGACTCGAGATTTCCCCATTCGGCGAGCTGCGTGAGGAGCAGGTTCAGTTCCTCGATTCGGGGCGCGGGACCCACCCACGTTGCCTCGACGAGCACCTAATCGGGTCGAAGCTGCAGGCGGTACTGGCGCTTGGCCAATGCGAAGACGTCCAAAATGCTGCGATAGTAGGACGACCGCTCAGCGCCGAGGTGACGGAAGAGCTCACGTGACTCGGGGCGCATCGGTCGAGACGTGCCGGTTTNNTTTGCGGCGGGTGGCCGGGCGACGGCCGGTCGATGGTATGGTTGGCTTCGGCGGTGCGATCGGGTGTCATCGTGTGGTAGTGGAGATCGCCCGGCGACGGATCTTTGCCGCCTTCCTCCGCTGCGAAAGGCTCCTTTTCTCGCGGCGCTAATTCGCTTGAAAACGACCTTGCCGGCGCGCCTTCGTCAATGGTCTTACGCCGTGATGCTCGTTAGTTTCGTCATTGCTTCGTCGACGAGGGTCTCGAAAACGGAGTAGTTGCTCTCGGCGTGCGGCTGGGCCGTAAACCAGTAGGCGAGGCGCCTCATCATATCCGCAATGTTCGTATCTTCGTCCAAAAGAATGCCGCGCCGATGTTCCCGCTGCTTGTCACCAGCCTGTTTGTACCGGTACGAGATGTAGACCAGACGTACGAAGCGCGGATGCTCCAAGATATTGAGGTGAAAGTCCTTTCGGATGCCGTCCTCGGAGAATCCGGCGCTGCACGTTCCGATAACCTGCTGCCATTCCGTTCGACGAATTCTTATTCTTCCGCGATGGATGATCTGGACGTTCAACTCACCCATTCCCCAGGTCTCGTCAGTGTCTCGAATCTGGTACTGCGCGAATATCTGATCCGCGCTGCCGGGTACGGTGGCCGCTAGCCGCGATCCATTTTCAGCCCGCGATGCAAGCGCCACCGAAGCGCTCGAAGTCTGATAGCGCAAGGCATCCAGAGATTCGAGATTCTCCCGATCAAAGAGCGATATGGCGTTATCATCGAACGACGCCCGGCTTGTGTTCACAACGTGCCTCTTTGCCATATCAACGAACCATTTCCGTTTCGTTTGTTTAAATGTTAAACGGTATTCGAGCGTATTCCAGAGATCGAGACCTTTTCGTTCGACAGGAAATTTCGGCGATGGAAATTCCGCCGCCGAACTGGCCGCCGCTCCGGCTCGGGAGATCGATTTTGGGACCATCCACTCATGCGGATGGAGCGTAAAGGCGGTCCCCCAGCGCTGGTTGGATTCGTTCAAAACAGCCGATCCTCAGTCCTATGAACGAGCACGACTCGAGTGATCCCGCCGCGGCGACTGGAAATGCGCCAAATGCCGCGCGACACCGTGAAGCGCGCGTAGCTGTTCGTACGGCGTCGTCGGTACGAGAAGAATCCGACCCCGGCTCGGCGCGATGTGCGGGCAGCTTGGCGACACCTGGTGGGTGGGCGGGCTGACGGCGGTGCCCTCAACCGACCCATCCTGAAATCCGACGCGCGACACGTCCGGGCTAGACCGTCCCGCTTGCCACGTCGGACGTCGGCCAAGAGCAACGAAAATCGGGTAGCGCTCCCTCGAATTGGAGAGCCCTTTGGGTTATTGAGGTTGAGGCTCTTCCGCGCTTCTTAATTTTGAGCTTCGCTTGGCGCAATTGGTCAGTGTCGGTGCCTTGCGGGCCGATGACTACCGCATGATGATCACCGATCACCGTTTTGCACACGACTTTAAGGCAGCGACTTCGCCTTTCGCTCGCCTAATCAACCTGCTAACGCAAGTCGATTTCGCTAACGCCGAAGGATCGACCATCGCTGGAATACTCCGCGAAACACCAATTGATGGAACGGGCCTTTCGCGCTTCAAAAAATTCGTGCCGGATCGCTACGCGCGCAACGGAGTTTACCGCAACGAATGCTTTGAGCTCGTGGTGATGTGCTGGCCGGCGAACCTGCGCTCTCCGATTCACGAACACGGCGGCAGCCGCGGTTTCGTACGAGTCGAAAGCGGCTCCCTCATTGCCGAAAATTACTCGATCGTCGAAAGCGATCCCGAAACGGGCTTCGCGCGGCTATCGCTCGATGCCAGTCGGACGTTGACAACCGGCGAGGTCGAAATCGTCGTACCGGGCAACGACGTTCACCGCGTCGGCGCGGCCGGCGGGGAAGTCGCCGTCTCGCTCCATCTTTATGCCCGACCGTTGGATACGTTTTTCATCTTCGACGAAGAACGGCAAACAAGCCGGAGCCACACAAGCCAATACGATATTCGCCCGTTCGCAGACCGATTTTAGGCGCGCTCGGGCAGCTTCCCGGGCCGGCAGGGGTTGAAACGATTTCGAAAACTGCCACCGAAGTGTTACCGCATGTGAGCCGTGCGTGAGAAGATGCTCGGTGATGAACAATTCCATGCAGATCATCCAAGGCGGTATGGGTGCCGGCGTCTCGTCCTGGCGCTTGGCGCATGCGGTGTCCGCGCTCGGTCAGCTTGGAGTGGTGTCGGGAACCGCGCTCGATCAAATCCTCGCGCGGCGGTTACAGGACGGCGACCCCGGCGGTCACATGCGGCGCGCGCTTGATCGGTTCCCCGCTCGCGCATTGGCCGACCGCGTCTATCAAACATATTTTAGCGAAGGTGGGAAAGCCGAGCGGGTCCCTTACAAGCTCGCACCGATGCCGGTAAAAAATTGCCCGCCCGAGCTCCAAGAGCTCATCCTCGTGGCGAACTTCGTCGAAGTCTTTTTGGCTCGCGAGGGACACGCCAACCCGGTCGGGATCAATTATCTAGAGAAAATTCAGATTCCGCATTTACCGGCGCTCTATGGCGCGCTCCTCGCGGGCGTCGACTACGTGCTCGTCGGGGCGGGCATTCCGCTCAAGTTTCCCGAGGCGATCGATCGCTTGATCCGGCACGAACCGGCGACGTATCCGTTCAGCGTAACCGGAGCGCACGAAGGCGAGAATTTCGATCTGACGTTCGTGCCGGGCGATTATGTTTCGCAGCCCCTCGAGCCGCTGGCGCGGCCGCGTTTTCTGGCCATCGTGTCGTCCAACGTGCTGGCGACGATGCTGGCGAAAAAGTTGGCGGGCCGGATCGATGGTTTCATCGTCGAGGGACCGCCGGCGGGCGGACACAATGCGCCGCCGCGGGGCAGGCTCCAGACTGACGAACAGGGCAGCGTCGTCTTTGGTGAGCGCGATCAAGTCGACGTAGAAAAGATCCGCTCGCTGGGCTTGCCCTTCTGGTTGGCGGGCGGTTACGGGTCGCCCGAAAAGCTGCGCGAAGCGCTGGCCGCCGGCGCGGCGGGCGTCCAGGTCGGTACGGCCTTCGCGTATTGTGAGGAATCGGGCTTTCGCGCCGATTACAAACGCACGATCCTCGACCAAGTCGCGGCCGGACGCGCGCGGGTCAGCACCGACGGGCTCGCTTCGCCGACGAATTTCCCATTTAAAGTCGTGCGCGTCGCGGATACGCTTTCCGAACCCGAAGTGTACGCCGCGCGGCCACGGATTTGCGATTTGGGTTTTCTGCGCGAGGCTTACCGGACGACGAACGGCGACGTCGGCTATCGTTGTCCGGCCGAGCCGGTCAACGTCTTTGTGGGCAAGGGCGGTAAACGCGAGGAAACCGTCGGTCGGAAATGCATCTGCAACGCGCTCCTGGCCGCCGTCGGCGAACCGCAGCACCGCAAGGGTAACCTCGAAGAGAAGGGGATCGTGACGTCGGGCGATGGTCTGCCCGAAGTTCTCCGTTTCATCCCGCCGGACCGGCTCGCGTATCGCGCAGCCGACGTGGTTGCCGTGCTCCTTGGTACGAAGCCGCCGTCAGTGCGCGAACGTGAAGCCGTGTCCGCCGCTTCGTCCGAGTGAGGCGCACCGCAGCAGGCGCAAACCGGTAGCCGCTCGCGCAGCGGCGCAACCGGGTAGCGTGGCTCATCCCGCAGCAGGCGCAAACCGGTAGCGTGGCGCTTCCCGCAGCAGGCGCAACCGCGTAGCGTGGCTCATACCGCACCAATGTGGGACTTTTAGACGGAAAAATCGCGCTTGTCACCGGGGTCGCGAACCGCTGGTCGATTGCAACGGGCATCGCGCGCAAGCTCCACGCTCATGGCGCGCGGCTATGTTTTACCTACCAGGGCGATCGAGTCCGGGATGAGGTCGAAAAGCTTGCCGCAGAATTGGGCGGGGCGCACGTCTACCCGTGCGACGTCACCTCGGACGATGCGCTCGCGGAGCTAGCCGCGTCCGTGGCGCGCGACTACGGCCGGCTCGACACGCTCGTTCATTCGATCGCCTATACGCGAAAAGAAGACCTCGCGGGCAAAGTCTACACCACCTCGCGCGACGGCTTCGCGCTGGCGCTGGAGGTGTCGTCCTTTTCGCTCATCGCCCTCACGTACGCGCTCGTCGACGTCCTCAACGACCGTGCCAGCATCATCGCGCTGACGTATCTCGGCGCGACGGCGATCGTTCCGAATTACAATTTAGCCGGTATCGCGAAGGCCGCGCTCGAGTCGATCGTGCGCTACTTAGCATACGATCTCGGCGAACGCGGGATCCGCGTCAACGCGATCTCGGCGGGCCCGATCTCAACGGCTAGTTCGCGGCAGGTCAAAGGCTTCAAGCAGATCCTCGACCGGGTCGCCACCGCCTCGCCGCTCCACGTCAACGTCACGCCCGAAGACGTCGGGAACACCGCCGTCTACCTGGCCTCAGATCTGTCGGTCGCCGTCACATCCGATGTGCACTTCGTCGATGCCGGCTTTCATTCGATCGGGATGTGGGACGACACGCCGCGCGCATGACGCGACCGTTCGAGTAACCGTCGCGAAGTCAGGGGATAACGACGACGCCGAGATCACGTGCTGCGTGGGCCAAGGCGTTGTCGGTTGTTGCCAAGGGAATATTGCGGCTTGCCGCTAGGCACAAATACGCGGCATCGTAAGGAGCCGCTACCAGGGTAGACGAAGCCTAGCAGAAAGTAATTAGAATGTAGCTGTGTCTGTTACAGGTCGTACGTTGTCACCCGTCCTTCGGACGGCGTGCACCCATCGGTGCCGCTCCGTGGATTGCGCGCCAATGCGCGTCCGTCACTCCCGAAGCGCCGAGCGCGAGGCTGCGAGATCGAGATCCGCCTGCACGCGGCGCAAGACGACGTTGTCGATTTCGCCCTGCTCGCGCATGTCGATGATGGCCTTCCGCTGCGCGGCGATCACTTCGTGTTCCGCGTCGCGGTGGCGCGCCGCGTGGTCAACCGCGGGTTGTTCGTCGGCGGCAAGCTGCAGGTCGCGGCGATGCTCAAAACGTTCCCGCAGCGTTTCGGCGTGCGCGGTATCGATTCGACCCTCGACCTCGAGCTCGTCGATTCGCTTGAGGGCCGCTTCGGAGCTGCGAATGAGCGCGGCGCGGAGTTCATCGCGTTCTTCGGTGCCCCCGTCGACATGCAGCCGCCGCACGAGCGACGGCAGCGTGAGTCCGCCGCCGACGAGCGTTACCAAAATAACGGAAAAGGTCACGAAAATAATCAGATCGCGATCGGGGAACGGCGAGCCGTTCGGCAGCGCCAGCGGGATCGCGAGGGCGGCGGCAAGCGAGACCGCGCCACGCAACCCCGACCACGCGACGATGAGCGCGTTCTTCCAGTCCGGCGCCGCATGATCGGCCGGGGCGATCGTCGGCGCATATTCGGCGAGCACCGCCAGCGACAGCCGCACCACGATGGCGACGACATTGATGACGACGGCATACCAGATGACGAGCAACCAC
>PLAE01000189.1 GCA_003134035.1 Candidatus Velthaea versatilis
AGCGCGGCTTCCGTGACGCCGAGGCCGCTATTTGGCGGCGGCCGTTTTCTGCGGCACGTTCAGCCGGAAGATCGCGACCGTATCGCCGAGCGGATATCCGAGTTGGAAGTTTCCGCCTGCGGCCACCGCGATGTATTGCTGACCGTCGACCGTATAGGTGATCGGCGGCGCGTTCACGCCCGCGCCGAGATTGTAGCTCCAGAGTTTCTTTCCCGTCGTCGCATCGAACGCGTCGAAGTCTCCGTCGCCCTCACCCATGAAGGCCAGATTCCCGGCCGTCACCAGCGCTCCACCGATCAACGGTTGCGGCGTCATCGCGGTCCAGGCGATCTTCCCGGTCTGCGTGTCAATGGCGACGAAGCGCCCGTCCTGCAAGCCGCCGGCTTTCACGTTGGAGAACGCGCTACCGAGCCGGATATGGCCCGGTCCCGCCTCGGCGGGCTCGGTGGCGAAGTTCATCAACTGATCCATCGCGAGCACGTACGCGTAGTGCGTTTTCGGCGAATACGCCGGTGGTGACCATTCCGCGCCGCCGTTGGCGCCGGGCAACATCACGACACCGGTCTTGGTCGGTGTGCTGAACATGTTCGGCGTCATCTTCACGTACGGATCCGATTTCCGAATCAGTTTTCCGTTGTCGCGATCGACGATGNNGTCGTGCTTCACTTCTTGGTAGTACCACTTCAGCTTCCCGGTGTGGACGTCGAGCGAGACGATCGAATCCGTGTAGAGATTGTCGCCTTTGCGAGGACCGCCGTCGAGATCCGGATTCGGGTTCCCCGTGCTGAAGATCAATTGCCCGGTCGCGGTATCGAGCGCCGGGGTCGTCCAGACCATGCCGCCGCCGCGTTTCCATGACGTGCCGCTGAAACTCTTCGGATCGGTCGAGTACCAGCGCCAGCGCTGCGCGCCCGTCTTCGCGTCGTACGCGGCGACGAAGCCGCGAATCGCCCATTCGCCGCCGGCACTCCCGATGATGACCATGCCGTCGTACGCGATCGGGGCCATCGTCTCGGAATAGCCGAGCGATGCGTCGGCGACCGGCTTCTGCCACACGACNNCCGCGGTTCACCGGGCCGCAGCAAATTTGGAAATTGCCGGTGTTATAGGTCGTCTCCCAGATGCGGGTACCGGTGGCCGCGTTGACGGCCATGATCTTCATCTTGTTCTCGACGACCGGCGTCGTGAGGTACATGACGCCCTTCACGACGACCGGTGTCGTCTCGAAGCTTGCGGTCATCCCCGTCTGCACGAGGGCGACCGGCGACAGGCTCGTCACGTTGCCGGCATCGATCTGCGTCAGCGTCGAATAGCGCTGATTGTCATACGTACGCCCTTGGAGCAGCCAATCAGCGTCGTTCCCCGCGGCGCCGTTCATCATCGCATCGCTGATGTCGACGTTCGCACCAGACGGGAGACGACTGAACACCACCGTGCTCGGCGGTGCCGCGCGCACGATCTCGATGCTGGTTTTGCCGCCGGTGCTGGCCGTCGGGCTCGCGTTCTTCGCGAGCAAGAAAGTCCGTGACGTCGGCGTATTGCTTCGCGCTGAGCGAACCGGGCGCGTTCGCGGGCATTTGCGACTTGATGAAGCCGTAGAGTGCCGCCGGCGTCTTATAGCCGCTCGTGATCGACGAGCCGACGAGTTTGGGGCCCGAGCCGCCTTGCAGGTTCGCGCCGTGACACGAGGAGCAGTTGTTCGTGTAGACGGCGCCGCCGTTCGCGGCCGATCCACCGGGGTACGTCGCAGCAGCAGCGGCGGAGATGGTGACGCTGAAAAAGGCGCCGAGCGCGAGCATCATCGCGGCTCTAGGCGGTCGAGAAACAACGAGCAATCGATTTCTCCAAAAATTACGATAGATTGTAAATCTACCCCAAGATTGGGGCTTCTACCGGCAAATGGCCGCGCCTGCGGTTAGAGACGGTATCTGAGGCGCACCTCGAAGGTTCGCCCCATCGGATAACTCTGCGGGACATAGCCCGCCGCGCCGTACGTCCACGGCACGGCCGGTGTCGTGCCGTTATTGGTCGGGACGCCGTTGCCGAGGGTGTAGGGATTGAGACCGGGCGGCAAACCCGAGCCGCAGGGCGATGTTCCTGCCAGAATTTGCGCGTAGCAAGCGCCGTATCCGGCATTGCCGCCCTTATAGCCCGGCGGCCCGATCAAGTACGGATTATTCTGGTATGCGGTCGCCGCGAAGTTTCCGAGCAGGTTCGCAACCTCGAAGACGAGCGTGAGCCGCGGTCTCACGTCGGCCTCGACGTGCAGATTCACGAAGATTTCGGGTGTGGAACGCAGCGAGTTCGGACCGTTTCCCTCCTTCGTTTCAAGATTCCCGATGTACGGGTTGGTCGTCGCGTTGTACGGCTCCGACGGATTCGCGAGAAAATAGTAGTTGGCACCGGGATCGACGTAATTATCGTTGGGGACCTGCACCGGTTTGCCAGCCGAATCGAACGTCCAGACCATTTTTCCGTTCCCGTACGGATACCCGGTCGCATACGCGAGCGCGGGTGTGAGGCGAATCCGTTTCTTCGCAAGCGACATCGTATCGGAGAGCTGCGCGCTGAAATCGGGCTCATACGCGACCGGGAAAAGTTGACCGGCAGCGATCGCCGGCGCGTTCAGATCATTGAACGCGAATTGCGACGCACTCGATGAAAAAGCGCGGACGTAATTGGCGCTCAGCAGAAAGCCATCGCGCGCAACGGACAACTCCGCGCCATGCGAACGGAAATTGCCCACGTTCGTCGGCACGCCGACGCCGTCGGGATCGAGGCCCGAGGCAATGGCCGAGCGGAAGTTATACGGCAGCACATCGATGAGATTGCCTTCCGACTGCGCGTAGTAGGTGAGCCGGAAACGCGTCTTCCCGTCGCTCTCGAACGCGTAGGTCTGGTCCGTCGCGGTCTGCGCCGCGAGCGGGACGAACGGTGCCGGCGCGCCATCGGACTGGAGGTTCGTGGAATCCGTGCGATCGACTTCGAGCGGCGCCGGCGCGACGGTGATGTGATCCACGTTCGCGCGCAGCGCGTAGGTACTCCCGATCCGATACGCGACCCCGACATGCGGGTCGAGCGCAGCATCCGCGTATGCCGACCCGTCACTCGGCATGAACTGCGTGTCCGTACCGCGGAGGGTCGCCATCAGCGAGAGGCGCGCGGTCGGGGTCCACGTGTCGCCCAGATACGCAAGATACGCGTGTTCCGTCGGAGCCGAGGTGATGACTTCGTTCGCGGTCGGGACGACTTGATCGAGGTAGGAGGTATTGGTACGGAATTCCGTGCCGAATCGCAGGTGATGCGAACCCAGGATCGCCTCATTGTCGAGCGCGATGCCGTACTGCCGTTGCCACGACGTCTCGGAAAGCGAGATCGACCCGTCCGGGAAGCCGTTCTCGTCCCAAAACGGTCCGCCCGCCGACGAACCATAGCGCGACTGCGAGATCTGCAGCCGCGAAAATACGAGCCCTGCCGTGTGCTGCCATTGCAACATCAGCACATCGAGACTCCCGCGAATCCCCGATGCGAATCCGACCGGTGCCGCAGGATTCGTTTCGCCGGGATACGTCGTCGTGCTGCCATCGAACGCGCCGATCGTTTCGCCGGCGTACGGCGAGGCGTATTGGTTGTACGCGGCTTCCCCCTCGAGCAGCAGCACGGCGACGTCGTCGCTGGGCGTCACCTGATCGTGCACGTTCGCCTCGACCGACTGTTGCGCGCGCGATTGCAACGCTAGGCCATACGTTCCCGCCTCCGACGGCTCGAACGTCTGCCCGTTGCCATACGGGAAATACGCGCTCTCGAACGTCCCGGCAACGGCGTAGCGCCATTTCAAGTCAGGCGTCGCGGTCAACACCTCGAAGCGCGCCAGCTGCGAGGCGGTGCCGGCGCCGTCGCCGAGCTCGAGCCGTGCGCGATCGGGAAAGGGCCCGATCGCGGGGATCTGATTGACGATGCCCCCGAGCGCGTTCTCGCTCTCGTTCGAATAGCCGGCCAAGGTGACGATCGTCGAGGCGACGCCGGTCGTCGGCAACTGCGCGCCGTCGACGTTCCCGCCGGGCTCGGCGATCAGCCCCTGCGGGATGGACACGGAGTTATACTCGAACGCCGCGTCGGCGACGCGACCGCCGCGCAAAATCGCGTTCCCGAAGGGGTCGAAATCAACACCGGGGACCGCGGCGATCGCCCCCTGCACCGTCCCTTGCGCGTAGTTCGCGAGCCCCGCCGACGACACGACCGGCGACTGCGCGCGCGCCGCATCACCACTGACCGTGAACGTATCGGCCGGCGCGCCGGCGAGGAACGCCTCGCTCTTCGCGCGCACGCTGCCGATCGTCCCGAGCGCGCTCAACCGAAAGACGATGCGGATCTCGGCGCCCGCGCCGACGCTCACGCGACTCTGGCTCGTCTCCACATAGCCGGACGCCTGCGCACGGATGCGATAGAAATCCGGCGACAGACCGAGCATCGTGAAACGCCCGCGACCGTCCGTGCGCGCCGTGTAGCGGCCCGACGGCGCGCTCGCCGTGATCGCGACGCGCGCAAGCGGCATCCCCACCGCGTCCAGCACGGTCCCGACGATCGAGCCCGTCGTCGCTTGCGCGGCCCCACGCGGCAGCGGAAGCCCAAGCGTTCCGAGCCCCACCACGAGCACGATCCGTATCCATCTCACGACGCCGGCCACGATCCGCAGCCTTTCGCTGCATGAGAGGCATGCGTGGTCAGCCGCAGGTAGAGATTCGACGGCGGCGCGAGGCGATCGGGACTGGTCAGGTAACGCGCATCGGTCGCGTTGGTCGCGCCGAACGTCACATCCGCGCGCCGTCCGGGCTGCGTGTAGGAGGCGTCGAACACCGTCGCGGCGGGCAGCACTTGGTGATTGAGGTCGTCGGCGTACGCCGTGCCGAGCGCCGTCATGCGAACCGAGAGAATCCCGCTCGCCCGGCCCGACCAGCCCACCGAAAATGCGCGATCGGGAACGTACGGCAAGCGGCGCCCGAGGAGAACCGGATTCACATCGTCGGTCACCCGGGCGTAACGCTCGGAGGCCGTCACGTCGTAGCGACCGCATCCGGCACGGTGCTGCAACGAGAACTGCGTGCCGTCGGTCGCCGTCGCGCCGACATTCGAACGCATCTGCAGCGTTGGTGAAAGCGTGCGGAAATCGATCGCGTTCACGACGCGTGTCTGCTGCAGATCG
>PLAE01000163.1 GCA_003134035.1 Candidatus Velthaea versatilis
TGAACATCCGCAAGCGAACCGGGAGCATTCCGGAGGCATCGCCCGCCGAAGGCATCGGCATCCGGTGAAACGCGCGAACCTGGGCCCGTATCGGTACGGCTCGAGCGCGCGTGGCTCCATGAACGGCCGTGAGCGGACGGCGACCGGCCCCGATGGCAGACTTGCCGAAAGCAGCGGCAGCCGATGAAACGCGGGACACTGGGCTGGTTCCGATACCGCATGGTCAGCGGCGTCATCTTTGCCGTGCTCGGAATCGGCATCGCCGTGAGAATCGTCTTGATTCAAGCGCCCTTCCAAAGTAAGCTGCTCGGTTTGCCGTTCGCGCTTATCGCCATCGGGTTGGGCGTCGTCCGCGTCGTTGCGTACCTGCAGATCCGCAAAACAAACCCCATCGGGCCGCCGCAATGAACGGCACGATCAGCGTTCATCCGGTCGGCGCACTCATCGCGCTGTTCGTCGCCGNNCGCGACGATCTATTGGATGCTCCACCCGCCCAGCTCGAACGCCGAGGTCGCCGCCGAGCAGGCCGAGGCGGCGCTGCAAGAAATGGTCGGCAGCATCATCGTGGTGTTCGCCGAGGAAATTCGGTCCGAACACATGATGGTGCTCGCGGCCCGGCTCGCGCGGCGCGAGAGCGCCGAACTCTTCGCGGTCTACATCATCGAAGTGCCGCTGATTTTACCGGAAAGCGCATCGACGCCTGAAGAGGACCGCGCGGCCCTGGGCGTGCTCGCGACCGCCGAAGCGATCGCGCGCAACAACGGGGTCCCGATCCGCAGCGAAATCATTCACGCACGGCAAATAAGTGCCGCAGTCTTGGACCTTGCCAAACGTGAAGGAGCGCATTTGATCGTTATGGGTTCGTATCGTGAAGGGAAGTATACCGGGGCCCCGCTGGGACGGGCGATCGAGTCGATCGCGACGCACGCGAAGTGCGACGTGCTCATCGGCGTCCCCGGCCAATTGGGCACGATGCTGTCGGCCGAGTCGAAAGTTCCGGCGGAGCGCAGTTGATGCGCCGGTTCTGGGGACTGGCCGCGCTGCTCGCCGCCGCCGTTGGCGCGCCGGCCGGCGCCACCGCGCCACCGAGCGCGCTCGCGCAAGCCAACGACGCCTTCGCCAAGGTCGACGACTACCACATGACGATCGCCGTCCACGAAACGGCCGGTGACCAGGTCCAGGACCGCACGTACGCCGTGTCCTTCAAGAAGCCGTCGCTGGAGAAGGTCGACATCGTCGCGGGTGCCGGCAAAGGCAGCGGGATTGTTTGGCTCGGTGGCGATACGGTCCGGGGCCACCGCGGCGGCCTGTTCAGTGGACTCAAGATGACGCTCGACCTTCACAACAGCCAAGTCGTCACGCTGCGCGGCGACTCCGTCGATCACGCGACCATCGCGTCGATGCTCGATCAATTCGCCCGCACCAAAGGTACCGTCTCCCAAGCGCCGGGACCGCAGATCGACGGCGCGGGGAGCGACGCGCTCACGCTCGACGTCGCCGACCCGACGAGCGACCACGACGTCTCGCGCGTCGTGCTGTACCTCTCCGAAGCGACGCATCTGCCGGTCAGGCGCGAAAGTTTCGTCGGGACGCAGCTCGTCAAGAGCGAGCACGTCACGGACATGAAAACAAACGTGGGACTCACGGCGAGCGACTTTCCGTGGTAGCGAACGCGCGCGTCCGGCGGCACGCGGCCGAGGTTCGGCCGCTCGAGTGATCCTCGACCATCGCGCGGTCGGCGGCACGCTCGCGCGATTGGCCATTCCCACCTTCGCCGCGACGGTCGGCGACCAATTTTTGGGCATCGCGGATACCATCGTCGTCGGGACGTTCGGAACGAACGCGCTCGCCGCGATCACCGGTGCATCGTCGGTCTTCATGGTGCTGGTGTTGGCGCTGCACGGTCTGACGGCCGGAGCCGGCATCCTGGCCGCGCAGGCGATCGGCGCGGGCGACAACGAGCGTTTCGGTCAAATAACGCGCGCCTCGCTCCCGCTTCCCATGGCGCTAGCACTCGGCTTCGCGCTGGCCGCGGTGTGGGGCGCGGCGCCCGCATTGCGCACGCTGACGGGTCCGCTGCCGACGGTCGGCGCGGCTGCCGAGTACTTGATGCTGCGCTGCTTTTCGCTCGTGCCGGTCATGATCTCCGGCGTCGCCTACACGGTGTTCGCGGCCGCCGGCGACACGCGTTTCGGCTTCACGCTGCTGCTCTGGATCAACGTCATCCATATTCCGCTGCTGGTCGTGCTCGCGCTGGGCTGGGGCACGCATCATCCGCTGGGACTGCTGGGCGCGGGTATCTCGTCGCTCATCGCCGAGTCCATCGCGGCGGGTTATGCGATCGACCGGGCGGTGCGCCGGCCGAACTATCGCATCTTCGCGGCGGCGCACATCGATCTGCGCTTGGCTCTGCGCATCTTTCGGCTCGGCCTGCCCGAAGCCGTCTATCTCTTTTTGATCGTCGCGCCGGACGTCGCCATCGTGGCGATCCTCGCGCCGCTCGGCGCCGAGTCGGTCGCCGCGTTTCGCGTTCTCGCCATCGTCTCGGACGTCACCTGGGCGATCCCCGGCAGCCTGGGCAGCGCGACGCAGACGGTCATCGGGCAGCGTTTCGGGGCCGGCGATGTCGCGGGGGCGCGCTTCTTCGACCGCGGCGCGCTGCGCTACGGCGTGGCGCTATCGACCGCCGGCGGTGTGCTGGTCGCCGCGCTGGCCTGGCCGATCGCTTTCGTCTGCACGCTCAACGCGGGTCTCGCCGCACTGGCCGCCGCCCCGCTGGCACTGCACATGCTGACCTTGCCGCTCAAAGGCTATGCGATGATCGGCATCGCGCGCGTTCGCGCCGCGGGCGACACGCGTTTCTCGATGCTCGTCGGCAGCATCGCAAGCGTGATCGACATCCCCGGCACGTGGTTCGCCGTCCACGCACTGCAAGCCGGGCTCTTCGCCGTGCCGCTGGCCTGGATCATCGCCTGGGCATTCTGGTGCGGCGCGACAGCGCTGCGGCTGCGCCGCTTCGATTGGACGACCGCACGCCTGGCGGCCTGACCGTCGGCGACGACGGGCTGGTATTGCGAACGTCGGCGGATCTTGCGCGATCGACGCGATTTCGCACCCGCGCAGTGCAGCGTTGGATCGGCTCACTCGCGGCCGAATGCGAGGTGCAACGAGCATCGCACGGTCCCGGCCAGCGTGCTCGGAAGGCAATGACCGGGCAGCCGCCGCAGCCGAGAATCAGCGCAGCGCGTGAAAGAACGCGTAGACGGCGATCAGCACCGCGATCAGCGCGTACCAGCGCAGCGCGACCAGCAGCGCCAGCGTCCAGGGGCGAAGC
Source organism: Candidatus Velthaea versatilis (assembly GCA_003134035.1). GTDB lineage: Bacteria > Vulcanimicrobiota > Vulcanimicrobiia > Vulcanimicrobiales > Vulcanimicrobiaceae > Velthaea > Velthaea versatilis. Next base: position 3,335 of record PLAE01000163.1, read on the forward strand.
CGGGCGCGACCCAAGCTGCGCGTCCGGCGCAAGCGCGAGACGCTCATCGCGGCACCAACTGCGGAAACGCGGTCATCAGGCCGTATGCCGCGCCGGCCGCCGCGACAAGGACGATGACCGTCACGCCGGCGAGGTTCGCGAGGCGGCCGTTGGCCAAGTCGCCGACGAGTTCGCGGTCATTGATGAGCAGCAGCAAGAACAGCAACGCCGGCGGCATGAGCAGCGTCGCGATCACGTTTACCGTCAAGGTGATCGCCAATAGCGGCGCACCGGGGATCAGCACGATTGCGGCCGCGACGGCAACCGAGACGAGCCCCGTGAGATAAAACAGCCGGCCGTCGGTGAATTCGAGGTTGAGGCTGGCGCCGCGGTGCGAAACGTCGCCGATGGCGTAGGCCGAACTCGTCGAGATCGTCATGACCGCGACGAGGCCGGCCTCGATCATGCCAAGTGCGAAGAGCGATGCGCCGGCATTGCCGAGAAAGGGCCGCAGCGCACTGGCGAAATCCGCGCCGCTGCTCAAGTTCGCCGGGTCGATGTGATGGAAAAATAACGGCGAGGCCGCGACCACCGTCGCGATGGCGGCGCCGGCGGCGATCGTCGCGCCGAGCGCGGTGTCAAGCCGAGCTTGACCGAGATCGGCACGCGTCAGTCCTTTGTCGACCACCGCGCTCTGCTGAAAGAAGATCATCCACGGCGTGACGGTCGCGCCGATGTTGGCCATGCACAAGGTGACGAACAGCGCCGGATGGCCCGTGACCGGCGGGGCGCCGAGTGCGGCGAAGGAGCCCATCACCGCGTGCGGATCGGCGTGCGCGAAGAAGGCTGCGGGGATGAAAACGCTATTGCCCACCGCGAGGCCGATCACCACGCGCTCCCACAGCCGGTACCGGCCCAGCGTGAACGACGCAACGACGATCGCGAACGTGCCCGCGACCGCAACGAGCGGCGGGACGCCGAAATAGCGCGCACCGGCGCAGATCGCGATGAATTCCGCGACGAGCGTAAGCGCGTTTCCGACGATGAGATCGGCCAGCGCGAAGCGGCCCCAGAACGCGCCGTAACGCTCGAAGATCAGCCGCGCGTGACCGCAGTTGGTCGCGATCGCCAGCCGCGCGGTCAGCTCTTGCACAACAAACGCCATCGCGAACGTTACGACGATGAACGGGATGAAGAATCCGAGGCCGTACGTCGCGCCCGTCGTCGCGTACGACAGCATGCTCGGGCCGTCGTTCTCGGCCAGCATGACGATGATGCCCGGTCCGAGCAGGTACAGAAACAGCGAGAACCAGCGGTGCTGCGCGCGCGCCCGCGCGACCGCCAGCCGGTCGTCCGCGCGGACGCGCTCGTCGGGCGCGTCGATCCCGCCGGCCGGCTGCGGGGTCGCCGCAGCCGACGAACGGGAGCGAACACGATCGACGAGCAACGCCAGCGGGCTCATCGGCGTCGGTTCAAACGAGCGACGAGGGACGCGGGAGACCTTCGGCCAGATCGCCGAAACCGGGCGCGTGAATCGCGCCGGCCGGACCGTAGACTTCCTCGGCGACGAGCGCCTCGGTGGTGAGCAGCAGCGCGGCGACCGAGGCCGCACTTTGCAATGCGCTGCGGGTGACCTTGGCCGGATCGATGATGCCCATTCCGAACATGTCCCCGTAGCCCCCGGTGAGTGCGTTGAAGCCGTCACCCGCCGGCAATGACCGCACCCGCGCCGCGATGGCTTCTCCATCGTACCCCGCATTACGCGCGATCCAGCGCAGCGGTTCGGCGAGGGCAGTGCGCACGATCTGCACGCCGACCGCGGGGTCGTCACGCAGGTCGCTTAACGCATCGAGAACGTGTTCCGCCTGGACGAGCGCGGTTCCGCCGCCGGGCAAGACACCTTCTTCGACCGCCGCCCGGGTCGCGGAGAGCGAGTCTTCGACCCGATGCTGTTTCTCCTTGAGTTCGACGCTCGTCGCCGCGCCGACGCGGATCACGGCCACCTTGCTCGCAAGGCGCGCCAGGCGCGCGGCAAGCACGTCTTTGTCGTGATCGTGGACCACCCGTTCGAGCTCGGCTTTGATCTGCGCGATGCGAGCGTCGACGTCGGCGCTGGAACCCGCACCCTCGATGATCGTCGTCTTGCCTTCGGTCACGACGACCTTGCGCGCCTGACCGAGGTCGGCCAAGGTGACGCCCGCGAGGTTGAGCCCGGCGTCTTCGGTGATGACGCGGCCGCCGGTGAAGGCCGCGATATCCTGCAGTTCCGCCAAGCGCCGATGCCCGAAGCCCGGCGCGCACACGGCGACGGAGAGCAGATTGCCGTGAACCTTGTTGGTGACGAGCATTCCGAGCGCCGAGCCTTCGACGTTTTCGGCCAAGATGAGCAGCGGCCGCTGTGATTTTAGCACGCGTTCGAGGATCGGCATGAGATCTTGAACGACGCTGATCTTTTTATTGGTCAGCACGATGTACGGATTGTCGATGACCGCTTCCATCCGCACTTGGTCGGTCACCATGTACGGTGAGATGTAGCCGTTGCCGAACTCGAGCCCCTCGACGAACTCGAGATCGAGCCCCAGCGACTGCGACTCTTCCACCGTTACCACGCCATCGAGTCCCACCCGGTGCATCGCCGCGGCGATTACAAAGCCGATGCGCGTGTCGTTGTTGGCCGAGATCGAGGCGACCCCCTCGAGTTCGCGCTGATCGCGAATCGGTTTCGCCACGCGGGCGAGTTCGGCTAAGACCAGTTCGGTCGCGCGCTCGATCCCGCTCTTGATGAGCACCGGGTTCGCGCCGTCGGCGATGCTGCGCATGCCGTCGCGCACCATCGCTTGCGCGAGCACCGTTGCCGTGGTCGTGCCGTCGCCGGCCACATCGTTGGTTTTGGAGGCGACTTCGCGTAAGAGCTGGGCGCCCATGTTTTCGAATGGGTTGCTCAGCACGATCTCGCGCGCGATCGTCACGCCGTCGTTCGTGATCGTGGGCGAACCGGTGAGCTTTTCGAGCACCACGTTGCGCCCCTTGGGCCCGAGCGTCACCTTGACCGCGTCCGCGATCTTGTTGACGCCGCTCTCGAGCAGGCGCCGCGCCTCCTCGTTGTACTTGAGAACCTTCCCCATGCGCGTGCGACCCCCGGCCTAGCTGACCGGCTTGAGATCGAAGTCGATGTATTCCGCGGCATCCTCGGGATTGGCGAACATCACGACCTTGTCGTCGAGCACGACCATGCGCCCGTAGTGGGTCGACATGATCTCCTCGAAATCCGCCGGCGCGAAATCCCGCCCGAGCACCTCGGAGATCTCCCCGAGGTCGAAGACGATCTTGCGAATGCCGTCGACGCGGATCATCGACGGCAATTTGCGGATCGTCACGTCCGGTTTGGTACTGATGATCCGGGCCACGACTTCGCCGTCGGGCGTGTTCATGAGCGTGACGCCGCATTGATTCGATGCGGTGTTGTCGGCATGGAAGCGCTCCAAGCCCAGTTCGAGAAGTTGACTCATGCGGAAACCTCCTGCGGCGCTTTCAAGCCCAGTGTCTTGATGACCGCGTCGAAACGCGCTTTGCTGCTATCGAACGAATCGTCGAACTTGACGGCCTTGACCAGCGGCTGCGACCACACCGGCTGCAGGGCCCGCGCCGCTCGCACGCTCAGCGGAACGTACTTCTCGATCCAACCCTGCATGACGGCGCGGTTGGCATCGGCGTGCGCCTTGTCATTGGCCAGGAGCGAGAACAGTTCGCTCGTGTAGCGCAGGTCGCGCTCGTAGTCGTTCTCACCCGCACCGATCACGCTGGGCGTCACGTAGTCGCCGTTGGGCGCCGCGACTTGCAGCACGAAGTTGCTGCGGAAGAGTTCGCCGACGAGCGGTTCGAACACGATATTGGCCGCGAAGACGGCCTCGGCCCAATCCTTGATCGCGGTCAAGCGCTCGACATTCTCGCGCACGCCTTGCCACGCCGGGTCTTCCATCCAGGCCGCTTTATGGACCTGGCCCTCGAAGTCCGTGAGCTGCTCGCTCAGCTCGAGGTTGTACAGCGCGAGATCCTGAGCGAAGCGCAGCTTGTGCATCGAGTTGACCGAGATCGCGTTGTTGATCATGTTGGTTGGCGCATCGCGCTGCGCCGGAACGAACAGGTGCAGGCCCAAGCCGTGCTCGGCGTGCATCCAGGCGCCGACGTGGCGGGCGACGACTTGCGTCCACTGGCGGTTCCAAGCCGCAAAGGCATGCTGCAGTTTCGCGTTGTCGATGTTGAGCTGAATTTGCCGAACGATATTGGCGTTGTTGCGGTAAATCGTCTGATTCCACTCGCCGTTGGGGTCGCGGAAGACGTGCCAATCGGACGACTTGAGCGCCGTCCACTCCTTCGGATAGCCGGCCTCGCCGTTGGCGAAGGCGTACAGCCAACCCTGCGTAAGGTGGCGGTCGGGATCGGGCTGCACGTCGACGGTGACGTCTTCATAGACCGATGCGCGCTGCTTCTGCGGCGTGAAGTAGTTGTAGGTCCGGCTTTCGGAGCTCGGGAACGTGAGCGCGCCCGCCTCGGCGTCGGTAAATTCAATCTTCGGAACGTCGCGCGCGTGTTGCTCCCTGATCGTTTCGACGGTTTGGTTCGCGTCAGTTGTAAGGGACACTGATGTCGTCCTCTCTTTTTGCGCGTCAGCGCCGTTGGGCGAGAGCCCGATCGGGGCTCGCCGTGGTGGTGAACTTATCGAAGTAGATGCGCTCCGGCGGGATGCCGCGGCGTTCGAGCAGAGCGATCGCCGCGTCGACCATCGGCGGCGGCCCGCAGATATAGGCTTCGTGCTCGGTGAGGTCGGGCTCGAGCCGGTCGACGATGTCGGTGATGAGTCCGACCTCGCCGTTCCAGTCTTGGCCCGGGCCAACTTCCGAGAGCGCGAGCACGCTGCGATAATTGGGCAGGCGCGAACCGATCGCGCTCATCTGCGAGGCGTAGAAGATATCGCGCGGCGTTCGCGCGCCGTAGTAATACACGACCTTGCGCTTCGAGCCGGTTTCGGCCAGCGCGTTGACCAGCGACCACAGCGGCGCCATCCCGGCGCCGCCGCCCAAGAAGAGAAGGTCGCGCTGCGAACGTTCGCGCAGCGTGCACGTACCGTAAGGACCCGTGACGTCGAGGGGATCGCCCGGTTTGAGGCCGTTCTCGAGCAGTCCCGAAAAGAGGCCGCCCGGATACAGCTTAATGATAAATTCCAGATAGTCGCGCTGCACGGCCGTGTTGGCCATCGAGAACGATCGCGTCTCGTCGGTGCCCGGCACGTGGATATCGACATACTGGCCCGAGACGAACGGCATGTCGCCCGGGGTGACCAGGGTGAGCCGCAGCCGCCGGATGTCGTGCGTGAGCGCTTCGATTTCGGCAACGCGGGTCGGCACGGTGCGAATCGGATTCGCGTTGCGCAGCGTGTCCTCGTCGTAGTGCAGCAACTCGATGGTCGCGTCACTATAGACGTGCGTCTTGCACAGCAGCGTGTATCCCTCTTCGCGTTCCATGTCGGAAAGCGCGAACGTCGAGTACTTCGCAAGGTCGGTATCGCCCTCGAGCAAATACGCTTTGCAGGCCGAGCACTGGCCGGCCTTGCACCCGTGCGCGAGCATGTAGCCTTGCCGAAAGGCCGCCTGCAGCACATTCTCGTCCTGATCGACGTCGATCTCGATATCGACCGGTTCGAATTTTACCCGATGGGTCGCCACGATCATCGTCCCCTCATGCAGGACTCGACTTGGTCGAGTCCTGCTGGGTCGACGCATATAGCCGTTGCGTTCGTGCCGGTGCCCAAACGCAACGGCTGCGCGGTGCTGGAACAAACGAACCGGTTGCCGCCCGCGCTTGCGCGCCGCCGGCAACCCATCTGGTTTAGACCGCGACCGGGTTCCGGCCGCCCGGACCGCCGGCTTTGTAGTTGGCGATGTGCGCTTCGCGCTCGGCGGGGGTCATGTTGTTCAGCAGCACGTTGGGACTGTTGAACGGGATGCCTTTGAAGTTGTCGAGCGTCCAGAGCTTCTTGGGATCGTCGAGGTCGAGGTGCGGCTGCGGGATGAGCGTCTTGCCGTCATCGCGCACGTAACCGCATTCCTTGATCACGTCGGCGGTGTCATACCCGTGGAAGCGCGTTTCCCATTCACGGGCACCGACGAGTTTGCCCATCGAGGGCGTTTCGCGTCCGTTGTAGGTGGGGCGGAACGCGATCTTGTCGGTCCAGTGGCAGGTTTCCGAGCAGTACGTGCGCTGCTGACCGTCGACTTCGTCGAAGACGGTGTCCTTGCGGATGAGGCACGGAACCATGCACGTCCAGCAGCGGTGCGGATAGACGTAGTTGGCTTCGGGCTCGAACACGATCGCCTTATTGCCCTTGTTCGGCTGGCTGAACTTGCTGTAGTTCTCCCACCACTTGCCGTACTTGTCGTACCAGCCCGGATACTTGGCCTCGAACCACTCGAAGTCTTCATCCGTCATGGGGTCGATGCGCCAGTAATTGAACGGCCAGCCGGTGGCGAAGAACTGCGCGACTTCGTGCACGTAGTGATCTTCGGAGATGCGCTTCCAGGCCAATTCGACGAGGTCGTGCGGGATCTTCAGACCGTACTTCTCGAGCGGGATGAGATAGCTGCGATAGTAGTCGTCATAGATCCAGCGGCGCCACATCTCCGCGTAGCTCTCGCGGCCTTTGCGGCGATCTTTGGAGCCGTATTCGATGAACGTCCCGATCGCGGCGTCGACGACGCAGTGGTTGTTCCACCACGCGTAGCGCAGATCGCGTTCGAGCAACTCGCGGTTGCGTTCGTCGGCCAGCGCCATGAGCAGGATCGAATAGCCGTTGCTGATGTGCCGTGATTCGTCGGATTGCACCGAGTGGAAGACGGTCGGCAGCAGGTAGTCGCCGTTGGCGGCNNATGTTGGCCGCGGTGATCGCGTCGCCGGTGATGAAGCCTTCGCCGAACTGCCGGCCGATCGTGCCGGCGTAGTTGTTGGCGAACGCTTTTTCGGTGATATCGAACCCGGCGGGATCGATATAGTTGTTCATGTAGAGCTTCTTGAGGTTCATTTGAATCGTCGAGTGCCGAACTTCGTCGATCATTTGCACCGCGAGGCCGTTGTGGATTTCGGGATTCGGAACGGCGCCGATCGACAGCGGCATCGCGCGGGCGGCCGAGATCTCGGGGAAGGGGATGATGCTTAGAAAGAGCTTCTGCCACTCCATCCAGCGCTCTTGGACCTGGCGGAACATGTTGCCGCGGATGGCGCCGTCCATCGCGCCGAACACGCGATTGTCTTTCTCTTCTTCCATGGGGAAGTACGAGCGCAAGACTTGTTTGAGCGGGTCTTTCTTGGGTGACTTTTCAAACGTGTAGTCGGTCGCGTACTTTTGTGCCGGGGTGGCGAAGGTCGGTTCCCAGGACAGTTCCTGTATCTTCTGGTGTGCCTTGGTCAGACTTTGCCGACTCATGCAGTATTGGGCCTCCTTGGAGCACGTCGCGAAGGCGACGGCAACGTTGGGGCAAGCCCACCAAGCGGTGGACCGCCGTGGATGCGTTAGTGTACTTGGTCCGATCGAGCCCGCCCGCGCCTGATGAGAGCGGACCCGTTTTTGTGTCAGCCGACAACATCGGTTATCGCGGAAGCCAAACGTACCAAATCTCAGGCAGAACGATCGCTCGAATCTCCAGAGACAGTAAAGGTGCGGATTTTTCGTCGGATCGAGGCGCGAGGAGGCGAACTGGACTACGGTCCACGAGTCTCCTCGCAACGAAGAGCCGGCGGAAAAGCCACGCCTTTACGCCGGCACGAGAATTCCTCTGCCCTGTAGCCGGCCGTGATCGAGATCGTCGACACTATCGTTGAACGCTTCGAGCGGATAGGTCTTGGTGTGCAGCGTGACTTTGCCTGCGGCGGTCAGCGTCATCAGCTCGACCAAATCCGTATACGTTCCCACGAGGTTCCCGACGAAGTTGGTCTCCGTCGAGATGATATCGATTAGCGGGACGTTGAGCGCGCCGCCGTAACCGATGATGGAGTAGCTTCCGGCCCGGCGCAGGAACGCGATACCATCCGCGATTGCGCCGCCCTCCCCAACGAAGTCGAGCACGACTTCGGCCCCGAAGCCACCCGTGATTTGCTTCACCGTGTCGATCTGCTTGCCGTTCGCGAGCACCGCGTGATCGGCGCCGAGCTGCTTTGCCAACTCGAGCGCGCGTTCGGAACGATCGACCACGATGATCGTCGCGGGTGTTAACGCCCGCAACACTTGTATCCCGATGTGGCCGAGGCCGCCGGCGCCGATCACGACGGCGGCGGTTCCGGGATACAAGAGCGCGCTCGACTTTTTGACGGCGTGGTAGGCCGTCAAACCGGCATCCGCGAGCGCGGCTATGTCTTTCGGCGCGAGGCTCGGGTCGAGCTTGACGACCGAGCGCGCCGACGTCTTGAGGAACTGCGCGAAGCCGCCGTCGGTCGAGATGCCCGGGAACGCCGAGTTCTCGCAGTGCATGTCGTGCCCGCCGCGGCAGGGAAAACAGAAGCCGCAGGTCACCAGCGGATGCACGATGACCGTGTCGCCGACGGCGACGTGCGATACCGCCGAGCCGACCGCGTGGACCCAGCCGGCGTTCTCATGTCCCAGCGTGTAGGGCAACGCGACGTTGCTCTTCTCTTTCCACTGGCCTTCGATGATGTGCAAATCGGTGCGGCACAGCCCCGCGCCGCCGATGCGCACGATGACATCGAACGGACCGCCGATCACCGGATCGGCGACTTCCTCGATCACGCACTTTTGCAGGTAGTTGTGGAGCCGGACCGCTTTCATACGCTTTTCTCCAAGTGTGAAGCAGGTGGATCGGCAAAGCGCGCACCAGGCGCACCCCACGTTCGGAAGAAGTCGCCGGTCTTGCGGCACAACTCGACGTTGGCGGCGTTGCCGGCGCCGATGAGCGACGCGTTGAATCGCCGCGCTCCCGCGGCCGTGGCGGCCGTCGCCGGTCCGCCGGTTACGCCCAGGACCAGCGGCGAGTGCAGGCCGATCGTTTCGCCGGCGGCACGGCGGCGTTCGAGTTCGCTGCGCAGCACGCCGCGCGCCCCATCGTTGAAAAACGTGATGAATTCGATCTCGCCGCGCCGCTGCACGTAGCGCACGGCAAGCGGATCGGCCTCGAGATCGGGAACCAGCCGGCCCTGCGCGTCGAGCGAGCCGAGGTCGCCGATGGTGAGACGCAGCAGTTCGGAGCGGTGCAGGCCGCTGCCGACGAGCGCCAGCAGGATGAGCCGGTCGACCGGGAACGCCGCCCGCATGATCGGCGGCGTCCATTCCACGCCCGCCAGCGGCCGCCACGGAACCTCGACGCCGTTGAAGGTGAACCAGAGTTTGGGGCCCAGCGCGAGCGCGGCGATCTGCGGCCGGGTCGCCGGCGCCAATGCCCGCGCGAACGTTTCGAGCGCCGCCCATGCGACGAGCGGGTCGCGCCGCGCCGCTGCGAGCAGCGCTTCGAGATCGTCGTTGCCGGTGAGGGTCGCGAACCGGTCGAGGCTGGCGACGGCGGTGCGCACCCACGAATCCTCGCGGCAGCGCCGGCCGAGCAGATCGGCGAAACGCTCCACCGAGGGGAGTGACAAGCGCGCCGACTCGCGGCGTCCGCTCAGCGCCTGCGCAGCTCGTGTTACCGTCATGCGTGCACCCGCAGGTTGATCAGATCGATGATCTCATCGCGGATGAAGTGGTCGTCGAGCACGACTTCGCACGACTCGACGCCCGGCAGCGCTTCGACGCGCTTACGGATGTCGCGGCCGATGCGCGTGGCGAATTTCGATGGGCAAAGCGGCGAGGTGAGGTGGAAGTGGACGGTGACCTTGCCGCCGACCGCGTCGACTTCGTCGAGCAGGCCGAGTTCGGCGATCGAACAGCGGACCTCGGGATCGGGCGTCGACCCGGCCGCGCGGCGCACGGCTTCCAGATCGAGCTCCGTCATCGATTGACCAGTTCGGGCGCGGTCGGCCCCGGGCCGTCGACGGGCGGTGTGGACGGTCCCGAACCGTTTGCCGCGACATCGGCGTGATACGCGCGTTTGCGTTGCGCGATCTCGTCGTTCTCGAGCTTCGCGCGTTTGGCTTCGACGTCGATGCCGTAGAGGCGCGTGATGTTGCCGCCGATGATCTTGGCCTTGATCTCCGGGGTGAGATCGACGCCGTATTCTTGTTTGATGTCCGCGGGCAGCTCGAAGGCCATGAACTCGTCGAGCATCCAGTGCGGATACCAGATCGGGAAGTCGGTGCCGTACACGATCCGGTCCGGACCAAGCCAGAACAGCAGATTGGCCATAATTTCGGCAAAGTAGCGGGGCCGATTGTGGATGAACGCCAAGGCGACGGCCAGCGAGCCGTAGACGTTCGGGCAGCGCGCCGCGATCCAGCAGAAATCGTCCAGCCGCGGCAGCCCGACGTGGTCGATGATGAAGTTCAGTTCGGGATAGAGCCAAGCCGGCTCGTCGATATCGCGCACGTCGAACTTCGCGAGGGTCAACGGCTCGACGGCCGGGCCCTTGTGGAAATGCATGTTTTTGATGCCGAGCTGGAGTGCTTTCTCATAGCACGGAAAGACCATCGGGTCGTTCGCCGCCCAGCCGCGCGACTCGCCGCGCCACTCGGCGGTGTACCACTTGAAACCCCGCACGCCGCACTCCTGAATTTGGCGCGCGACCTCGTCGGCGGCGTTGGGCACGCGCGGGTCCACGCCGCCAAGCGGGATGAGCCGCTCCGGAGCCAGAGCCGCTACGCGCTGGTTGCTTTCGGCGGTCACGAAACCGGCGTGATAGAAATCCTTGAGGACCTGGGTCGAGAGGATCGCCATATCGGCGTCGCCCTTGACGAACATCTCCTCGATATACCAATCGGGGTCGGTCTTGCGGAAGACGGTTTCATAGTCCATCGTCCAGCGCTTGTCCGGCGGATTGAAGCCGGTTTGGAAGGCATAAAACGTCTCGATAAACGCCTCACCGAACCGATTTTTGCAATTTTTCGCGCTGGCATCCCACACCCCGGTGTGGGCGTCGAAGACGAACTGGCCATTTTTCATGCAGCCGAACCCTCTGTGCGTCCAAGGACAATTGGGATTTCACGCTATCACCGCCGGGGTGAGGCCGCGGTGAAAAACGATTCCCAGGTTCGTGCAAAATCGGTGAAATTAAGCTGCGTCACAGCCGCCGGGCAAAGGTTAAGTTATGGTTCGACGGCGATAGATTCCGCGTGGTGACGGGGGTCGCGGAAAGCCGGATCAAGCGTGATCGGGCCGGACGCGAAAACGGAGAGTGGGTGGAAGCGCTCTCCAAGGGGGTCGAGACTTTGGCGACAGAACTTCGAGCGCCCGGCTGGTCGATCGCCTCGCCCAACGAGATCGAGACCACCGCGCGCACCCTGCGCGAACTTCGCTACCGCTATCTGACGACGGGCGCGACCGAGCCCAGCGCGGGCCGGCCGCTCATCGTCAGCTCGTGGAAGCGCTGTCGCGACATGCACGTCGACGCGGCGCGCCGCAACGCGCCGCTGGCGATCTCGCGCGATGCGCAACTGCGCGAGATTCGGGATGCCAACGAACCGTTGATGCGCGCGGCACATCCGGTCATCGGCCGGCTCGTTACCCACCTCGCCGACTCCGGGTACGCGGTCGTGCTGACCGACCGGAACGGCTGCATTCTGCGGGTCGCCGGCGACGCCGGCGTCCGGCGCCGGCTTGAACGCATCGACTTCATCCCGGGCGGCAACTGGAGCGAGAGCGCCGCCGGCACCAACGCAATCGGAACGGCCCTCGCCGACCGCCGGCCCGTCCAGCTCATGGCGGCCGAACATTTTTGCGACGGTTGGACCGATCTGACGTGCACGGCCGCGCCGATTCGCCACCCCTTTACGGCGCAAGTCATCGGCGTGCTCGACATCACGGGCGACTATCGGCTGATTCGCGCGTTCTTGATGAGCATGCTGGCCGTGAGCGCGCTGGAAATCGAGGAACAGTTGCGGGGGGTCCTAAGCCGGGGCACCGACCGCCGCCCCGCGCTGCGCATCGCGGGCCGCTCGCCGCGGCTGGTGCTCGCGTCGCAGGCCGGCGATGCGATGCTTCTCACATTCGCGGGTGGAACGATGAGCGCGAGCCTGGATCTTGACGTTACATTGCGCACCGTCGCGGAACAGACCGCGTCGCTGCTGCACGTCGACCGTACCGCCGTCTGTCTGTTCGGGAAAGATGGCAACGTCCCGCTTGCGCGACCCTGGTCGACGGACGTTTCGTTCAGCGGCGTCAACGCGCTGTTCGCCAAACCCGAGATCATCGACGCGCTGCGCGAGCGCGGCGAGCCCATCATCGCCGACGACGTTGCGACGACGCCGATGTTCGCCGACATCGAATTCGCCGTGCCCGAGGTCCGGTCGATCGCGCTGTTGCCGCTCTCAACGGCGCGCGGTATCGTGGGCTTCGTCGCCGCGCTGCGGCGCAGCAGCGGACGCTGGCATTTCGACGATCTGCGCCGCGCCTTCGCGCTCATGCCGCAAGCCGCGACCGCGATCGAAAACGCGCTGCTCTTCGACGCGCTGCGGCAGCATAACCGGCATGTCGAAGCGATCAACGCGATCGCGCAACTGCTGGGCGAACTTTCGGATCCCGCAGCGCAGTTACCGGCGTTGCTCGCCTGCATCGTGCGCGTGATGGACCTCGACGCGGGCCTGCTGTTTCTGCACGACGAGGAGCGGCGCCAATTGCGTTTCGCCGCCCACTACGGCATCGAAAGCACCGCCGCCGACGTGCTGCGCACGACCACGGCGACGCGCGCGGTCACGGGCCTTGCGGCGCGGGCCGTCGCGACCGGCGAGCCGCAGCTGCTCGAAGAGATCGAACTCCGCTCGACCGATACGGATTCGGAATTTCCGCTAAGGGCGTCGGGCTGCCGCGCGGCGATCGCCGTACCGTTCGCCGACGGGGGCAGCGTCGTCGGCGTGATCGAACTTGCCTTGCGCCGCGCGCGCGCGTTGACCACCGCCGATCTCAAAACGCTGGCGGCGATCGGCGGGCAAGTCTGCATGTCGCTGCGCAACGCGCAATTACGGCGCGCGGCGGGCGAACTCGAAGCGCTGCGCCAGGCCGACCGGCTCAAGAACGAATTTCTCTCGACCGTCTCGCACGATTTGCGCTCGCCGCTCACCGCCATTCGCGCTTCGGTTGAAGGTCTGCTCGACCGCGGCATGCGGCCGTCGAGTGTGCCCAGTGAGGGGTTGCTCAACAACATCGCGGGTCAAGCGAACCGACTGGGACGGCTAGTCGATCAGTTGCTCGACGTTTCGCAGATCGAAGCCGGCGCGCTGCGGCTGGACCGCGAGTGGAACGAGCTGCCGGCACTGCTCACGGACGCGGCCGGCGGAATCGCCGTGCTCTACGGCAGCGACCGGCTCGTCTTCGCGCTGCCGCCCGATCCGCCGCTGCTCTTCGTCGATAAAGACCGCTTCGTTCAAGTGCTCTACAACCTGCTCGACAACGCGTGCAAATACGCGCCGCCGGCGGCGCCGGTGAGCGTGGGTGCGAGTTGGACCGCTGACGAGATGACCATCGAAGTCGCCGACCGCGGTCCGGGCGTCCCCGCGCCCGAACGCGAGAAAATCTTCGGCCGCTTTTACCGCGCCGGCAGCAGCGGCAACGCCGGCGTGCGCAGCATCGGACTCGGCTTAGCGATCTGTCGCGGTATCGTCGAAGCTCACGGCGGCCGAATCTGGGTCGAAGAGAATCCGGGCGGGGGCAGCGTCTTCCGGTTCAACGTGCCGCTCGTCGCTGAGCGCTCGGCGGAGATCGGCGAATAATGCGGATGACCGAAAAGCGCATTCCGGCCCTGGAAATGACTCGCCCGCCGCGCGTGCGCCCGGTCCAAAAGCGCATCCTGCTCGTCGACGACGACGAAGGCATCGTGGCGGCCGTCGGACCGGCGCTGGCCGTGCACGGCTACGAGGTGACGACGGCCTCCGACGGAATGGAAGCGCTCGCCGCGTTCGAGAACGACGAGCCGGATTTGGTGCTGCTCGATTTGATGATGCCGCGCCTGGGCGGCCTGGAAATCTGCCGCCGCGTCCGCGAAACCTCGACGACGCCGATCATCGTGCTCAGCGTCAAGGGCGGTGAAGGCGACATCGTTTCGGTGCTCGACTTGGGCGCCGACGACTATCTGGTCAAACCATTTCGCTTGAGCGAATTGCGGGCGCGGATCAGCGCCGTGCTGCGTCGCGTGGGCAAAGTCCGCTCCAAGAAAATAACCTGCGGCGATCTCGAGATCGACACCGAGAAGCGGCAAGTCAAGGTCGGGGGACGCAGCGTGACGCTCACACCGATCGAATACGCGCTCATCGCCGAACTCGGCGCGAACGCCGGCCGCGTGCTGACGACGCGGCTGCTGCTGCAGCGCGTTTGGGGCCGCGAGTACGGCAGCGAAAGCGATTACGTCAAAGGCGTGGTTCGCCGGCTGCGCGTCAAACTCGAACCCGATCCGGCGCATCCGCGCTACATCATCACCGAACCGCACGTGGGTTATCGGCTCGACGACGCGCTCGAAACGCCGCGACCTGAAGAAAGCGGTTCGAGTTAGCGGCGAGGGCTTCGACGTATCAAAAACCGGGAATTCGTCGCCGCCAGGGCGTTTTCAAGCGCGCAAACATCGGTCATATCGATCAGAACACGCCGACTTCCATCCAGTTGAAAGTCGTTCTCAAGTAGGGCGAACGTCCCGTTCTATAGCGCGGCTGTGCAAGTAATCGCCTCGCCCGGAGCTAGCGCCGTCGACAGCGCAGCGCTGATTCGGCGCCATCCCGCTGACCTCGCCGACTCCTTGCGCCGCCCCTCGAGCGAAGCGCGCACCGTCGCAAAATGACCGCTATTCGTACGCCGTAGGCGCATAGATCGCTCCCGGAGCGCATGCCCGAAGAGATCGCTTCGACTTCGTCGAGTTCGCCGTACTCCATACGGCGACACTTGAAAAAGCGGCGGCGACGTCGGCGTAGTGAGCGGTTGGGTGACCGCTCCGGACGCGTACCGCGAGCGTGTCAAAAGCCGATTCGCCGGCGGCTTTCCAAAAGTTATCCACAGCTAGAAGACTTTTACCTGTGCGCAGTGTGAACAGAGTCGAACGGCATCTGGACACGTTCAAAAAGCTGATCGCCGTGCCCCTTTGGCACGGCATCGAGCGTTTTCGTCAGGTAACATTTTAGATGTCTACCATGCCGCGTCACCGGTCCATCCATCGGACGATGGCGGTCGGCGCTCAATTACCTCGCCGAATTGTGTCCGGCGGCCCGAGTTAGCCATTGCCCAGCGACGCGCCGGATGGCGGGTCACGCACTGCCGCGCCGCCGTGCGCGAAGGCCGGTTAGGCGGCGCTTGAGGTCGCCTGCCTCGTGCGCAGCCGCTGTGCATAGACGTTGATGATGAGCGCGGCCAGTAAGATCAACCCGCGAATGAGCACCTTGAGGAAGCTGTCGATCGAGATGTGGTCGAGACCGTTATTGAGCACGCCGAGGACGAAAAGGCCCACGATCGTATTCCCGATCGATCCCTGGCCGCCGAACAAGCTCGTCCCGCCGACGACGACCGCCGAGATCGAATCGAGCAGATAGTTGTCGAATTCGTTCTGTTGGCCGCTGCCCAAGTGCGCGACGCCCAGCATACCGGCGACGCCCGAGCACACGGCGGAGATAACCATGACCGAGCCGACGATCCGCTTGACGTTAACGCCCGAATACTCGGCCGCTTCGCGATTTCCGCCGACCATGTAGACATAGCGCCCGAACCGCGTGTAGGTAAGCACGAGGTGGCCGATGAGCAGCGTGAGCGCCGCGCAGATCACGATCCAGGGCACCGGACCCAGACTGCCGTTGCCGAGCGTCGCGATGAACGGCGGGACATTATAGGCGATCTGTCCGCGGACGAGCAGCGCGGTGATGCCGTTGCCGATCTGCAGCATGGCGAGCGTCATGATGAACGAGGGGATGCCGATGCGCGTGACGCCGAACGCGTTGACCAGTCCCAGCGCGAAGCAGGCCACGACCGAGAGCACGATCGCGGCGACGGCGGGCAGCGGTTTGTTGGCGATATTGGTGCTGGCGTCTTGCAGCGTGAAGAACGCCAGCACGACGCCGGTGGTGTTGGCGATGCTGGCCACCGACAGATCGATCTCCGCGCACAGGATGACGAACGTCAATCCGACGGCGATGATGCCGGTGACCGAGATCTGAGTGAGGATGTTGCCCAAATTGTCGAACGTCGCGAACGACGGACTCGCGAACGAGAAGAAGACGACCAGGAACAGCAGCGTCGCGAACGGCGCGATGTTGCGCAGACGTCCGCGCACCCAGTCGGCAGCACCGGTGCGCGGGGCCCGTTCGACGACATCCGTGGCGCTCATCATCACTGCTCCTTAAGCGGCTGCCAGCAAGCGGTCTTTGCTGACCGCCTCGTTGGTGAATTCGCGGACCACGGCGCCCTTCTTCATGACGACGATGCGGTCCGCGAGCGACAGCACGGTCTCGGGTTCCGTCGAGACCACGATGACCCCCAGTCCCGCATCGCGCAGGCCGCGCACGATTTTCACGACGTCGTCTTTGGCGCCGACGTCCATCCCGCGCGTCGGCTCGCACAGCACGAGGACTTTGGGTAGATACGCGAGCCAGCGCGCGAGCGCCACTTTCTGCTGATTCCCCCCCGAAAGGTTTCCCAGCGGCAAATCGACCCGGGGCGGACGGATGTGCAACTGCTCGACGTGCTCCTGCGCGACGCGCCGTTCGGCGCCCGGTCGCAGCAACAGCGCCGAGAGCCGTTCGAGGATGCTGATCGAGACGTTTTTATACACCGGTTCGAGCGCGAAGAGCATGCTGCGCCGGCTCTCGGGAACCAGCGCGATCCCGGCACGCTTAGCGGCGGCGGTATTCTTCGCGCGCAGCGTTTTGCCGTCGATGCGGATGGTGCCCGTGTCGGGGATGATCTTTCCGTACAGCGCGCGGGCGAATTCGAGCTGGCCCGAACCCATGAAGCCGTAAATGCCCAGCACCTCGCCGGCGCGCACGTTGAGCGAGACGTCGCTGAACGCGCCGAGCTTGCACAACGCCTGCGATTCGAGCACGACCGGAGCGTTGGGCGGCGCTTCCAACATCCGCTCGCTGGTGTAGCTCTCTTCGAGATCCTCGTGGCCGGTGCCGATCATCCGTTCGATAATCCAAAGCTTGTCGATCTGGGCCGCCGGCATCGTCGCGATCTTGCGGCCGTTGCGAAAGACCGTGACCGTGTCGCAGATCGCGAGCACGTCGTCGAGAAAGTGCGAGATGAAGATGAGGCTCTTGCCGCTCGCGCGCAACCGGCGCAGCGTCTCGAAGAGCCGTTCGATCTCCGGCGGCGACAGCGCGGAGGTCGGTTCGTCCAAGATGATGATCTCGGCGCCGGAAAACAGGACGCGGCCGAGTTCGATGAGCTGCTGAACGCCCAGCGGCAGCATCCCCATCGTTTGGCGCACGTTGACGTCGATGCCCAAACGCGCGAGCTGCTCGTGCGCCTCGCGAAACATCTTGGCCCAGTCGACAATGCCGAAATTCGTCGTCGGCTGCACGCCCAGGAAGACGTTCTCGGCGACGGTGAGTTCAGGCACGACGCTGAGCTCTTGATGCACCATGCCGATCCCGGCGGCGAGCGCGTCGCTGGCCGAGCGAAAAACGACTTCCCGGCCGTTCACTCGCATCGTTCCGTCGTGCTCGGCGTGCACGCCGGCAATGATCTTCATGAGCGTGCTCTTACCGGCGCCGTTTTCGCCGACGAGCCCGTGAATCTCGCCCGCGCGCAACGTGAAATCGACGCCGCGCAGCGCCACGACGCCGCCAAAGGCCTTACCGATTCCGGTCAACTCCAGAGCGTTTGGCTGATCTGCTGGCGTCACGCGTTCGATCTCCTTTTGATCGTGGGCGGCGAACAAGATGAGCGGTAATGAAGAATCAGGAACGCGGGGCGCTCGCGCGCTCCGCGTCCTGCAAACACGTTGATTCCCACGGTACGACGCAAGCCGTCCTCAAACGAATCGTAAGGCGCGTCACGCCGCCGCGCGGCAGCGCAAACGGCACCAGACGCGTTCTCGATGAGATGAGGCAGATTTGCTCCATCCAAGTTAGATCAGGAAATTCTGCTCCATCCACGCCATGCCCGGCGCGTTGGCTTTGGTCACGACCGGGCCGTCCGTGATGATGTGTTTGGGGATGCCGCCGGGACCCGTCTTCTGACCGTTGAGCACGGCCGCGACGCCCGCCACGATCGCGCCGCCGTGGATTCGACACGACGGGTTGCGCACCGTGGCATGCATGCGGCCTTCGGCCACCGCGGCGAGCGCCGGAGGCATCGCGTCGCAGCCGCCGACGAGAATCGTCTTGCCGTGCGTTTTCATCACGTTGAGCGCGGCCAACGCCATGTCGTCGTTGTGGAAGTAAGCGGCATCGATCTTGGGATACTTCGTGACGAGCGTTTCCCAGATACGCGCGGTCTTGGTAACATCCCAATCGGCGGGCGTCGTGTCGAGGACTTTGACGTTGGGGTATTTGGCGACGATCGAGTTGAATCCGCGCGCGCGGCCCTGAGCGCCGGTGTGACCGAGCGCGCCCTGCGTCATCGTGATCGTGCCTTTGCCGCCGATGCCGTCGATGAGCGCCTGGGTAACGGACGCGCCCATGAACTCATTGTCGGGCGCAAGGAAGCTGTGGATCTGGATCGAGTCGAGCGGCGCGATCAGCGTGTCCATATCGATGACCGGGATGCCGGCGGCGATCATTTTGTTGACCGGCGCGGTGAGCGTGCCGATACCGAAGGCCTGGATCGCGACGAAGTCCCACTTCTGCGACGCCATGTTGTCGATCGCGGTACGTTGCTGCGTCGCGCTGAGCTGACCGTCGAACCAGGTGACCTCGACGTTGTAGAGTTTACCCCAGGCTTCAGCGGCCTGTTTGCCCTGGGCGCACCATGTCGCCTGAAGACCAGCGTTCGAGAACGCCGCTTTGAGCGGCTTGTCCGAACGGGCCGTGGCCGACATCATGTCGGCCGCCATGACCGGATCGACGCCCAGGCCGCCTAAGAACGCCGCCGCGCCGGCCGTCGATGCCGTGACCGTGCGGATGAAGTCGCGTCGTGAATTGAACATACGGTCCCCCTTAAGAAAATTGCAAACAATTAGGCCTTCAAAAAAAGGGGCATCTCGGTGGCATGAACATTTGTTTCATGCCGTAGGACGCTCAGGTAAAGGTTTTCATCAGTCCATGTAAATCCTGCGTTTCACTTCCGCCTCGTCCAAGAACAACGGGCCGCCCGGCGAACCGCCGCGCGTCCGACTTTTTCGGGCACGTGGGCGACTGACGGATTGGTCATGGGTGCCGGGTGAAGGGTGTCCTCGGCTTCGCTCGGTGCGCACCTTCGGCTTCGGTCGGTACACCCGGCGAAGCCAAAGCGCGACGGGCTGCGCGGCTCAGTCCACTAGCGGTTCGGGCTGAACCGGGTGATCGGGAAGCGTGCTGTCTTGCGCGTTTTCGTCGGCGATGCTCGGCATCGACGGCTACGTGGTCCGTATCGAAACCGACTCGTCCGCCGGTGTTCCGGCCTTCGCGATCATCGGCTTGCCGGACCGCGCGCTCAACGAGTCGCGCGAGCGCGTCCGCGCGGCGATCGTCAACTCCGGTTTCGGGTTTCCCCCCGGCCGGCTGCTGGTCAATCTGGCGCCGGCCGACATCCGTAAAGAGGGGCCTGGCTTCGATCTGCCGATCGCGCTCGCGCTGCTCGCGACCGACGAGCAAATTGACGGCGAGGCTTTGCGTGACGTTCTCGCGCTGGGCGAACTCGCGCTCGACGGCAGCGTCCGGCCCGTGCCGGGGATGCTCGCGATGATGATCGCGGCGAAAAGCGCCGGCTTCGTGCGCGTCATCGTGCCCGAAGCGAACGTGGCCGAGGCGATGCTCATCACCGGCCTCGAAATTTACGCCGTGCCGGTGCTCGCCGACGCCGTCGCCGTCGTGCTCGGCAACGGCGCGAAGTTTCGCCGGCAGGCAGATTCAGCCGGCGCGCCAGTCGCAGCCAGCGCACCGCCAAGCGGCGATTTCGGCGACGTGCGCGGTCAGCGCATCGCGAAGCGCGCGCTCGAGATCGCCGCTGCCGGCGGACACAACGCGGTGCTCATCGGTCCGCCGGGCTGCGGGAAGACCATGCTCGCCCGGCGCGTCCCCTCGATCTTGCCGCCGATGTCGCCTGACGAGTCGCTGGACGTGACGAAAATCTACAGCGTCGCGGGCGCGCTCGGGCCGACGCCGCGCATCGTGACGGCCCGTCCGTTCCGCGCACCGCATCACACGATTTCGCATATCGCGCTCGTCGGCGGCGGAGCGCACCCCAAGCCGGGCGAAATTTCACTCGCCCAACACGGAGTGCTCTATCTCGACGAATTAGCCGAATTCTCGCGCAACGCGCTCGAGACGATGCGTCAGCCGCTCGAAGAAGGCTCGATCACCATTGCGCGCGCGGCCGCAACCGTGACCTATCCGGCGCGCTTCATGCTCGTCGCTTCGATGAATCCATGCCCGTGCGGCTATCGCGGCTCGCGGGCAAACGATTGCCGCTGCGACGACGCCACGGTCGCAAAGTACGTCGCCAAACTCTCGGGGCCGCTGCTCGACCGCATCGACCTGCACGTCACGGTGGCGCGCGTTTCTTTCGAGGAACTCGTGGCCGGCGAGGCGATCGAAACGTCGGCGGCGATTCGCGCGCGGGTCGAAGCCGCGCGCGACCGTCAACGCAACCGGCTTACGACGCTGGACATCGCTTGCAACGCGCAGATCGGCGCCGCCGACGTCCGCGCGTTCTGTCGGCTCGATGGCGAATCGATGGAGCTGCTGCACGCGGCGATGGACCGGGGTTCCGTCAGCGCGCGAGCTTTCGACCGCATCGCCCGGGTGGCCCGAACGATCGCCGATCTTGCGGGCGCCGACGACATCGGCCGCGCGCATGTCGGCGAAGCGCTGCTGTATCGCTCGATCGATCGGACCAGCACCGGGGGCGGGAGCGTTACGCGGCGCCTGCCGGAATAGTGCAGCCTCCCGCAAAACCGAGCCATCGCGACCGTTCCTAGGGTGGCGCTCTTTTGCCGGCCTCAAACTTATGAGCCGCTGCGATGGGGAGCAGCGCTGTCCCATCGGCGTACGTTCGGGACGCGTCAATTCGGCCGGTTTCCGTAACAATTCGCACGCAATATGTTACCGCCGTCCAGCGCAGGTCGAATCCGACAAACGACACCGTCAAGGCGCTCTGCACGGACCCGCATAAGCGCGCACGCGCAAAAAGTGAACGATTCGGCGGGCCCCGGCCGGCGATGATAGCACCGCGCCGAGCGCCAGCGGTTACCGCGGCGCAACGCGTACGACACCTCTGTAAAGGGCCGCGTTCAGCGCCTCCCCGGACCCGGCCGCCCCGCAGATACCGAAGAGAAACGCAAGTGGCGGGGCGGTGAGAAGCTGCCGACAACTCAGAGACCGGGAGCGAACACGTGCCAGAACAGCCATTTTTTGTCAGCGTCGCGACAGTCGCGGCAGGTTTAGGGCGAGTGCGCCGGATTGCCAGTGAGCTTTCGCTAGCGGCAGTCAACGCCAAAGTCATATCCGTTCGAGCCGGAACGCAAGCCGCTGGATTTCGGCCGATCACCGACTTCATCGACGAAGCGGCTCGGGCGACCGAAAAGCTCGGCAACGCCCTCGAAGCGGGGACGCTGGCCGTATCGCGCTCGGCCGTTTCAGAGCGGCGCGCAGCCGACGCGCTGCGGCGCCTGCGCCGTGCAGCGGCCGGCGCGAGCCGCGATGAGACCTCCCTCGAGGCGGTTATCGATCGGTGCGACGCGGCGCGAACGGCGATCAGCAAGTCGATGACCCGCTCCATTCGCACCCTCGACGGCCTTCTCGATCAAATCAGCGCGCATATGATGTGCATCTCCGTCATCACGGTCCAATCGCGCATCGAGGCGCGGCAAGCCGGGACTTACCGCCCTAACCTCGAGGCGATAGCAGCGTCGATGTCGAGTGCGGCGGAGCAAGTGACCGCAATCGTGCAGCAATCGCGGCTCGACCTGCGCGATGCACTCGCTGCGCGCGTCGAGCACGCGCGAAGCAAAGGATAAGCGTTTGAAAACCTACGTACTGTACGAAGGCCTCCATCGCTGGATCGCCTTTGGCCGCGACCCCGAAAAGCCCGAGCGCATCATCGACACGAATCAGTACCTCATACGTGACGGCGACCGGTCATTGATTCTCGACCCTGGCGGAATCGAAACATTTTCCTCGGTTCTGGGCGCGGTCATTTGCCATGCGCGCATCGACCAAATTACCGACTTGTTTTTTTCGCATCAGGATCCGGATGTCGCCTCGTCGCTTGGCATGTGGGACGAAGCGCTGCCAACAGCACGCCTGCATGCGCCCTGGCTATGGGAAGGTTTCTTGCGCCACTTCGGGTGCAACAACCTCACCTACGTCCCGATTCCCGACGAGGGTGGGACGATCGCGCTCCCGCATGTCAAGCTGCAACTCGTGCCGGCGCACTACCTACATTCCTCGGGCAACATTCACGTCTACGACCCCGTCGCCAAGATTCTCTTCAGCGGCGACGTCGGGGCCGCGCTCGAGGCGCCTGACGCGCCGATGTTCGTTGACGACTTCTCGGCGCACGTTCCGAAGATGACGCTCTTTCACCAACGCTGGATGCCCTCCAACCGTGCCAAGAACGACTGGATCGCGCGCGTCCGCAAGCTCGACGTGGAGATGATGGTGCCCCAGCACGGCCGCATCTTCCGGGGCGACGATGTAAAGAAATTCCTCGACTGGTTCGAGGCGCTCGAAGTCGGCATCGCCGTGCGCCACCCCGGTTCGAGCGTGCTCGCGTCCAAGCCAGCCGCCGCTTAAATTCATCGGGACCGAGAAGGTTCAGCGAAGCCAGGTCGTCGATGGGGAATTTCGATTTAGAGCGCAATCGACGTTCCGCTCAGCGACACAACAATATCTGATCGCTGGTTATGATTTCACCGGCACCGCATGCGACGGAGACGGCGAGGATCATCTCGTCGACCGTGATATTCTTTCTGCCGCTCGCGTGCGAACGCTGGCCCCTGACGATGCCGCATTCCAGCGATCGCCGAGTTTGCGGGTCGCAGACGACATCGGGCGCGCGTCCACGAAGCGCTGCCGTACCGCTCGATTCGATTCGAACCAGCGCCGGGAACGGGAACGTTACGGCCTGCCGAGACAGTGCACTCCGCATGCCCGAGACCGAATCCGGACGGACACCCCGAAACGATATCGAATGATCGGGCAGCCCGCATCCGCTGAAAGATCCGTTTTATGCCGATTACCCTGGCGGCCCCCATCCTTGTCGAAAGCGACGACGCCCTCGTGCGCCTCTCACACGACAATCCCGGCTATCGAATCGAACGTGGAGAGGACGGTACGATCACCATGAGTCCGACCCACACGAAAGGCGGCGCGAAGAGTCTCAAAGCGGGCGTGCAGCTTGATCGATATGCGATGACCGCCGGGGGCAAAGCGTTCGACTCGAGCACCGGTTTCAACGTCGGACCGCGCAAGAAGACGATGTCGCCTGACGCGTCTTGGATGAGCCAACCCCGCATCGATGAACTTATTCGGCTTGGCAAAGCCGAGAAATATTGGCCGATCAGTCCCGACGTCGTCATCGAGGTCAAATCCGATTCGGATGAGTTTTCCGACACGCTCGCCCACGCAGAGCACTTCATTGACCGCGGCACGCTCTACGCGGTTGCGATCGACCTGGACACCCGGGAGGTCGTCGAACTCGGCGCCGCACCCGACGGCCTAACGCTGGATTTCGATTCCATCATCGACGCGTAGCGCAAGATTCAAGACGTCGCCGCACTCCTGGAGTGTGTCGATGAAACAGACGCCGGTACCATAGCCGAACAACGGCAAATGCCGCAAAGAGCTACTCGCTACTCGCCGAACGGAATCCAGATGTTCTTGATCTGCGTCGCGTGGCGGAGATAC
Source organism: Candidatus Velthaea versatilis (assembly GCA_003134035.1). GTDB lineage: Bacteria > Vulcanimicrobiota > Vulcanimicrobiia > Vulcanimicrobiales > Vulcanimicrobiaceae > Velthaea > Velthaea versatilis. Next base: position 27,419 of record PLAE01000163.1, read on the forward strand.
TCGCGGCCTTGGCCTTCGCGGACGCTCAGCCAATCGCGGCCCCGGCCGTCGTTGACCCAACTGGCTTTGAGGTTGCCCGCGCAGGCTTTTTCGACCAGCGCGCTGCCGGCTTGCGAGCCCGCGTACCAAACGGCGCGGACCTCATCGTGCTGCGCGAGGACCTTCGCGAGCAGGTCGCGTTCACCGGTGACGATGCTGAGCACGCCGGGCGGGACGTCGCTGGTGTCGAGCACCGCATAGAAGTCGACGGCGGCGAGCGGATAGCGCTGCGACGGCACCGCGACGACGCGATTGCCGACCGCGAGCGCCGGCATCACGAGCGAAACGAACGCCAGCAGCGGCGCCTCGTCCGGGCACGCGATACCCATCACGCCCCACGGCTCGGGGATCGCCAGCGTTACTTGACGCGACCCCGTCGCGTGGACGGCGCCGTCGTATTTGTCGGCCCACGCCGCGTACCAGAACGTGCGCGCGATCGCGGCGGCGACTTCGCGCGCGGCCGATTCGGGGGTGCGCGTCGTCATCCGCGCCAGCCGGGCGGCAAATTCGGCCTCGCGCGCGGCTACGTTTTCGGCGACGTAGTAGAGGATTTGCGCGCGATTGTGCGCGGTCACGCGGCTCCAAGACGTCGCTTTCGCCGCCGACTCGACCGCGTTGCGGATATCCTTGCGACTGCCGAGCGCGGCTTGACCCAGCGGCGCTCCCTCGCCGTCGAGTAACGAAAAACTGTAGCCGGAATCCGGCCGCGTTTGTTTGCCGCCGATATACAGCTTGGCGGTGCGGTCGATTTCCGCCGCTGCGGTCGGCAGATGGCCGTTGAGCCCGGCGGCCGGCGCCGCCGACGCTGTGAACGGCGCGCCCTGGGCCGCCAACGGCAGCCCGCGTTCCCAATCGGCGGCAAGATACTCGTAGAGCCCTTCGCGACCGCCTTCGCGTCCGAAACCGCTTTCTTTGTATCCGCCAAAGCCGGCGGCGGCGTCGAACACGTTCGTGGAATTAATCCAGACCACGCCGACTTTGACGTTCGCCGCGACGTCAAGCGCGAGATTGATGTTCTCCGACCAAATCGACGCCGCCAAACCGTAGCGGGTGTTGTTCGCCAAGGCGATCGCCTCGTCGGGCGTGCGGAACGTCATCGCAACCGCGACCGGCCCGAAGATTTCGATCTGCGCGACGGTCGACGACGGATCGACATCGGTGATAAGGGTCGGCGGAAAGAAACAGCCTTGCGCGGGCACCGGGATCGCCGCCTGCCACACGCGTCCGCCTTCACGCCGTCCCTGCTCGACGAGTTCGCCGATTCGCTCGAGCTGCTGCGGCGCGATGACGGCGCCGATGTCGGTCGATTTATCGAGCGGAGCGCCGATGCGCAGCGTCTCCATGCGGCGCTTGAGCTTACCATAAAAGCGTTCGGCGATGCCCTCTTGCACGAGCAACCGCGAACCGGCGCAGCAGACTTCACCTTGATTGAACCAGATCGCGTCGACCACGCCTTCGACCGCGCTGTCCAGGTCGGCGTCGTCTAAAACGATGAAGGGCGACTTGCCGCCGAGTTCGAGCGACAGCCGTTTGCCCGAACCCGCCGTCGCTTCGCGGATGATCCGGCCCACCTCGGTCGAGCCGGTAAAGGCAATCTTGTCGACGTCCGGGTGCGCGACGAGCGCGGCACCCGTCGCGCCGTCGCCCAAGACCACATTGACGACGCCGGCGGGCAAACCGACTTCGCGGCAGATGTCCGCGAACGCAAGCGCGGTGAGCGGCGTGAGCTCCGCTGGCTTGAGCACGACGGTGTTGCCCGCGGCAAGCGCCGGCGCAATCTTCCAGGCCAGCATCAGGAGTGGAAAGTTCCAGGGAATGATCTGGCCGCAAACGCCGACCGGGCCGTAACCGGGAAACTCACTTTCGATGAGTTCGGCCCAACCGGCATGATGGTAGAAATGCCGCGCCGCGAGCGGAATGTCGATATCGCGCGTCTCGCGGATCGGTTTGCCGTTGTCCATCGACTCGAGCACCGCCAGAAACCGCTCGCGCTTTTGGATATGGCGCGCGAGCGCGTACAGATAGCGCGCGCGGGTATGCCCGGCTAGTTCCGACCATGGACCGAACGCGCGCCGCGCCGCAGCGACCGCCGCGTCGACATCCGCGGCACTTCCTTGTGCAACGGTTGCCAAGCGCGTATTGCGCGCCGGATCGCTCACGGTGAACGATTCCGCGGGATGCGCCGGCGCGAAGGCACCATCGATGAAGTGCGTGAAGCCGGCGTCGTGTTGCGCGAGCCAGGCGATGACGTGGTCGTTCGCTTCGGGCGCCGGCCCGTAGTCCATCGTCTGCAGAATTTCTCTGACGTTCGGCATTTAGGCGATCCTTATTGTAGGGAGCACAGCCGCGCACGGCATGCACGCTGAAGCCACTTAACGAAACGTTATGACAGCGCGTGGTGCGCACCGGACGCATAGCGCCCGGTGACGAAGTGCTCGAGTTGCCGCTCGATGTCGGCCAGCATTGAACTAGCGCCGATGCGGAACAACTTCGGCTCGAGCCACGGCCGACCGAGTTCTTCTTTCATGAGCATGAGCCACGTCAGCGCGTCTTTGGCGGTCTTCAAGCCGCCGGCCGGTTTGAAACCGACGCGCACGCCGGTCCGTTCGCCGTAATCGCGCAGCGCGCGCAGCATCGTCAAACTTACCGGCAGCGTCGCATTGACGTCTTCCTTGCCGGTCGAGGTCTTGATGAAATCGGCGCCGGCCATCATCGCGACCATGCTCGCCTTATAAACGTTGCGCAGCGTCTTGAGATCGCCGGTCCCGAGGATCGTTTTGAGGTGCGCCGGACCGCAGGCTTGGCGCATGGCGGACACTTCATCGTAGAGCGCATCCCAGTTGCCCAGCAGGACGTGCGCGCGCGTGATCACGATGTCGATTTCGTGCGCACCCTCGTCGACGGCGTAGCGAATCTCGGCCAGCCGCTGGGGCAGGGGGGTGAGACCAGCCGGGAAACCCGTTGCAACCGACGCGACCGGGATGCCCGATCCTTCGAGCGCTTTGACGGCCGGCCCGACCATCGTTGGATACACGCACACCGCGCCGACCGTCGGCGGCGCAGCGCTCAAGCCGAGTGCCGCGACGACGTCGGCGCGAATCGGCCGCCGAGCCTTGGATGCCAAGCGCCGCACGCGGCCGGGCGTGTCGTCGCCGGCGAGCGTCGTGAGATCGATGCAGGTGACGGCCTTGACCAGCCACGCCGCCTGGTACTCTTTCTTGATCGAGCGGCGCGTCGTCAATGTCGCCGCCCGGCGCTCGACCGCGCTTCGATTCACCCGAGCATCGGCGAACCAGTCGAGGTGCAGCGGCGTACCGCCGTTGCGGCGCAGGCTTTCCGCCAGGGGTGCCGTCGTGGGCACCAACTCATTTGTGCGTTGAAAGTCGATCATTCTCCACGTCCCGCCTACTGGTCAATGAGCCGGTTGAGCAAAATGCCGCGACGGCCGCGATGAATGATACCATTCCGCCGCCGAAAGTCGGTCGTTTGGTGGCGCCGAGGGTTCGATTGTCGGCGATTCGCCCCGATTGCCGGCGATTCGCCGGGATCGCCCGATTGCTAGCGATCCGCCGAAATCGCCCGACTGAAACAGCGATCGCCGAGATCGCCCGATTGCCAGCGATCCGCCGAGATCGCCCGACTGCCAGCGATCGCCGAGATCGCCCGATTCCTACCGATTCGCCGAGATCGCCACCGTTTCGCGCAGATAGCGGCCGGTGTCGATCGCGTCCAGGCACACCGCTGCGACGTCGGCGCGCGAAACGCGCGTGACACGGTGGGTGCCGTCGGTCGAGACGTACGGCGAACCGGTGGCCGGCGCGTCGGTGAGGCCGAGCGGCTGCGCGATGGTCCAATCGGTCTCCGAGGCGCGAACCTCGGCTTCTTGCACGTCTTTGTCGGCCATCACGTCTTTGAGCAGCGTGGCCGCGATCAGATTGAACGGAAACGGCCGCCGCTCGCGCGTCGGACCGACGCCGTACGACGAAACGACCACCACGCGCCGCAACCCGCGGGCGCGCATGGCGTCGAGGATCACGCGCGTTCCGAGCGAGCAGATCTCACGCTGCGTGTCGCCGCGCGGCGTTGCGGGCGCCGTACCCAGTGCGACGAGCACCGCCTCGGCCTCGGCCAGCGCGCGCCCAACAAGTTGCGGATCGAGGACGCTGCCGGCAAGCGCCGTCGCGGACGTTGCGCCAAGAGCGTCCGCCGAGCGCGCGACGGCCGTCACCGCGTGCCCGCGCGCCGTTGCGATGTCGACGGCGGCTCGGCCCACGCCGCGCGATGCTCCGAAAATCGTTAACCTCATACCGCGATGTACGCGCCGCAGTACGCGCCGACATGCAAGCGCGCCCGAGATGCACGCGGCGCGCCCAGACCGAAGCCGTCCCCGATGGAGTCAGCGGCATGATCGCACGCGCCACCGAGCCGGTCAGCGCCCAGCGCGAGGTGCCTTCGCGGGCGACGTTCGTGTTCGTCGCGAGCGCGCGCTCCAACGAGATCCGCGTTTTCGCGCTCGACGCGGCGACGGGGAAACTCGAGCAAACCTCGGCGCTGCCGATCCCACCCGGCGTTACCCCGCTTGCACTCGACCCGCGCGGCCGGTTTCTGTATGCCGGTTTCCGCAGCGACGGGCCGGCCGTCGTTGCATTCGCGATCGATCCGTCGAGCGGTAGACTCGAGCGCTGCGGGGGCGCGGCCCTCGACGATCCGCCGATGTATCTCGCGACCGACCAGACCGGTGCCTTCATGCTCAGCGCGTCCTACGCGGGCGCGGCGTTCGCGGTCAACGCGGTCGACCCCGCCGGCCGAATCGAATCGCCATCGATCCAGCGTAGCGCGACGCCGCCGTTCGCGCACGGCATCCGCACCGATCCCTCGAACCGCTTTCTCTTCGTGACGTCGCTGGGCGGCGATGCCATCCTGCAGTACGAATTCGAAGCGCGGACCGGTCGCGCGACGCCCAACGACGTACCGTTGGTCCGGACACCCGACGGTTGCGGTCCTCGGCATCTGGCGTTCCACCCGAGCGAACCGGTGCTCTATGTGAACGGCGAACTCGACGGCACCGTGCGGTCCTTCGCGCTCGATCGAATCACCGGCCGGCTTGAGCCACTAGCGACGGCGAGCATGATGCCCGACGGCGACGCGGCGCCGTGGGCGGCGGAACTCGCGGTGCGTTCCGACGGCCGCTATCTGTACGCGTCGGAACGGCGCACGAGCACGCTTGCGATCTTCGACCTCGGCGGTCCGCCCGGCGCGCTGCGGCGCTGCGCGACGGTCGCCGTCGAAGACCAGCCGCGAAGCTTGGCCCTGGGGTCCGATGGCCGTTGGCTCGTCGTCGCGGGCGAACTCTCGAACCAATTAACCCTGTATGCCATCGATGCGTCAACCGGCGCGCTCGACCCGCTGCAGCGCTGCGCGGCGGGCGACAAGCCCGTCTGGGTCGTCTTCGCCGACGTTCCCGTCCGGGCGGAGCGTCAATGACCGCCCGCCGTTATGGGACGACGCGCGCCGGCGCAGGTTCGGTCAGCCAAAAGAGAAACGCCGCGAGCGGCAGCGCCGTCCCGAGCACCACCACTCCGTCCCAGCCGAACCGCGCATACGCCACGCTCGACAGCGCCGAGCCCGCCGCGCCGCCGCAGAAGAACGTCGCAATATAAAGCGTATTGAGCCGGCTGCGCTTGGCCGGATCGAGCGCGTACACGGCGCGCTGACCAAGCACGAGCGACGTCTGCACGGCGACGTCGACACCGATCGCGCCGCCGACGAGTGCCCAGATGTGCGTCTGCAGCAGCGTCAGCGCGAACGCCGCCGTGCCGAAAACAAATGCGCCGCCGGTAACGACGCGCTCGTGACCGCCGTCGCCCAGCCGGCCCGCGACCGGCGCAATGAGTGCTCCGACCGCGCCCGCCAGCGCGAAGATCCCGATCTGCGTTTGCGACAAGTGGTATTGCGGTCCCGCCAACAAGAACGTGACGCTGGTCCAAAACGCGCTGAACGTCCCGAACATCGCCGACTGATAGGCGGCGCGCCGGCGCAAAACGGGTTCGCTTGCGAAGATTGCGCCGAGCGATCCGAGCAGCGCGCGGTAGCCCAGCGCGAAGGCCGGCTGCCGGCGCGGCAGCGCGCGCAGCAGAACGAATGCCGCGAGCGTCATCAGACCGGCGGAAAGGATATACACGGCACGCCAGCCGGCGGCGCCCGAGATGATCCCAGACGCCGCGCGCGCCAGCAAGATGCCCATGAGCACACCGCTCATCACCGCGCCGACGATCCGGCCGCGGCGCTCGGGCGGCGCGAGATGCGCGGCGAACGGCACGAGGATCTGCGCCACGACCGAGGTGACGCCGATCGCCAGCGAGGCGGCGAGAAAGGCGCCGAACGATCGCGCGCATGCCGCCGCGATAAGCGCTACGACGGTCGCGAACATTACGCTGACGATCAGGCGCCGGTTCTCGAGCAAATCGCCCAGCGGCGCGATCAACACCAGGCCCCCCGCGTAGCCGAGCTGGGTGATCGTCACGATCAATCCCGCGGTCGCCTCGCCGACGTGAAAATCGCGCGCTAGCGTGGCGAGTAACGGCTGCGCGTAATACAGGTTGCCGACGGCCAAGCCTCCGGCGACGGCAAACAGCGCGATCATCCAGCCGGACATCGCCGCCGGCGTCTGCTCGCTCGAAGCCGCGCGGCTCGCTGTCGCGCCGGTCGTACGGTCGACGGCGGCGAAGGCTTCGCTGTCAGCCACGGACAGGTACACGCCCCGGCACTTTACGCGCCGTCCTCCTCACGTGTTGCGCGGCGTACGATCAAGCGCGACCGTACGATCAGGCGCGACCGCAGCGGCGAGCACGCGCTTTATGGTGTGTCGAGATCGCGCGGCGAATAGGTACGTCCGTACAAGGCATTTTTGTTTCCCCCCGGCGCAAGCGACGGCGGGGCGCCGCGTAGCGCGGCATCGCGCAGGCAGTCGACCGGCACGAACGGCGTCGTCGGAATCACGCGCCATTGCACGGCCGAGCGCGCATCGCTGCAAGCGTCCGTGGTCGGCGACGCCGGCGCGGCAAAGCCCGGCGCCGGAAAAAAGACGGGTACCAGGGTCAGGGGTGATGGTTTGGCCGGCAGCGGCAACGGCGTGATTCGCGTCCGGGCGAACGCGTGCCGCTCGATCCGCAACGGCAGGTGCGGGACGAACAGCGCGCCGGCGCGCACGGCCCGCGGCGCCCCTACCGCCGCGGGCCGTACCGGCGGACGAATGACGGGCGCCGCGAATGCCGCCGTCACGGAGGCAAGCACACCCGTTCCGGCCAGCAAAATCTGCGCCGTTTGCCGCCGCAATTTCGACATGCCGCCCGTGCTTCGCCGCGGTTCACTCCAGAGACTTCCGGACAATCCCGGGGCGCTTGGCGTCCGGCGCCCATCACTTTTGTAAGGATATCGGTGCGCATCGTAAAGCAATGTGCCGATAAACAAGATATCAGGTGGTTCGTTGCGGGAGCCCCGGAGCTCGAAATCACTGCTTAGCACCAACACGGGTGACGATTCCATCGACCAGACATCGTTCGACCAACGGCGCGCCGATTTGCGGCAGCGCTCGGACCGCCCGTTGGGCGCTGCCCAGATCATGCACCGCGTATACGGCCGGATTGCACCCGCAATGATGCCGATTGACCCACGGACGCGGGTCGAGCACACCGAATTCTTGCCCACGCCGCGGTCGGCGACAATGCGACACCAACATTCACCAAATGGAGCAGACGTGCACATCGACGATCCGAACAGCGCTTTTTCCGCCGCCGATCCCGCGCCCTCGAGGCTGCGCCACCTGCGGCTCGTCGCGCTCGCAGATTCCGTGACGCCGCAGCGGCGCCGCTTGCCGCGCCGGCGGACTCTTGCCGAGGTGCTTCTCGAACGGCGCCACGCCGACCGCCGACAGGCCAAACCCGGCATCGACGGGTTGCTTCGACGGGTGCTCGCCGACGACTGGAGTTAGAGCGCGGGACATCCGCGGGCGGCAGCGCTCGGACGCCCACGACGACGAGACTTCGCGATGAACGATCAGCAGCTCGATGCCAACGACATCATCATCGCGTTCATCGACGCGCAGGAGGGGATCGTGAACGTCGGGGCCACGAACGATCCGCAGCGGCTGCGCACCGCGATCGCGGCGTTGGCCGATCTGGCGCGAATTTTCGCGCTGCCGGTCCGCGTTTCGTGCGTTCCGACCACCGGCGGAACGATTGCGCCGCTGTTAGCCGAACTTGCCGCGCGTCTGCCCGACGCCGAGCCGCTGGTTCGGACAACGCCGAACGCGATGAATGACCCGCCGTTTGCGGCGGCACTGGCGGCGGTACATCGCGGCACGCTCATCATCGCCGGCATCGCCACTGAGGTGGCGGTCCGGCAGGCGGCGCTCGCCGCGCGCCGCGCGAACATGCGCACGATCATCGCCGTCGATGCCTGCAGCGGCCTCGATCCGCGCACCGAAGCGGCGACCTTCACCCATTTAGCCGCCAACGGCATCGATCTTACGACAGTCGCGACGATCGCCGCGGAGCTCGCCGGCGACTTCGCGAGCGAGTCAGGGCGCGCCGCGATGCGCGTCCTACAATCAACTCTCGTCGTCCGTTCTCACGACCACGATACGTAACGGTCAGGTACATCACTCCGCCGTTGAGGGGTGAAGGCAAAGGCCCGCCTGGCCGAACGCCGCTCGGCCAGTGCTGATCGAATTAGACGTCGCGCCGAATTAGATGTCGTGGCGATCGAACGAGATGTCGATCGTGTTTTGGTAGCGTTTGCTCGCGCGCGTGAACCACATGAGGACGAGCATCAGCAAGCCGGCATCGTCGATGGCCCCGAACATCGGGATGTCGCCCAACACGTCGAATGGTGAAATCACGAAGAGCATCGCGGCAAGGGCGGCCAGCTTGAGACGACCAGGCACGCGGCAGTCGGTGAAAGCCGCCAAGCCCTGAAAAGCGACCCTGCGCAGGGCGAGCATCAGCCGAAGCATCCTCACCCGCGCACGTACCGCATCGTGCCCGATGATGTTTCAACTACGCACTCGCGTCGACTTCATGGGTTAAGACGCGGACGGTTGGCTGCTCGGCGATAGAAGAATTACTGGCTCGATTGGGGACCGAGCTAAACATCGAACCGCGACTGAGCCCGCAGCGCGCAAGATAGTTTACTTCCATCTCGCTTCACGCAAACGAATAACCCGGCCCCGAAAAAAAGTCGGCTGATGGCGAATACTTTCGCCGTGCAGCAATCGAATCGCGCGTGAATCCTTGCAGCGTCAGCGTTTGCAAGTGATCGCCGATTATCGGTCGGCGGTTTTTCGAGCGTCGGGCGAAATGCGAGTTGGAACTCGTTTTCGTCCGAAGATACGGCGACTCGATGGCCGCGATGGCGCGACTTGGCGTGTAAGGAAAGTCGTCCACGCGCAGCGGGCGAATTTGGACAGTTGTCGCTAACGAACTTTTCACGAACGCGTTAGGATGATCGTATGAGCACCATTGTCACGCAGATGAAGCCCCGCGAAGAGATCCGGCCGCGCATCGCCCTCATCGCCCACGACGCCTGTAAAGACGAGATGGTGCAGTGGGCCTCCTTCAATAAAGGCACACTGCTGCGTTGCGGTCTCTTCGGCACGGCGACAACCGGCAAGCGCGTTTCCGATATTGTCGGTCTACCGATCGAACTGCTGCTGTCCGGACCGCAGGGCGGTGACGCGCAAGTCGGCGCGATGATCTCCGAAAACAAGCTCGACGCCCTCATTTTCTTCTGGGATCCGCTCACGAGTCAGCCGCACGACGTCGACGTCAAGATGCTGCTGCGTCTGGCGGTCCTGCACAACGTGCCGATCGCTTGCAACCGGAGTTCGGCCGACTTCCTCATTTCGTCGCCGCTGTTCTTCCACCAGGCGTATTTCGCCAAACGCCTGGCCGCGGTCTAGCACCTCGGGGCGAACCTATCAAGCAAGGGAGCGCAGCGGCCCATTGGTGAATGTCCTGGATGGTTGACGAGCCGGGTCCAAACGTGGTACATGCATGTCACATGTGCCGACTGACTCCGACGCGCTTTCCAGACTTCTCTTTTGCCGGCCCTGCAGCGCGTCGGTGCGGTTGGCTATCGCGGTAAAAGTCCCGGCAGACCCTGGACGATCACCAAGAGCCACGCGCCGCTAGCGCGCGTGGCTCTTTTTTAATGACTGTAACGAGGCTATGAGCAACCAGACCGACACCGAGCCCGTCCCCGCCCCCGCGCTCACGCTGACCGCCGCCTTCGAGGGCATTGAGGGCTCGTATTCACATGCGGTCCTCGACGCCTACGCGGGACGGCGCGGCGTCTCATTCGCGCCGCTCGGCTGCCACACGTACCGCGCCGTCGTCCATGCCGTCTTGTCCGGCCGCGCCGACATTGGCCTGCTGCCGGTCGACAACGCGATTGCCGGAACGATCCGCGAAGGCTACGACGTCCTCGCGGAGTACGAACTGGACCCGCTCGCCGAGATTACCTGGCACATGGACCACCGGCTGCTCGGGACCCCCGGGTCCACGCTGGCCGGCATCCGGATGATCGACTCGCATCCGGTCGTGCTCGCTGAATGCGGCCGCTTCCTCGCGACCCTGCGCGACGTGCGGGCCGTCCCGGTCACCGACACCGGGATCGCGGCACGCGACGTTGCCGCCGCCGCCGATCCGGCACGCGCGGCGATCGCCTCGAGCGACGCCGGCATCCGCTACGGCCTGATCGAGTTGGCGAACACGATCTCCGATCACCCCGAAAACTACAGCCGCTTCATCCTCTTTCGCGCGCCGAACGCGCGCGGCGTTGCCGCCGACTTTGAGCCGGCGACCGATTACGGCGTGCGCAAGACGTCCCTGGTCTTCTCGGTTGCGGATGAACCGGGGGCCCTCGGCCGCTGTTTGAGCGTTTTTGGCGCGAACGGGCTCAACGTCTCGAAGCTCGACTCGAAGACCCGCCTCGGCGCGGAGCACCAGTTCGCCTTCTACGTCGACGTCGACGGCGACATTCGCGAAGAACGTTTCGCAGCCGCGCTTCAGGCTCTGCGCGGCGTCACCGCCAACCTGCACGTGATCGGCAGCTACGACGCGACGACCGCCCCGCCGCGCCAGCGCATCACCACGACGGTCACCCTCGACCTCAAACCGCCGGCAACCCCGGCGCCGGCCAAAAATAGTTGGAAAGTAACCCGGCGCAACCCGGCGACAATCGCGCGCGTGCGGGTCGGCAACGTGATCATCGGCGACGGCCATTTCGTGGTCGTCGGCGGTCCGTGCAGCGTCGAGTCGCGCGAGCAGATCCTCGCGACGGCCGAGGCGGTCACGTCAGCCGGCGCGGTCATGCTGCGCGGCGGCATTTTCAAGCCGCGCACCTCGCCGTATTCGTTCCAAGGGCTGGGCTGGGAAGGCATGGATCTGCTCGCCGAGGCCGGCCGCGCCGTCGGCGTTCCGATCGTCAGCGAAGTAATGACGATCGATCAGGTCGAGCGCATGTCCAGCGCCGTCGACATGCTTCAAATCGGCGCTCGCAACATGCAGAACTTCGATCTGCTCAAAGCCGTCGGCAAAACCGATCGGCCCGTGCTGCTCAAGCGCGGGATGGCGGCGAGCATCGACGACCTGCTCTCGGCCGCGGAATACATTCTGTCCGAGGGCAATCCCAACGTCGTGCTCTGTGAACGCGGCATCCGGACGTTCGAGACCGCGACGCGCAACACGCTCGACCTATCCTCGATCCCCGTGCTGCGCGAGCGCACGCACTTGCCGATCATGGTCGATCCGTCGCACGGCGTCGGCGTACGGCGCTGGATCGTGCCACTGTGCCGCGCCGCCAAAGCCGTCGGCGCGCACGGTCTGCTCGTCGAAGTTCACCCCAACCCGTCCGAAGCGCTGAGCGACTCCGAACAGGCACTCACCTTCAGCGATTTCGACCGCATGATGGCGGAACTAGCGCAAGTTCCGATCATGAACGATCGCGTCGGCTAAATTCACCGCCAGCCCTGGCCCCCGCCCTCGCGCTGCCGCGCGAGGGAACGGTCCACACCGTGAACGCTCAAGCCGAACGGCTGATCGCCGAGTTGCGCCTCGCGCCGCATCCCGAAGGCGGCCATTTCCGCGAAACGTTTCGCAGCACGGACCGCGTCGTGACCCCGCGCGGCACCTCGCGCAGCGCGCTCACGACGATCTTGTTCTTGCTCACCGGCGAGGAGTTCTCAGCGTTTCACCGGCTGACGTCGGATGAGATCTGGCACTTCTATCGGGGCGATGCCCTAACGGTCGAAATCATCGACAGCGCGGGGCGTCACGAGCGCCGCATGCTCGGTATCGACGGACCGTGGCAGACGGCGGTCGCGGCCGGCGCGCACTTCGCATCGCATGTTGCAAACCCGCTGGGCTTCGCCTTGGTCGGCTGCGATGTCGCACCGGGCTTCGAGTTTTCGGATTTCTTCCTGGCAACGCGGTCGGTGCTAACGGCGCAATACCCGCAACATGCTCCGCTCATCGCGAAATTCACCCGCTGACGTCGGCCCAAAGGCAAAAACGAGAGCGGAACCATCGACCGCGGTCGCTCCGAGTAATGGGCGCTATGCGAACGGGTTCATGACGACTTCGTGCACGACCCGGTGACGCCGACCGTCTTGCCCGACTTCGTCGTAAACGACGATTCGTTGGTCATTTTCGTGTCGCTTACTTTGGTTATCGTGAAGTCGGAACTGCTTTGGATATCGAGTTCGGGCGTGTTGTTCACGGGGTGCCAAACGAGCTTCCCATCCTGCCAACCTTTTGACATCGCTAGGCCGTAATCGCCGATGTTGCTGGTGTTTACGCTGCCCCATTGCTTAATTTCCGGATCCCACGTGATCATGAACTTTTCGTCAATTGCGAACGGCGCCCAAGGGACCGCGTCCGACTTCGACTCGTAGACCAGATAGTAACCGGTCGGATCGATGATGTATGTGTCCGTCGATGGAACGGCGGCCGGCCGGCGTGCGCTCCTAGTCGAGCACGACCAGGTCCCGATCAGAAAATTCATCGACGAGAAATCCGGTTTCGGCGGTTGCGGGTAAACCGGCGCGTCGTCGGCCGACGCCAACGCGGGCGTGATCGTGAGAAACGCGGCGATAAGCATTGCCGAACACGGTCGAGTGCGCATGAACTGCCCTCCTTCAAAGAAACGCCGAAGTGCATGGGCCGGCCTCGTAGCCGGTTCGCCAAGTTTCAGGAGCGCTTAGTCACCACCCTTGCTCCAACCGATACGCAGAAGACTCCGCACGAGCGGGGCCGGCAAGAAGCACGCTACGCTCTGCTGACGGCTTTCGTCGCCCGGGGTCGGCGCGGCGCTGCCGGTGCGTCAGTTAGCGTTAGCCGGCCCTTTGCGAGCGTTTTGCGGTCGGTCTCGGTGAGGCGGCGATGGCAGGCTACGCATAGCGTTTCGAGGTTTACGAGATGGTGATCGCAGGACAGCGCGCCGTGCTTGCCGCGGCACGGAACGCGATGATTGACTTCCATGCGTTCGGTTTTCTTCGCTGTGCGCCAGACCCGCATCGCCGTCCGATAGGCCGCCGCCGTCGTGCAAGCGGCGCGCGTCGGACGCTTGGGAGCAGCGGCTCCGCACGCCCGGCAGCGGTACTTGTCGCGACGCTTTGCAGCCCGGCGCGCAAGCGTCCACCAATGATTGGTCCAGAACGTCGTCGCGCAGCGATCACTGCACCAGGTTCGCCGGCGTGCCGGCAGGGCCGTCCCGCACCATGCACAGCCGGCCGGCTGCGGCCGCGCCAGCACACAGCCCGCTAAGAGCGCGGCACTTTTCGGGGGCGCCTTCACGTGGTGCGGGGCGTGGCTCGATTCGCTGCGGTCAACCGCCGCCACCTTGCGACTCGACGTGCATGCGTCGCGAGCGCTTAGCGCAGCGCGGGTTGGGCGGCTTCGAGCGCGCGCAATTCCGGAACCCGCTCGCCGCGCAAAAATTCGGGCAGTTCGGCGACCGCGAATTGGACGCCGGTATAGAACGGGCCGAACGCCGCGTAACGCGCGCTGGCTTCGTCGAACCGCATCTCGTAAATAAGCTTCTTAAAAACGAGCGGATCGTCGGCGTACAGATCCACGCCCCATTCCCAATCGTCGAAGCCGATCGAGCCCGAGATCACCTGCGTGACGAGGCCATGAAAGGAGCGCCCGATTTTGCCGTGATCGAGCATCAGCGCGGCGCGTTCTTCGTACGGCAGCAGGTACCAGTTGATCGCCTCGCCGCGCTTCTTGTCCATCGGATAGAAGCAGACGTAGCGGCGCTGCGGGATCGCAGCCCAAAGCCGGGCCGCATTGCGTGGATTTTTCGCCTGCTCGCCGAGCGCCGCGTCGAAGGCCGCGGTCCATTCCTCGGAGTGCGGTTTGAGGCCGCGGTCGCGCAGCTCGGCGTGTATCTTGCCGGTCGCCTCATAGAGCCCAAGTTCGAGGATCGAGACGTACGACGTCACCGGCTCGAGATAGTCGCGCAGCGCGAGTTTGTCGACGCGCATTTCGGCGGCGCTCAGTTCGTCGAACGATTTCGCGTAGTGGGTGAGCATGAGATCGGCTTTGTGGCCGAGGATTTGCGCGACACCCAAGTCGCCGTCGGGTGCGCCGGCGAGCGCCGTGAAGGCGGCGACCGCTTCGGCTTCGATCGCGGCTCGGGCGGCCGGGTCGAGCGCGTCGAACCGGCGCCGGTCCAAGCGCAGCATTCGATGCAGGATGCTCCAGCTATCGAGGGATTCGGGAACGTTGGGGTGCCGCATGAGCGGTGTCTTCGACGGCCGAAAGTCAGACCTTGGCACCGGCCTGGTCCGACGCCGAAGGTCAGACCGATGCGAACGCGCGGCTCGTGCGCGACATCTCCGCTTGGACTTCGGCTTGGAGGGCTTCGGGGCGTTCGCGATATTTCGCCCAGAGCTGCGGCATGTTCGCGATGTCGCTCACGACGCGGGCGAAGACGGTGTTGACCGGCGCGCTCACCCCGGCGTCGCGGGCCGCGGTCGCGACCGCGCCGTTGAGCACATCGATTTCGGTCCGGTTCTTGGCCGCCCGCAGGTCGAGCAGCAGCGAAGGCGGCTTGCGTCCGCGGGCGCCGGCGACGCGGTTTGCCAGCACCACCCGGGCGACCGGCGCGGGCAAACTCGCCACGCTCTGCAGCGCGCGAACCGGATAGCGCGGCAGATCGATCGCCGCGATCCCCTGCGCCTTCATCACGGCGCGAACTTCGCGAATCGCGCGAATCTCGAGGTCGAACACGTCGCTAAAATGCACGAGGCGTTCGGGCAGCACGTTGAGGATCGCGCACGACGCGTTCGCGATCACGTTGAGGGCGAGCTTCGACCATTTGAGCGACCGGTAATCGGCCGCCGCCGAGACCGGGATGCCCGTCGCGCCGAATGCCGCGAGCAGCCAGTTGTGCGCGCTGGCGCCGCCGACGGGGGCGAAGACGATGCCGCCGCCGCTGGCCGCGCTGCCGTTCCCATCTTTATCGCGATTGACCGCGATCGTGAGCGCTCCCGCGATGATAGTGTCCGCCCCGAACGCGGCGGCCAGCTTCTCCTCGTTGCCGACCCCGTTCTGCGGCGTCACGATCGCCGTCGCCGCGGGGTTGCGCAGCGCGCGGCGCAGCGTCGCGATCGCCGAATCCGTTTGAAACGACTTCACCGCCACGATCGCGAGGTCGACGTCGAGCGGTTCGACGTCGCCGAGGTCGCGCGGCGCGTACACCACCGTGTTGCCGATGCGCCGCAATGCCTCGCCCAGATACGTGCCGACCGCGCCGGCGCCGACGATGTAGACGTTCATTCCGCCAGGGGCTTCCCCGTCGCGACCGCGTGTCCCGTGGAGCCGAATCCGCCCGCGCCGCGGACCGTGCCGGCGGAGAAATGATCGACGATGCGGAACGCCGGGCGCACCACTGGGACGAACAGCAGTTGGGCGATGCGGTCGCCGGGTTTGATGACGATCGGCGGCGACCCGGCGGGATTGCGGTTCCACACGCTGATCATCAGCGGGCCCGTGTAATCGGCATCGAGCACGCCGACGAGGTTACCGAGCACGACACCGTCCCGGTGACCCAGGCCCGAACGCGGCACGATCAGGCCGGCGATCATCGGGTCGCCGATGTGCACGGCGATCCCGGACGGAACGAGCACCGCCGCGGTTTGCGCGTGGACCTCGAGCACCACCTCGACGCAAGCGAACAAGTCGACCCCGGCCGCCATCGCACTCTGGTAACGGGGCAAGCCCCAATCATGGATCCGGTCGTCGAGGATCTTCACCTCGACGGAGAGCACGCCGTTCATATCTGCGTTCCGCCTTTGCTGCGGCCTTGAGGAGCGCGCGGCTGACTTGCCCCGATCCCACGGGCTCGACTTTGGACGAGTCGCTATCGATTCGCGCGGACGCGGCGAGGAACCCGGGTTGGAGCGTGCCCTCAGTCGCACTTCGCTAGACGGCCGCCAGCCCGCGCTGCTGCGCATCGATAACCGCGCACAGCGTTCCCAGTCCGAAAATCACCGCCGCGAACAGCGGTACGGCGTCAAGTCCCAACGCGTCCGCTGCGGCGCCGGCCACGATCGGGCCGGTGATCTGACCCACGCCGAAAACCGTCGTGACGCCGGCGAATGCCCGAGCGTAGGACGCCGCGTCGCTGCGATCGCGCGCAAAGGAACTCGCGACCGCCGGAGCGGCGGCAAGACCGATGCCGATGCACAGCGCACCCGCAACCGCGAACGTGACCGACGGCAGCGCGGACATTAGCGAGCCAACCGCCCCCATTGCTAACGGCAGCACCATCGACCAGCGGTGACGGCGCCCCGCGAGAACACGACCGATCGCGAGCGCACCGAGAACTGCGGCAATTCCGAACGTCATCCAGACGGCCCCGATTGCAACGGCGGCAACGCCGCGGACGGCGAATGCGGCGACGGCGAACGTGGCGTAAGCAATATACGCGGCACCGTACGCGCCGTACGAGGCAACGAAAAAGACGTTGCTCGATCCAAGCAGGGTGCGCCACGTGAAGCTGCTCGCCGCGCTCGCACCGGACGCCGTTGCCTGGGCCGGCACGCGCAGCGCAAGCACCGCGATCGCACCTGCCGGCAGGCCCGCCAACAAGGACGCGACGCGCCACGTGCCGGTGTGGCCGAGCGCCCAGACGCCGGCCGGTGCCGAAACGATCAGGCCGATCCCGATTCCGCTCCAGGCCAGGGCGCTGGCGGCACCGCGGCGCGCCGCCGGCACACGCTCGAGGGCATCGGTGATCGCGCTGGCGATGCCGACGCCGCTCGCGGCGCCAAGGATGGCGCGCGCGATTGTGAGCCCGATGGGATCGGCCGCCGCGGCCGACAACGCGAGGCTCGCGCCGACGACGATGTGAGCGAACGCCGTGATGCGCGGCAAGCGGCGGCGATCGCGCAAAACCAATGGCGCGGCAATGGTCCCGGCGAGATACCCGCCGAGGTGGGCGGCCCCAATGATGCCGTAGACCGCGAACCCGCCACCGAGATCGCGCCGGATTGCCGGCAACAACAGTCCGAATCCCAACCGCGCTAGTCCAATGTCGACGCCGATGGCGAGCAGCGCGACGACGACG
>PLAE01000239.1 GCA_003134035.1 Candidatus Velthaea versatilis
AGAACTCCATGATGATCTCGTTGGGATCGTCCGGCGCGACGCGCACGTGGACGCCGCCGTCGCCGCCGACGCGCGTCGCGTAACGCGCGAGCGGGAGCGGATACGAGCGCAGATCCATCACGTGGATCCCGACCGCGAGCAGACCCGAGATGATGCAGCGGTTCATCACGCGCGAGGCGGGGTGCGTGTCGCGGCTGGTCATCACCACTTGGCCCGGCTTGAGCGACGAGCCGAACGCCTGACCGAGTTTGAGCGCGAATTCGGGCGTGATCTCGAGGTTCGCAAGGCCGCGAATCCCGGCCGAACCGAACAGCGAGCCGGGCCATTTCTGACCGTAGATGAGCGACATCGAGACGATCGATCCCGACGTCACCCACTTATCGGGCCAGAGTTTCAGATTCGCCCGAATCAGCGCACCCGCGCCGATCGTACAGCCGCGTCCGAGCACGCTCGATTCGTGCACCTGCGCGCGTTTTTCGATCGTGTTGCGGTCGGCGACGGTGCAATCGTCGATCGCGGCCTCTTCGCCGATGTAGGTGTCGTTCCACACGACGCTGCGCTGCACGCGCGCGTTCGCCTCGATGATCGCGTTGTCGCCGATGACGGCCGGCCCGATCAGGTGGGCGCCGGCGGCGATCTTACAGCCCTTCCCGATCGCGAGCGGTCCCTCGAGTTTCGCCGCCGGGTCGATCACGGTGCCCGCGCCGATGAAGATCCGGTTGCCCGTCTCGGTGCCGTCGACGTGGGCGTTCGCGGTGCCGATGACGGCATCGTAATTGGCTTGCTGGTAGGCCTCGAGGCTGCCGATATCGGTCCAGTAGGCATTGGCCACCCAGCCCGAGATCGTCTCGCCGTCGCGCAGCATCTCGGGGAAGAGGTCTTTCGAGAAATCGTAGACCTTGTTGCGTTCCATCCGCTTGAGCACGGAGGGCTCGAGCACGTAGACGCCCGTGTTGATCGTGTCGGAGAAGACCTCGCCCCACGATGGCTTCTCGAGAAAGCGGGTGATCTTGCCGTCGTGATCGGTGACGACGACGCCGTATTCGAGCGGGTTCGTCACGCGCTGCAGTGCGATCGTCGCCGAGGCCTTCGTCTCGCGGTGATGACGCACGAGCGCGCCCAGATCCATGTCGGTGAGCGCGTCGCCCGAGACGATCAGGAACGTCTCGTCGCCGAGCAGGTGCTCCGCCATCTTCACGGCGCCCGCTGTCCCGAGCGGCGTGTCTTCGACGACGTAGTGCATCGTTACGCCGAGCGCCGAGCCGTCCTCGAAATTCGTCTCGACCTCATCGGCGAGATAGTGCAACGTCGCAACGACATCGGTGATCCCGTGCGTGCGGAGCAACTCGATGATGTGCTCCATGACGGGCTTGTTCGCGACCGGCGCGAGAGGTTTCGGCAGACGCGATGTGAGCGGCCGCAGTCGCGACCCTTCACCGCCCGCCATGACGACGGCTTTCATCATCTCGGTTCTTCCCGTTCGACGCCGGTTGTATGCGCGGGACTGAATTCTGCGCTCGTACTTCGCGGACGCTGGGTCGCGAGCATTTCGGTCAGCGTAAGAAATCGCCGGTCGGCGGCGATCGCGTCGAGGTCGAGGTGGAGTTTGCGGCGCCAGTTGGGGTACTGCGTCGCGGTTCCCGGGATATTGACCGGGTCGATCTCGCCGACGGCGTCATCGATCTGCAGCATCTCGATCCGCGCGCGCGACCGGGCGAGGAAGTGATGCGCGGCGAGCATCACGTCCTCGAGCGTATACGACCCCGCCGGTGGCAGGTCGCCTGCGTCGATGAGCGTTGCAATCAGCCGCCGGCGATCATCGTCGCGCGCGTCGCGTTCGCCCGCCACGGCATCCGCGTGTGTAAATCCAAGGCCCGCGCGCACGTCGATATCGGCGCCAGCGTACCACTGTGCGAACGGCGGCAAATCGTGCGTTCCGCTCGTCGCGAGCGCCTTTTCCGGATATCGGTCAGGCGGAACGAACGCGCCGTCGCGATCGCGCTCGAAGAAGAGAACCCAGGAGCGCAGCATGCGATCATCGGCCATGCGGCTCCGCACCCCCTCGGGCACGGTGCCGAGGTCCTCGCCGATCACGAGGCAGTGCGCGCGGCTGCTCTCGAGCGCCACGATCCCGGTCAGATCGGCGAGCGGATAGGGCATGTAGGCACCGTCGGCCGGCGGCGCCCCGCGGGGGATCCAGAAGAGGCGCGCGAGCGACATCGCGTGGTCGATGCGCAGGGCACCGGCGTCGGTCATGTTCGCGCGCAGCAGGGCGGCGAAAGTGCGGTACCCGTCGCGCACCAAGGCGCTCGGATCGAGCGGCGGCAGCCCCCACGCCTGGCCGTCTGTATTGAGCAGATCGGGCGGAGCGCCGACGCTCACGGACCCGACGTAGGCGTGCGGATCGATCCACACGTCGGCGCCGTTGGCATCCACGCCCACGGCCAAGTCGCAGTACAACGCCACGCCGCGTGATTGCGCCGCGGCGGCGGCGGCTTCGAGTTGACGGGCGGCGTGGTATTGCAGGTACATCGCGTACGCGATCGCCGGCCGCTCGGCGTCCGCGAACGCTTTGATATCGTCGGTTTGCGGGTCGCGGTACGTTGCCGGCCACCGGCCGACGTCGTAGCCGAACCGCTCCGCGAGCGTCTCGAAGATCGCGAA
>PLAE01000194.1 GCA_003134035.1 Candidatus Velthaea versatilis
CGACGATGATTTTCTTGACTTTATCGAAGGTATCAGCGGCCATGACTATCGGTTTTCTCCCCAAGCATCACATCAAAAATCCGCCGTCGACCACGATCGTTTGACCGGTGACGTAGCGCGCGGCATCGGAGCATAAGAATGATACGACGCCCGCAACGTCGTCGGGCGAACCGGGACGACCTAGAGCGATCTGTCGCAGGTACTGAGCACGGGCAGCCTCCGGCATCTCGGCGGTCATCGCCGTTTCAATGAGACCGGGAGCGACGGCGTTGACTCTTACGTTCCTCGACCCTATCTCCTTCGCGAGAGATTTGGTCAAACCAAGCAAACCGGCTTTGGTGGCGCTGTACGCGGCCTGCCCGGCGCTGCCGGCCATCCCGACGATGCTCGAAACGAAGACGATTGCGCCGCTGCGCTGCTTGACCATCGGCCGCGCCACGGCGGCCGAAAGATAGAACGCCGATTTGAGGTTCGTATCGATCATGCGATCCAGATCCGAACCTTTGAAACGCAGGATGAGGCCGTCGATCGCCACGCCCGCGTTGGCGATCGCGATATCGACCCGGCCGAATTCGCGCACGATCTGCGCCAGCGCGTTGGACGTGGCCGATTCCGCGCTGACGTCGGCAAGATACGGATTCGCGCGCGCGCCGCTGCGGGCGTCGCGGCAGGCCGCGGCGGTCTCGTCGAGTGCTGCGGCATCGCGGCCGATGAGGGCGACGTCGGCGCCGTGTTTGGTCAGATCGACCGCGATCGCCCGGCCGATCCCCCGGCTCGCGCCGGTTACGACCGCGACCTTCCCACGGAACACTAGGCGCGCGCCGGGACGAGCATCGCCCGCAGTTTCTCGATGCCGGCGACGTCTTTTACGGTGATCGCGCGCGGCGCACCCTCGATGCGCTTGAACATCGGCGCGAGCACGGCGCTGGCGCCGAACTCGACGACCAGATCGAGCTGCATTTCGATGAGCCGCAACGCCGTTTCGTGCCAGCGGACTTCGTCGGTGACCGAACGCTCGAGGTGGTCGCGAATCGTCATCACATCGGCGTAGGGACGCGCGTCGACGTTCGAGATCACGGGAAAGCGCGGCATGATGATCGCGGCATCCCGCACGAAACGCGAGAACGCCGTTCGCGCGGGCGCCATCAACTCGGAGTGCCACGCGCCGGCGACTTTGAGCGGGACCACCTTTTTGGCCCCGGCGGCAGCCGCGGCTGCACCGGCGGCGCGGACGCCCGCAACGTCGCCGCTGATGACGATTTGGCCCGGCGCGTTGAAGTTCGCCAACTGGACGCGGCCCGTTCCCGCTGCCGCCGTTGCCGCGACGATGTCGCGCAGCACGCGCGCGTCGAGTCCAAGGACCGCCGACATCGCGCCGGCCGAGGCTTCGGCCGCACGGTGCATCGCCAGCGCACGTTCGTTCACCAGCGAAAGAGCCGACTCGAAGGACAGCGCCCCCGCGATGTGCAGGCTGCAAAATTCGCCGAACGAGTGTCCGGCCGAAGCGACCGGTTCGAACAAGTCGGCGACGGCAGCGTAGATCGCCACGTTCGTCACGAAGATCGCCGGCTGGGCGTAACGAGTCTCGCGCAGCGTCGCTTCGGGGCCATTCGTGCACATCGATGCGAGATCGTATCCGACGATGCGCTTGGCGACGCGGAAGCACTCGCGCGCGGCGGGGTAGGCCTGCGCGGCGAGCGCGCCCATTCCGATGACTTGCGACCCTTGGCCGGGAAAAACGACGCCGATGCGCACCGCTTAGGCGCGCCCGTTCGGCGCCGGCACGCAGCCGGACAATCTACCCGTGACTATGCCCGGCGTGATCCTCTTTTGGGGTCACCACCGCGCGGCCGTCGTACGTGCCGCACGCCGGGCAGACGAAGTGCGGCAGTTTTGCCGAGTGGCACTGCGGGCACTCGATCGACGTCACGGGTGACAGCTTCCAGTTCGCAGCCCGCCGGCTGCGCGTCTTCGAGCGCGGGGTTTTCCACTTAGGATTCGCCATGATCGCCTTCCATCTCGGAGCAGTGGCAGCCACCGCCCGCATTCTTACTCTGCCCGCACGCCGCGCATAATCCGCGACAATCGGGTCGGCAAACCAACCCGAACGGGAGCGCCGCCGTAACGAGTTGCCGCACGAGATCACCGACGTCGAGGTCGGTGCCGTCCAAGACATTGTTCTCCCCGAACGGATCGCTCGAACCACCGGGCGGCTCGAAGCGTTCGTCGACGTCGACGTGCAGCGGTATGAGAACTCCGTCTAGACACCGGTCGCACTCGCCGGCGACGTCCACATCGATCGTGCCGTCGATTTGCAGCCCCTTCTCTACCCGACGCAGCCCCAGCACGGCCGTGGCGCGGCTAGGAAACGTGAGCGACCCAAACGACGGGATGACGACCGAGTCATCCAGCGAGATCGGCCGTCCTGCGTGCAGTAACGAACCGATGTCGATGACCAACGAGGAACCCATGCCATAGAACGAGGTCCCCCGCGAGGAGAGACCCCATGCAAACTTGTCTATTGTAATCTGCCGTCCTAGGCTTGTCAACGCAGCATGACGTCGCATTGGGGAGGCATGAATCTTTACGAAATAGCCGCGAGCATGCCGGCCGCGGGCGGGACCGGAATTTCGATCTGCGCCGCTGGGCCGACCTCCGCCGCTGCCGTTCGCGCAACGAGCTCGGCAAGCGCCGCCGCCGTCCGAGACAGCTCGATGGCGGAGAGTTTGAGCACCGCTACCACGGTCAACGCCCTCGCGCAAGCCGCGGAGGCGCAAACCTCATCGTCGGCGACCGCGTCTTCGGTCACTTCCGCCACGNNCCGACGATCATGGCCAGAGCAACGTCGTCTTTTCCGACTCCGGCACGGACGGAGATCTCGTTCACTGAGCCGCGATCTCGATTCCAGCGTCGTCGCCCCCGATCCATTTTCGCTTCTAGAAAGGATATCCAGATGAGTTTTATCGGTTCGATGTTGGCCGGGGCCGCGAAGGGGTTTATCGCGACCGGCAACCCGATCGGCGCCGGAATCGGCGCGCTCGCGGGCGCCGTGGGCGGATCGGGCGGAGCCGGCAACGCGCTCAGCGCCGTCGGCAACGGTGTGATGTCCGCCGGCCAGTCGCAGTATCTGGCCGAAACCGAAGCTCTGCAGCAGCAACAGCTCAATTTCCAATTTGCCGTTCAAGCGCAGTCCGACACCTTCGACAACGTCACGAGCGAAAAGTCGGAGATCATGCGGGAGTCCAACGAACTGCGGAACGTCGCGATGGAACAACGCAAAGCCGACAACGAAATCACCAAAGAATTCATCAAATCGATTGCATGATCGCACCATCGACACGGCTGGCGACGACACGGGCCCCGGCGACGCCGGGGGTGAGTCGGGCGCCGTCCATCCCCGCGGCCAGCCGGACGCCGTCCGACCCGGTGGAGGTGGCGCCCGATCCGGCCAATCCGGCCGATCCCGAGACGCCCGAAACCAAGGCCGCCCTCGACGCCCGGATCGCGGCCCTCATTGCCCGCGCGACGAAGCCCGAAGACGAAGCTCTCGAACGCCAGCGCGAGGAATTCGACTTCGTGACCCGGGCGCGGGCCGAAACCGAACGCGAGGTCAACGTGCTGCGTGACATGGCGATGGAGCAAATGAAGCAGGACGACGAGCTGCTCAAGAAATGGATCGCGCTCATCTGAGCCCAGCGGCGGGTCCGCGGACGCTACTGCTCGCCCGGATGCGCGGCTCAAGCCGTTGACAAGCCGCGCATCCCTGTCTAACATAAAGCGCTGTCGCGTACTCTCGATGGCCATGGGCCATTAGCTCAGCTGGTTAGAGCGCATGCTTGATAAGCATGAGGTCCCTGGTTCGATCCCAGGATGGCCCACCATCGAAGTACGGTGCCGGCGAACGGCACCGTGGCGACGGCCTTGCCCGGATCGTGGCATCCCAGGGAAGCCGGGCGGCGCGGGGCCCAGGCCGGCACAAAGATCAACTCAGTTCTGCCTCGGCAAAAGGGCCTAGCGTCGCGTCGCTATCGCGCTTGAAATGTTTACGGCGCGATACCATTTATCGACATGTGCGTCCGTCCGTAATCGTCTTTAACGCGATATTCATAACAAAAGCTTCGCCCTGCGATCAGTTTTTGACCGTTGCGACCGGAATGACCCGACCGCAACACCGAACCTTTAGTGAATTCCGCGCATCGCCTTCCAAACGGCATAAAGCGGCGAATTCGGACCGGGGTTGAGCTCCTCGATGACTTCAGCGGCGACTTCTTGATCGATTTCGTCGAGTTTTTTGAGTTCGGCATTCGCCATCGCCATCGTGTTGCGGAAGTCGTCACCCTTTGCCGTGGCGAGGTGTTTCTGCAAGTCGCTGATCCGCGAGGCTACGGCCTTGGTGCGCTCTTCACGTATCGGCCCTTCTTCACGGCGATACGCTTTGACGAACTCTTCGAGTGCCGCGACCGACAAGCCGACCTTCGGTATGCTCGCTTCATCGGCGGTTCGGCGCACTTGGCGACGGGTCGTTGTCCCACTGCCGCGGGGGGCGCGGTTTGGGATGGGTTCGAGCACGTCTTTGGGAACCAGCAGCTTTACCGTACCGGGCTTCCCGAATCGTCCCGGCGTCTGTCCCTGACGCTGCGCGACGTTCTTCTTCTTATCCGTTAACTCGGATAGTTTCGACTCGAGCATCTCTTTGGTAACGGGTACGGGCTTCTTGTTCGCCTCGGCAGCGAAGAGCTTCATGGCAAGATCGTAGGCTGTCTGGGTTACCTTGATTTTGCTCGGCGCCTGCCCGTTGGTTATCGCTGCCATAGAAACAAGCTCCTCAAGAAGCAGTGCTGGATGGTATTTGCCAATTGTGCGTACTGCTGCATGTCTTTCCCTGTGGATTACACGGCTACCCGCCCGAATGGAACTTTCCGAGCGGCCTTCCTACTCTTTTTAATTGCTCGGAGCGCGAATTGTCAATATCCCCTATTTCATATAGACTGTGCATTAAATGGTTTTTGCGCCCGAAGAACCGCTGCAACATGCGCCGATGCGGCACCGATGAGTTCTAATCTCGAATAAACGCCCGGCTGACCATCTTTTTGCCGTGTTCAATCCCGGGTAGCGTGTGCGCGCTTACATGTTGGACGCGCCGCCGGGGACGAGCGGTCGGGGTATCGGCGGTTGCCTCATCTATCGTTAACTGCGAACGCCGATACCGCTTGACGGACCGGTACGTCGCGGCAGCCGCGTTGAGGGCGACCTCACCGGATGCCCAGGACGCGAACCAAAAACGCATAGCGATCGGCGACCTCGGCAATGACCTTGGCCGTCGGCTTCCCGGCACCGTGACCGGCCTTTGCCTCGATCCGGATCAGCACCGGATTGTCACCCGACTGGACTTCCTGCAACCGCGCCGCGAACTTAAAGCTGTGCCCCGGGAAAACCCGATCGTCGTGGTCGGCCGTGGTGATGAGGGTCGGCGGGTACGCAACGCCGGGCCGGAGATTGTGCAGCGGCGAATAGGCGAAGAGCCACTCGAACTGCTCGGGGTCATCGGACGAGCCGTAATCCGATGTCCAGGCCCAGCCGATGGTAAATCGCTGAAAACGCAGCATGTCCAGGACTCCGACGGCGGGGAGGGCCGCGCCGATGAGGTCGGGCCGTTGCGTCATGACCGCACCGACGAGCAGTCCGCCGTTGCTGCCGCCCATGATCGCCAGCTTGGCCGGACTTGTGTAGCGCTTGGCAATCAAAAATTCGGCGGCCGCTATGAAATCGTCGAAGACGTTCTGTTTGCGCTCCTTGGTTCCGGCCAGGTGCCACTCTTCGCCGTATTCGCCGCCGCCACGCAGGTTGGCAACCGCATAGATCCCGCCCATCTCGAGCCACACGAGTGTGGCCGGCGAAAACGCCGGCGTCAGGGAAATGTCGAATCCACCGTAGCCGTAGAGGATCGCCGGCGCGGAACCGTCGAGCGCGATCCCCTTGCGGTACGTCGCTATCATTGGGACGCGCGTTCCGTCCTTGCTGGTAAAGAACACCTGCTCGCTTATGTACTTGCTTGGATCGAAATCGACCGCCGGCGTGAAAACCGCCGTCGTCGTCTGCGTCGCGAAGTCGTAGCGGTAGATCGTCGACGGGGTGGTGTAGCTCGTGAAGCTGAAGAACGTTTCGGCGTCGAAGCGCTTGCCCTGAAAACCGCCGATCGTCCCGAGGCCCGGCAGCGCGATCTCGCCGACGCGATTGCCGCCGAAGTCGTACACCGATACAGCGGAGTGCGCATCGTGCAGATAGTGCGCCAGCAATCGGTCACCGAAGATCGTTACGCAATCGAGCGCGTCGCTAGTCTGCTCGATGATCGGACGCATGCGGCGCGTCGTCAGATCAACCGAAACAACGCACCCGCGGGGCGAGTGGCGCGTGGTTTGAAAGTAGAATCGGTCGCCGTCGTTGCCCAAAAACTCGTATTTGCCATCCGCGTCGGGCAGCAATTCGAGCACCTCGATCGACGTACGCTCCAGATCGGCGACAAAGATGCGATTCCGCGGCTCGGTGCCCTGCGAAACATAAATGACGAGCCACCGTCCGTCCTCGGAGACGATCGGCGCGATATTCCAATCCTTGTGATCCGGACGCTCGTAAATGAGCTCATCGGCTGACTGCGGTGTACCCAGGCGATGGAAATACAGCTTGTGGTAATAGTTTGCTGCTTTGAATTGCGCGTCGCCCGGTTCATCATAGCGACTGTAAAAAAAGCCGCTGCCGTCGCCCCGCCAGGCGGCGCCGGAGAACTTGCCCCAGCGCACGCAATCGTCAAGATCGGTCGCGCTCGCGACGTCGCGCACGTGCCATTCGAGCCAGTCCGACCCGGAGGATGAGATTGCGTACGCCACCCGCGTTCCATCGTGATCGAAGGAAAGCCCGGAAAGCGCAACGGTCCCGTCGGCCGAGAACAGGTTCGGATCGATGAGGACGCGCGCCGGACCGTCGAGCGAGGCTGCGCTATAGAGAACGGACTGATTCTGCAGCCCGCTGTTCTTGTAAAACGCGTAATCGCGACCTTCGCGCGACGGAGCCGAAAAACGCTCGTAATTCCAGACGTGCTCGAGCCGGTCGCGAATCGCGTCACGCTCGTCGACCGCAGCCAGAAACTGCTCGGTGAGCGCGTTCTGAGCGGCAATCCAATCGCTCGTCTCCGGCGAATCGACGTCTTCGAGCCAGCGGAAGGGGTCCGCCACCTGACGGCCGTGGTAGGTGTCGATCACATCGGAATGCGGCGCCGGCGGATACGTGCGCAGCCCTCGAAAGCTCATCACCGTGACCTTCTGCAACCGGTGGTGCCGCTCCGGTACGATCAGGGCGCTGGCGGCGTCCTACGCCGTGAACCGGAAAGGGCCGGGTTCATTCCGCCTCGGACGCGGGCCACGGAGCGGCACGGGCGGCCGCGAGGGTGGATTTGGCGCTGGCCACGCCGAACGCCGCGTTCATCCGGGGACGTAGCTCAGTTGGTAGAGCGCCTGCTTTGCAAGCAGGATGTCAGGAGTTCGAATCTCCTCGTCTCCACAAGGTTTTTCGGCCCTCGCGAACTTCTGTATAGCCTATTGTATGGCCTATCCGCACAAATCCTGCTACGATAGGCGCGATGCGGAAGCAAAGTAAGCGTCGCGCAGCCGAGGCGAAGGGCCGGCCGCGGCGCCCCAAGGGGAGCGGTACAGCCTATTTCTTCGAGCCCCGGCAGCTCTGGGTTTGCGCGGCAGAGTTAGCACGCGGATCGGACGGCAAGCGCCGTCGTCGGTTGGTGTACGGCAAGACCAAGGTGGAAGCCGAGGCAAAGCTCGCTGACTTGAAGGCAAGGCAAGGCGGCTCTTTGCAGCCGGTGAACCAAGCCCGCGTTGCCGATTACATGGCACCCTGGCTAACGAGCGTCTCCAAGCGCGTACGGCCCAAGACGGCGGCATCCTACGACTGGGCCTGGTCGCATGCGAAGCCGCTCATCGGCGGGGTCCGCTTGGATCGTTTCGACCGGGCAACGGTCCTCGAACTCTTCGCGGAATTGTCTCGGGCCGGCGCGAGCGCTAACACGATTCGCCACGTGTCACGCGTCATGCAAACCGCCTTGCAGGACGCGATCGCGGATGGTGCTTACTCAGGATTGAACCCCTTCTCGCTCGTTCAGAAGCAGAAGCCAAAACACAAAACGGAACGGGGCCGCGCGTTGAGCGTCGCGGAATGCCTCCGCTTCATCGAGGCGGCCCGCGCTGATCGGCTCGAAGCCGCGTGGCTCCTGGGTTTAACCGCCGGCCTGCGCATCGGCGAAATGTTCGGTCTTCAATGGGCTGACGTCGACTTCGCCGGCAAGACGATCTTCGTCCAGCGGCAGGCCCTCTTTGTCGACGGCAAACTGCTCATCGATGAACTCAAGACCGCTGACTCGCTGCGCCTTCTCGCGATCGAAGAACCTGCGCTGTCGGCCCTTGAGCGACGCAAAGCCGCCGCCGACAACGAGAAGCCGTCCTCGTGGGTGTTTCCGAGCGCCAACCCAAAGAACCCCATGAATCCAAATAACGCGCGGCGTAGGAACTTCGCCGACGTCTGTGCGGCCGCGAAGATCGAGGGAAATCTTACACCTCACGACCTGCGCCATTCGATGAACTCGCTGGCTAATGCGGTCGGCGTCTCCGAAAAGGATCGCAGCGAACGGCTCGGCCATGCGGATTCCAAGATCACCCGAACGACGTACACCCATACGATCGACGGCCAGGCCCGCGACGCCGCTAAGAAGATCGGCGAACTACTTCGTTCGTCCTGACGCCTTTCCAGGATCGCAGGCGAAGAGAATCCGCGCTGCGTTCTTATCTATCCGCTGCTGGTGAAGTATCTCAAGGCCGGAATCGTTTGAAGAGTTCGTCATCCCGAGTTTAAGGACAACGAAGCGACGATTAGGATCGGCCCACAGCTTTTCGTCTGGCAGGAGTAACAGCATCTCCGTAACCCGCGGTGCATGCTGGAGGCGCTGCGCAAGTCGCGGCCGGCCGAGAAGTTCGGCGAAGACAACGTCAGAGCGGCCGACTTGCGCGAAACCGCCGTCGAGTGCAGTATGCGCCTCGGAAGAGGTGGCGCGGAGATCGACCAGGTTCGTGCTCTCGGCTCTTGCTGAAAAATAAGCGCGACAACGTCTTCGCCGGCTACCGTATCGAGCGCCGAACCTTAAGCCGCGGGGTTCAGACTTGGGGGCTTACGCCGGTCGACGGCGCCGCGCGTGGTGGGCATGGTGGGTCAATTTCGGCTGATCTCTATAAAGAATCAGACGACTTTCACACGCGGGGTAGGGAAAACAGGCCCCACCACATCCACCACACCCACCACGCCGGTCGCCGATTGCCCGATGGACGGGTCTGTCTTCGACGGTGAAGACCAGGGCGAAAAACTGGGGGGCCGCACTAGCTCGGTAACCCTATCGCCGGGAATTTCGGCGCGCCATCCCCGCGAGCACGTCGCGTGACCGCGGCCGCGATCATCGCCCAGGTCCGGGAGCACGGCGGGCAGTTCGTCGCGATCGACGGCCGATGGACGCTGTGCAACGCGAAACGCGTTCCTTCCGCGCTCGTTGCACAGGTCGCGCGAGCGGCGACGCGATCAAGGCCTTCCTTGCGCCCGCGCAGATGCCGCTCGCGCTCGACGCCGGGCCGCCGCAGTCGTTCCTCGATCGCGAGAGCGACCGATTCGACGTACTGCTCGCTGAGTTCGGTATCGCCGTTCCGGTTGAGCTCGAGCGTCCGAGGAGGGCCGCAGCATGACCGCGCCCGCGATCGATACGCTCGGCCTGTGCGCGCTCGTGAAGGCGCTCGAGCAGTTTTGTGAATGCGAGGAAGGTGGAAAGCACGAGGAATGCCGCGAGCCGCTGAACCGCTGGTGGCGGCTTTGCATCGCTGACCGCGACTCGCTCGGTGATCGGTACGCGCCCGATGCTAGGCGGTCGGCATGACGTGCGCGCGTACAGGCTGCGTCGAGCCGGCGAAGCGCCGCTTTTGCTCGGATCGCTGCGCGACGACGGACCGGCAGCGCCGGCTTCGGGAGCGCGACCGGCAAGCAGCGCAGCGCGAAAGCGCGCCCGTCGAGCGCGTCGAGTTTCGCGGGCTTGAGGTCGCGGTTCGCATCGACGTCACGGCCGAGCCGACCGCGTTCGGTGTCGAGTGCGACGAGGTGGTCGCCTGGATTTTCCATGACGACCAGCGCCGGTTCGCGAATCGCCGAGCGTGAGGGCAATCTTTCTAGAAATGTCGCGAAAACGAACGTTTTTGCATCACGTCGAACCGTTCGACACGGTAAGGCTCGAATCGTCGCATAAATACGTTGCAAAAAGCAGGGTACTCTGCTACGATGGGCACATGAGGAATCGCCTTCTCGGTTACGCCCGCGTTTCGACCGACGACCAGACCACCCGGCAGCAGGTCGACGAACTCAAGGCCGCCGGCTGCACTGAGATTTTCGAGGACGTCATTTCCGGCAAGACGACGGAGCGCGACGGACTCGACGCCTGCCTCGAGACGCTCGTCCCCGGCGATACGCTCGTCGTCGTCGCGCTAGATCGCCTCGGCCGGTCGACGGTGCACGTCATCGCGACGGTCGAATCGCTCGGCGCCCGCGGAGTCGGCTTCAAGTCGCTGCGCGAGCCGATGTTCGATACGACCTCGCCGACCGGCGAGTTTCTCCTCACGGTATTCGCCGGGCTCGCGCAGCTCGAGCGCCGCATGATAAGCGCGCGCACGAAGTCGGCTCTGGCCGCCAAGAAGACGCGGGGCGAGAAGCTCGGGCGCCCGGTCGCGCTAACGCCGTCGCAGATTAAGGCCGCCCAGAAGATGATCGCCGATGGCGAGGGCGCCTCGCACGTTGCGCGGCTGTTCAAGGTCGATCGCGCGACGCTTTACCGGGCGCTCAAGAAGGCCGCCTGAGGCCAAAGGGACCTACAAGGTGAGCCCTCGGCCCGAGTACGATAAGATTCGGTTCATTCGGCTGCCGCCGATCGATGGCGTCCGGCCGCATCGGATCGCTCTGCGATTCAAGCCCGCTGCACGGCCCTGTCCAAAGGGTAAGCGCGGGGTATCAGGTATGGAGCCAAGGTGAGTTTCGGGAGTTTGCCCGCTATGACGACGATCCAGTCCACGACGGCGTTCTCCACCGGCACCGATTCACGGTGAACGGCCCGGGCGAGATCGATGCGATGTTCCCGGGCGTCACCTTACAGTCGCGCGGGAAGCGGATTGTCGAAGACATCCGGGCCCACGCATCGGCCTGGGCAGCGCTGCTGCCGATAGATGATCCAGCGGAACTCGCCGAAACGGCGCGAGCAGAGGAATAATGCCAGCAATACAGCGACTCCAAGAGATCGTGAGCGAAGAGGACGGCTACGAAGCCGCCGGCGTCGTCGTGGACTCGATCCTCAGTGCGGGCGACGATGACGGCCCGGAGTGTGCGGAAGTCGTCCCGACTCACGTCGAGCGCGACGCTGACGGGACGCTAACCCGCGTCCTAGTGAGCATCCACGCCGTCCCAGAGACCGGGAAGAGCATCGAGGGCGACGAGCGCGCGCTCGTCACTGCCGCGCACTAAGGTTCATCCCCACGGGCTCGAGCGATGCCGCGGACGGGGGTTGCCACGACGACCCGCATTGGAGCTGCAACCTCGGCCACGTGCGGAAGTACCGCTGGGAGTCGCTCGAGGCAGCATGGGTAGGCGCGTTCTGGCTGTTCGCAGCCGGCGATGCGTCGCCATTGACGCCGTACTTCTGCAAGACGCGGCGGCGCGAATATCGCGCGCGTATCCGGCACCGGACACAGGGCAACCCGTGGCGCTGGAAGCCGGGGTTCGTCGTCTACGTCGAACTGTACCGATCCTCGAGCAAAGGGCGCACGTGCAAAGGCTGGCACCTGACCCGTTCCACCGCGCACGTACTACCTTCGCCGCTTAAATAGCGCAATTGCGGGCCCTGTAGCGCGTTTCACATAGCGGACGCACCGAACATCGGCCCAGCGCCGGAAACGCGCGCAGGCGCCAAAAGAATGCGCGCAGCGACCGCTTGTCACGGTTGGTAGAATCAAAGCAGATAGAGCCACGGCGGTGCCGGCGGCTCTTTTGCTTTGAGGAGGCCGACATATGAGCCAGACGACGACCATTAGCGCGACGGCGACGGTACGCGTCCGCGGCATGAACTCGCCGGCCGCCGCGAACGCCGTCGCATCGATGCTTGGTGAGGCGTTGGGTACCGCGCTGCGTTCGGCGACGCTCGGCCCGATCAACGATCGCGAAGCCGCCAATCCGCGCCGCGGAGGTGAACGCTGATGGAGCCGTTCAGGGGCCTTTCCGGCTGCACGGTCCGTGTCGTCCCCGGCGAACCGCTCGACTCTCTGATGCGCCGCTGGAAGAAAGCCTCGCAACGGGCCGGCGTCCTCGCCGACGCGCGTCGTCACGAGTTTTACGTTCCGCGAGCACAACGGCGTCGCCAGAAGTCCGCAGTAGCGCGTAAACGCTAGGGGTTGCTCTGATGGCCACCACGACGCCAACCGAGGTCGCCGACGACATGCTCGTCGATCAACTCCGCCTCCTCGCAAAGGGCTACGAGCTTCTCGAACGACTTATCACCGAATCGCTCGCCGATCCCGAGACGGACGCGAACACGCTGGTGGCGCTAATGAACGCGCTGGCGACGCACGGCCAGTCGCTTATCGACATCCGCAAGGCTCTGCCGACGACACCGCGGCTTCGGAGCGTGCCATGAAGATCGGTTCCTCCGTCGCGCCTTCTGTCGCACGTCTTGAGCACGGCTGTTGCGCTTCCGTCGCGCTTCCTGAGCCGCGACAACTGGGAGGCCGCGATGCCGGTCCCATGCAGCCTTTGCAGTAACCCCCGCCGGGGGGAAGTCGACGCTGCGATCCATGCCGGGCAGCCGCATCGGGCCATCGCGCGCACGTTCTCGCTCTCGAAGGACTTGGTAAACCGTCATGCCCGCGGGTGCTGCAAGGTCAGCGCGACGACCAAGAGTGCGGCGACGGCCGCGCGCAAGCGCAGCCAGCGTGTCCTCGAGCGCAAGCTGGCCGACATCGTCGGCCAGCCGGTGTCACTGGCAACGCCGGCCGCGCACCTCGCACTGCATGAGGAGCGCTACGCCCAGGTCGATGAAATATTCCAAGAAGCTCGGGCCGTGAACAACCATCGGCTCGCGCTGGCCGCCGACAAGGCGCGGGGCGAGATTGCCGGCGATGCCGCGCGGCTGCAGGGCTTCGAGAAAACGGCATCACCGCTCGTCGACATCCACGTCCAGCTCGTCCAGCAGCGCGTCGCGGCACTGTCGGATGCGGAGCTCGATGCGCTCATTCGTGGGCAGACGATGCCGGCGCTTACGTCCGACGATGCCCCGAAGACGATCGAGGGCGACGCAGCGTGAACGAACTCGACCTTATCAGCGAGTTTGCACGCCAGGAACGCGCTCGGCGCTCGTTCTCGTATTTCTGCGCCCGGATGGACACGCGGTTCGCAAGCCCGCCGAAGTTCATGCAGCTCATGATGGACGAGTTCGCCGACCTTGAAAGCGGCCGGAATCGCTTCCTGTCAATCTCGATCCCGCCGCGGCACAGCAAGACGACGACCGGATCCGTACTGCTGCCGATCTTCGCCCTTGGGCGTAATCCTGCGCTCGAGATCGTGCTCGCGAGCCATAGCATCGACCTGGCGGAGCGCAATAGCCGCATGGCTCGCGATCTCATCCAAAGCGACGCGTGGCCGTTTACGGTAAAGCTGGCGAAGGATTCGACTGCAGCGACCCGCTGGCACGTCGAAGGCGGCGGCAGCGTACGCGCCCTGGGCGTGGGCTCGGCATTGCTCGGCCGCGGCGCCGACCTGCTCGTCGTCGACGACCCTATCGCGGATGCGAACTCGGAGGCTGAAGCCGAGGCGGTCTGGGACTGGTTTCACAGCGCCTCGAGCCGCTTGAACAAGGGCGGCAAGATCGCCGTCATCGGCCAGCGGCTGCGCGATAACGACCTTATCGGCCGGATCATCGAGTCCGAGATCGGCCCGCAGTTTCGCGTGCTGAACCTTTTGGCCATTTGCGAGAACGAAGACGATCCGACCGAGCAGCGTCTCGGGCGCAAGAACGGCGACGCGCTTTGGCCCGAACAGTTTTCGCTCGACGAGTTGCGGGTGCGTCGGCAGCTTATGGGGTCGCGCGCATTCGAGAGCCAATTCCAGGGCCGGCCCGTGTCATCGACCGGCGGCATCTTCCAGCGCAAATGGTTCGAGAACCGTTGGACGGCGCTACCCGAACCCGAGCCCGTCAACGAAGAGTCCGCGATCGAGGCGCGCATGCTCGCCGCTCGAGGCTTCGTCAACCCGCTCGAATGCGCGAAACCGCGGCGCTTCATCAAGGTCCAGGGCATCGACGCGGCCTCAAAGACGGGCATCCTCAACGATTACAGCGTGATCGTGACGCTCATCTATGACGGGGCGGCCTACTACGTCGTCGACCTCGTCCGCGACAAGCTCGAGTTCTCCGATCTCAACCGCGCGATCGTGGACGCGTACACAAAGCATCGCCCGATGGGCGTCTACATCGAAGATGCAAGCGCCGGCACCGCGGCGCTGCAAGCCCTGCGCAAGTTCAGCCGGGTTCCGGTCATTCCCGTGCCGACCGGCCGGTCATCGAAAAGCGCCCGAGCCGAAGCGGTTTCCCCGCTGTTCGAGGGTGGGCGCGTTTTACTGCCCCAGCATGCGCCGTGGCTCGAGGAGTACATCGACGAGTTCGCGGCGTTCCCTGGGCGCCATGACGATATGGTCGACGCTACCGTCATCGCCATTACGATGGCCGGCAAAGTCGCATCCCGGCGCCGCGAGACGGCCCAGATAGAGCGAGTCACTCACCAATGGATCGCGCGATAGGGACGCTCGGGCGCCCGCTCATTTTTCACACCGTCACCCTAACCCGGCGGAGCCGGAAC
>PLAE01000087.1 GCA_003134035.1 Candidatus Velthaea versatilis
AGCGGGTCGCCGCCGGGCGCCACGATCCCCCAAGCGGCCGCACTGCCGGGCGCCGCGCCTGGGCTGCCGTAATCCGTGTAGGACGCCACGTACTCGAACGGAGCGCTGGGCGAACCGCCGGCTTTGCCGGTTTTATTGGCACTGCCGTCGGCCAGACCCGTCGCGCCGACCGCGATCACGCCCGGATCGCAGGCTGGCGCTTCGACCGGCGGTCCGTTCCCGTTCCCCGAGGCCGCTACGACGACGACGTTGGCGGCGATCGCGTCGGCGATCGCCGCGCCTTCGGTGGGATCGGAGTCGGCGCCGTTCACGCACGGAGTGCCGCCCAGACTCAGGCTGATGACGTTCACGCCGGCGGTGACGGCATCGGCGATCGCCGACGCGACGTCTTGGGTGTCGGTTCCGCACTGCGCGTCGGTCGAGCTCGCATTGACGCAATTGTCGTCCGGCGTCGGAAAGACGCGATAGGCGTAAATCACCGCATCGCCGCCGGCGCCGGCGTAGCCGAACGCGTTGCCGGTGTCGGCGGCGGCGATGCCCGCGACGTCGGTTCCGTGACCGTCGCCGTCGGTGCTGAAGGCCGACGTCGACTGCGTCCCACTGGGATTGGTGATGAAGCAGCGCTGGTAAACGATCTTGGAAGCCAGCTCCGGATGCCGCGAATCTTCGCCCGTGTCGATGATCGCGATCTTAACCGATGGCGATCCCAGCGCGGCCGGGCTGCTCACGCCGCTGCCGTTGTTGACCTGGCCGTAGGCGAAAGCGTACTCGAGACGCGTGACGTGCATGTCCCACTGTCCGGGCACGCTGGGGCTCTCGACGAGCGGCTCGACTTTGTACGTCGGCGCCGCTCCGGCGGCGGTCTGCGCGAAACCGGTGAAGTAGGGATCATCGGGAAAGAAAGGTGCCGAGACGCTTGAGGGATAGCGCCGCAGACCCGTGAGCCCGACGCTGCGGACGCCGGCCGTCGCGCGCAGCGACGTTTCGAGGCTGCCGGCTTGGGCCGCCGGCACGCTGAAGATGCGCGTTGTCAGATTGGCGTGGCTGAATGTGTATTCGCGCGTTTGATGCGCGCCCAGCGCCGCGGCGCGCGTTCCGAGCGCCGCGCGCTGTCCGACGGTGGCGCGCGCATCATACGTGACCGCGATGAGCTGCGTCCCGGTCGCCGGGGCAACCGGCCCCGCTGCCCGCCGTCGGACGGCCATGCGCCGCTGGCCCTCGCCGGCGGCGCCCCGCTCGGCCGACGTTGGCGCATCGCTCGTCGGACAAACGAACGCCGCGGCATTCGTTGAAGGCGAACTTCCCGGCGACGGCGCAACGGTCGGCTGCGTGCCGGGAACGACGCCTACGGGTGACCCCGAGGCCGTGGGCGCTGGTACCGCCGCACCGCCGCCGCTCTTGGAGCCGCCGCACGCGCTGAGCAAAACGGCACCGGCGCACAGCCAGGCCAACGAAAACCGGGGAGAAAGAAAAGCACGCATCTGCCACAAGCTCCCGCCGCAGGGCTCCTCCCGGATGCCTTGTCGGTCCGGGACGAAGTTGGGACCGGCGTTGATGCGATCATACCCGAAATTCGCGCAAGGTCGGCGGCAAGGCGGACGACCGAAGGTCTGCGTGCCGCCCATGCGGCGACCGTCGGCGGCGAAGCCCCGGCTCCGACGGACTGGCTGACGCTGGCGTCCTAGCCGACGATCGGCGACGTCTCCTACGCCGAGGCGAGCGAGAGCGTCGTCGTCGTCAGCGCATGACCTAGCGTGAGGACCAGCGCTTCGGTCTTCGCGCGAGCGGCGTCGGCGTCGCCAGCCGCGATCGCCGCGACGATGGCGTGGTGGGCGCCTTCGGCGGCGCGCATGCGCACCGCATAGCCCTCCTCACCGTTGTGGATGCAATTGATATAAAAGTCCCGCCGGTCCAGCAGGCCCGCGGCAACGTGCGCCACCGCGTCGGAATGGGCCATCGCCCGAATGTGCTGCTGAAAGGCTTGATCGAGGCGCCGGTACACCGACGCGTCGCTCGAGTCCGGCAGCTCGTCGATTTCCTTGGCGACCGCGTCGAGCTTGGCAAGATCATCGGAAGTGCGCCGTTCGGCGGCGACTTCGGCCGCCAATCCTTGCACCGCACCTAAGATCAAGAAGAAGTCGGCGATCTCGGCGACTTCGGGCACGACGACGCGGCAACCGACTTGCGGAGTAATCTCGAGATAGCCCTCGGCCGCCAGCCGCTTGAAGGCGTCCATGACGGGCTGCCGGCTCGTATGGAGCGTGGCCACGACGTCTTCGACGCGCAACTTCGCACCCGGAGCGATTGTCCCATCGAAGAGCATTCGCTTTGTGTATTCATAGGCGTATTCGGCTAACCGGCCGCGTCGCATTGTCTCCACCACGGGGCAACAATTCCACAGCGGGCACCCGGACTGCTCCTATTGAAGCTGCAATAAATGTTCCTCCATCGCGGATTTCTGTATGTTTTGGGAGTCGTCGCGCTGACGGTCGGGCCCGCAATGGGACAAATGACCCAATCGACCAATGTTGCCCCGATCGCTTCTCCAAAGCCGACCGCCTCGCCGTTGCCGAAGTCGTCGCCCGCGCCCGAGCCGACCGTTCCGCCCGGTGCCGCCGTTCCGGTGCCGGCCGCACCTGGGTTGACGATCCCGCTTGCAAGCGGCGCCGCGGCCGCTGCCGCCGCGCAGACGCAGAGCTACAGCACGTTCATGCGTGGAGCCGACGTGGCGCCTGGCGTGATCGACCTGGTTCGCAAAGACGACGAGCTGTACTTTGATTTGGGACCGCAGAGCTTCGACCGCACGTATATCATCTCGCCGTCCCTGGCGACCGGGGTCGGCAGCGGCGCGTTCGCGGGACGGGTGTACGAACCGTTCCTCGTGACGTTCAAACGCGTCGGCAAACGCGTTTTGTGGATCAGCCCGAACACGCGCTACGTCGCGCGCGCCGGCAGCGCCCAAGCGCAATCACTCGCGGTCAGCGTCGCCGATTCGGTGCTGCTCAGCACGCCGATCGTGGCCGAGGACGGCGCGAAGAATCATGTCCTCATCGCGCCGTCGCTCTTTCTCAGCGACTTCGAGGGCATCGGCACGGATCTGGGCCGGGCCGGCGGTGAGCCGTCGGTCGGCGGATTACTGCTGATCGCAAGCCGCCCGTCGTACTCGGTCGATTCGGGTAAATCGTACTATGGGCCGTCCAAGGCCTTTCCGCGCAACGATGAGATTTCGGTCAATCTTACCTTTAACGGTCCGCCCAATGCGCTGCCGACGGTACCGGATGGGCGCGGTATTCCGCTCACCGTGCACTACAGCATCGTCGCGCCGCCCGACGCCGATCCCGCCTTCATGCCGCGCTACGCCGACGATCGCGTGGGCTATTTCATCACCGCGCGCAAGCGCTACGACGACGATTCACTGGCCTCGCCGTTCGAGCGCTTCATCGAGCGCTGGAATCTCGACAGCGGTCCGATCACGTTTTATATCACCAACGAGATTCCGGCGGAGTATCGCGCCACGGTGCGGCGCGGTTTGCTTGCGTGGAACGACGCGTTCGCGCGCATCGGCCGGCGCGCCGCCATCGTCGTCAAGGACCAGCCGAACGATCCGGCGTGGGATCCCGACGACGCGCGCTATTCGGTCGTTCGCTGGATCACCTCGGACCGGCCCGAATTCTCCGCCTACTCGCCGTCGGTCGCTGATCCGCGCAGCGGCCAGATCATCCGCGCCGAAGTCGTCATCGACGGCGAATCGCTGCGCTCGGTCAAACGCGGCTACGTCGATACGATCGTACCGCTGCAGCGGTACGAGCGCGCGTTCGCGCCGCCGGACGCCGACGCGCCGCGCAGCGAAGCGCTCTGCGATTACGCCGCCGGCTCGCTCGCGCAAGCGGCGCTGGGCACGCTGCTGCTGGCCGCGCACGGGCACGGTTCGCATGCCGACCGCGAACGCTACGCACAACGCTGGCTGTTTGCCACCGTCATGCACGAAACGGGCCACACGCTGGGTCTGCGCCACAATTTCGAGGGCTCGACGGCATACACGCAGGCGCAATTGCACGACCCCGATTTTACTCGCGCGCACGGCACGACGGCGTCGGTGATGGACTATACGCCGGTCAATCTGGCCGCGCCGGGGCAGCGCCAAGCCGATTATTATCCGACGCGTTTGGGGCCGTACGACTACTGGGCGATTCAGTATGGATACCAGCGTTTCGCCAACGTGCACTCGTCCGACGAAGAGCTGCCGTATCTGCGCGCGATCGCCGCCCAATCGACACACCCCGGGCTGGCCTACGGAACGGACGAGGACGCGGTCGAGCCGGTGGCGGTCGATCCGCACATCGCGCGCTTTGATCTGTCGAGCGATCCGCTGGCCTACGATCGCGATATGCTCGCGCTCAACGAGTCGATCGCCGGATCGCTCAACCGCCCATACGCCGGCGACACGCGGTCGTATCAGGACATCCGGGCGTCGCTCGTGACCATTCTCAACAACGAACTTTCATCGATCGATCTAGCCGCGCACTACATCGGCGGCATCTACACGTCGCGCGGGCATCGCGGCCAACTCGGCGCCGGCCCGCCGTTCCGTTCGATCAGCCGGGTTGAGCAGCGGCGCGCCTTCGATCTGCTCGACCGGTACGTCTTTTCCGCGCGCGCATTCAACTACTCGCCGGCGCTGCTCAACGAGTTGACGACGACACGTTTCGGCTTTCATTGGGACTCGGGCGACTTGCGCCGGCCGGACTTTCCGCTGCGTGAAGTCGTGGCCGAGATTCAAGACGACGCGATCTCAATGATGTTTTCGGCGCAGAATCTGTCCCGCATCGCCGATCAGTCGCTCAAAGTCGCGCACCCGGGCGACACGATGACGCTCGCCGATCTCTTCACGTGGACCAACGCTGCGGTGTTCGACGATCTGGGGTCGCCGGCCATCGCGCCGACGCATCGCGAACTTCAGCGGCGTTTCGCCGACCTCGAAACGGAGATCGCGCTGCTGCCCAGTTTCGTGCTCGATTCGCTCGGGCTGCCGCGTGAGACGCAAGCCCTCGCGCGCCATTCGCTCGTCGCCGTCGCCGGCCGCCTGCCCGCCGCGGCGCACGCCGCGCGGGACCCCGGCACGCAGGCGCATCTCGAAGATTTGCGTTCGCGCATCGCCGGCGCGCTCAATCCGCTAACCGCGCGGCCCCTGTGACGGGGAGCGACTAGCGTTTCTGCGCGTGGTGCGGGATGAGGTCGTAGAGCAACTCGACGGTGCGCGAAATCTCCTCGAAGTCGGCCGGCCCCAGTTCGTCGAGTGACTCGAGATTCGCGCTCACGAGAACGGCCGCCGCACGCACGGCCGCCAACTGATGTTCGACGGTGGTCACGCGCTCGGTGACGCTGCGGCTGCGCGAGGCGGCGTCTTCGAGTTCGGCCACGGACGACCGGCTCGCGTTGGTTGCGGCCATCCGCTTTTCGTGCGCCGCCGTCAGTTCCGGGATCCGCGCGCGTAAGCGCGCGACTTCTTCGTTGTAGCGCCGGATCCGACGGGCCTTGCATTCGTGGACGATCGCTTGGCGCTGCTTTTCGTTTCCCTTTTCGTAGGCCGCCCGTTCCTCGGGTGTTCCGGCGGTTTCGGCATCGACGCGCAGGCGCAGCGCCTCGTGCAGCGCGTCGAGTTCTTCGCGCAGCGGCTTGATCGGCTCGACCGCGACGATCGAACGGCGTTCGACGACGATCTGCTTGCGACGTTCGACTTCGGCCCCGGCGATACGGGCGAGGGCGTCGCTCAGACGGTCGGCCCAGGCGCTGGTTTCGGTCAGCTTCGGCCCGAAGCGGACGGTGAGTCCCAGGCCGAGCGACTCGATGACGCCGACCTCCCAACCGATCTCATGATCGATGAAGGCGGGGACGATGCGCACGCGCGATCCCAACGTCGGCAGGACACCGCGGGCGACGAGCGCCCAGAGGGCGTGCGTGGTCTCGATGACCGTCGCGTATTTCTCTGGCCCGATCGGACGCGCGAAGACGACGAAGCCATCGGCTTTTAGGCGAGCGGCGGGCGCCGGGGCGATGACGTCTTCGAAACCGCGGGCCCAGGTGGCTTGCCAGACGACCGCGCGCAGGTCGCCCGGTTCGGCACCGGCCGCCTTGACGGCATCGACGAGCGGCTGGACGCCGGAGCCGACGAAACGGGCGTGTGTTGTCACCTCTTCGGTATCGGCGAAGCGGCTCCGAGGCTGAACCTCCGTATCCCCCCGGCGGCGTCTGAGCCAAGATCGGGCTTGCCGAGGTCGAAGCGCTGTGTCCAGAAAGCAGAGCATCATCACCTCGCCGATTGCCCGCATCCTCACCGCCACCGACCGCTCCGGGTTGGAAGCCCGGCTGGCCGAGTACTTCCCCGCGGCCGCCGTCGCCGAACTGCTGGCGGCGCGGGACATTCGCGTCGTGGCCCTTGAAACGGGGGATGCGGGGCGGGGCGCGGCACTCGCGTGCGCCTTGCGGAGCGCCGGAGCCGTTGCCCGCGAGCGTGACGACGGGCTGGTGGTCGCCGTAACCGGCGACAATGCCGTGCGCGCCGCCCGGGCCGCGGTGCCCGCGCTGGGCC
>PLAE01000215.1 GCA_003134035.1 Candidatus Velthaea versatilis
CTTTGACGACGAAGCCGTCGGCACCCGATGCGATGCTGCGTTGCATGACGTCGGGATTGGCGTAACTCGACAGCACGCAAAAGCGGACGCTCGGCAGAACCCCGCGCGCAAGCTCGAGCGCTTCGGTGACGTCTTGGGCGGCATTGTCCAAACCGTACACGATGAGATCGGGCCGCGTTCGCTGCATGTCTTCCACGCGCAACGACGGTGCGTCGCCGACAACGCGTATCAGCGCGTTTTGATTCAAGAACGAGTGCAGCGCCTTCGCGATGAGCGCCTGACGTTCGATGACGAAGGTCCGAAGCGGCATAATCTCGTGGCTGACCATCGTGCGATCTTGTCCTTCTTGCATCATGAAGTCATGGACCGGAAAAGAACCGGTCCAGATGTTCTAATTATGAGTGATCGAAAGCAAATCCGAACTTCTCAAAAATGGGTATTTCGTAGGATGAACCGCTCTCGTCAAGTGGTTTATGTCACTCGATTTTGGTTCTTCCTTTGGTCTTTCGGTAAACAAGCAAAAAATGGAATGTGCTCTTTTGTCGCTCGCTTCGTCGCCCGCATCGCCGGCAGAAGCTTGCTGGGAGCAGGCGATGCGACGAAAGGAAATGCCGCGGCCGCGAAACATCGTACGTCGGAAAGCGCCGCGGGAGTTAGCCGCGGGAGTTAAGTGAAAAATAGGCCGCCCCGGGAAGGGCGGCCTATTTGAACGGTGCTGTGGCGAGGCCGGTCGAAACTTGGCGGGTCGATCGAGCCGGCCGCCGTGGGCGGCGAAGGTTACGAGCTGAGTGCGGGGCCGCCCTCCGCCGTGATCGCTCCGCCTGGCGCAGATCCGTTGGCTAGATAGTATTCGGAGTATTCGTGCGCTTCGGGCTTGGTGTTGTTGAGAACGACGCCGATGAGGTTGACGGCGCTGACCGAAGCGAGTTTGTCGAGCGCGCTGTTTGCCGCCCGGCCATCGGTGTTGGTGGCGGACACGACGAGCACCGCGCCGTCGGCTTTCATCGCGAGAATCACGCCGTCGATGATCGGGCCGAGTGCCGGCGCGTCGATGATGACGAAGTCGAACTGATCGCGCGCCGTTGCGAGGAGCCGGTCGAAGGTTTCGCCCTGCAGCAGCGCCACCGGATTGGGCGAGCGCGTTCCGCTCGTGAGGGTGAGCACGCCGGGGTGGCCGCTTTCGCGGACCGCCGCATCGAGCGTGCAGACGCCGACCAGGACGTCGGACAGCCCGCGGCCGTTGGCGAAACCGAGTTTGGTGTGCAGCGTGGGCCGGCGCAGATCCGCATCGATGATCAGCACGCGAGCGTTGAGCTGTGCCATGCTGATCGCGACGTTGAGGGCGATCGTCGACTTGCCGTCGCCTTGACGCGGCGACGTGATGGCGATCGAGCGCGGTGCTTCCGTCGACGAATAACGCAGCGCGGTCACGAGCTCGAAGTACGATTCGTAGGCCAGCGCATCGATCCAGGAGCCGGTGCGCGCACCGGTGTGGTTCATCGTGGTCAGGGCGGGGATGGATGCCAGCACCGGGATGCCCAACCGTTCTTTCACGTCTTCTTCGG
The DNA here is from genome assembly GCA_003134035.1 of Candidatus Velthaea versatilis. Taxonomy (GTDB): domain Bacteria; phylum Vulcanimicrobiota; class Vulcanimicrobiia; order Vulcanimicrobiales; family Vulcanimicrobiaceae; genus Velthaea; species Velthaea versatilis. The sequence continues at coordinate 1,566 of PLAE01000215.1, forward strand.
TGCGGAACCGATCGTCGAAGAATTCGATGACGAAGGCCGAGCCCAGGGCCAGCAGCGCACCGGCGATGACGGCAACGGCAAGGTTCGTGACATAGTTCGGCTCGACCGTCGCACTTTCGGCATCGGCCGATTGCGTGATCGTCACGTCCGAGAGCGCCGTCGTCCGCGAGAGCATTGCGTCGTCGTATTTCTTCTCGAGCGTATCGTAGACGGCTTCGGCCGCTTTGGCTTCACGCACCAGCGCGCCGATGTGCTGCGTGCGTTCGGGCAGCGCTCGAACGACCGGATCCATTGCGGCCCGCTGCGAGCGCGCCGTGGACTCTTGCGATGAGTCCGCTGAAATCTGCGAGCGCAGCGTCGCGGCTTGCTGCTGGAGACTCTCGTACACGGGATTCGGGACGCGCGTCGACCCGGCGTCGATCGTCGAGGACTGCTTTTTCGCCTCGTTTTCGAGTCCGGCGAGTTGACTTTTGAGCGCGATCACGGTTGGGTGCTCGTCGGTGTATTGTTTGCGCGCGGCATCCAGTTGCGCGGTCACGGTGGCGATTTGCTGGTCGAGCTGCGACTGCACCGGATTGGCGTTGGTATTGTGCTGACCTTCGATGGTCGGCGGAACCGTCGCGAGCTGCGACAGCACGCTGGCGAGCTGCGCTTGCGCTTGGCGCCCGTCGAGCACGGCCTGCGAGCCTTTCGCATCGAGTGCCGCCACTTGTGCGAGCTGCGCTTGCGTTTGTTGCGTCAGGTCCGCGATGCCGTTGCGCGTCTGATACTCCGCGAGCTGGCCCTGAGCCGTCTTCAGCCGCTGTTCGGCGATCGGCAACTGCGTTTGCAGGAAGCCGATGGCGCTGTCTGCCTGATGGGCGATGAGGTTGCGTTCGCGATCGACGAAAACGTTGGCGTAGGTGTTGGCGATTTTCGCCGAGGTTTGCGGATCGGACCATTTCACTGCGACGCCGAGGATCGAGGTGCCGCTGACCGGTTTGATGGAGACGGCCCGGGCCAGCGTCGCAGGGCTGATGTTCAAGCCGAGCCGGCTGACGACTTCACGGGCGACCGGCGTTTCGTGAAGCAGTTCGGAATACGTCTCCGGCGACTGGACCCCGCCCGCGGTGAGTAGGGCGTTGAGCACCGGCAGGTTCTGATCCGCGTTGGGGTTCGTCTGGGCGGTCGTACTCCCATTTCCGGCGATCAGCCGGACCTCGGTCGTGTACGACTTCGGCTTGAGGAACGTCGCTAGCGCGATCGCTACCACGACCGAGACGAAGACGATAGCCATCAGCCCACGCCGGCGCTGCAAGACGCGCCACCAGCGCACCACGTCGACCTCGGGTGCGACCGCGGCGGTCGTGGAGAATACGGCCTGCGGCCGGTCGGTGGCCAGCGAGGTCGTAGTCGGCGAGTACGGTGTGAGGGCGCGCTTCATGATAAACGGATCCTATACGGCGGCAGCGGTTAGGGGATGAACAGGTGGCTGATGGTGTAGAGCAGTGACGCCGGTCCGGAGACCTTATCCGAGCGGTTGGGGTTCGAAGGCACGTACACCAAATCGTTTTTTTGCATGACCGGATCTTTGCTGACGTCGCCGCTCTTGAGGACGTCGTAAAGATTCACGTTGAGCGTCTGCATTGTCCCGTCGCCTTGCGGGCGACGGACGGTGATGTGGTTCAAATCCGCGTTCGAGTTGGATCCTTCACCGGCGCGGGCAATTGCCACGGATAGCCGGTCGCCTTCATGCACGAGGACCTCGCCCGGCTTTTCAACCGCACCCAAAACCTGGATCGGGAGGGTGTTGGGGCTTGGTACATAGACGGTCATCTCGTCGGTCACGGGCACGTTCTGGGTGGTGTCGCCGTCCCGCAGCAGTTTTTGGAGTGAGATATCTCTAACGTCGCCATGCGAGTTGCCGATCCGGGCACTCGGAAAACTGCCGTCGGTCGGGCCAAGTCCGCCGGCGCTCGCGAGGGCATCGGTGAGCCGGCTGCGCGACGGCAGTTCGTATTTGCCCGGCTTGACGACGTTCCCAAGGACGAGGACCTCAAGAGGTCCTTCCTTTACGACGACGACCGAAACCTGCGGCTGGCGCAGGTAGTGTTTCAAACTGGTCGAGAGCGTGGCGGCTGCTTGCGTCGGCGTCTCTCCGCCGATGTGGACTTCACCGATAAGCGGGTAGCTGATCGTTCCGCTCGGCAGGACCGTTACGGCTTGGCTGAGGTCTTTCTCGCCGTAAACGATGACGTTGATCTCGTCGCCGCCGTGGATCAGGTACGCTTCGTCGGGCCGCGCGGCGACCGGGGACGCCCCAGCGGGCTGCTGCGCGTCTCCGGCGGCAGAAGCGGGGGGCGGCGTACTCGCGACAGCGATAAAGCTAGCGGCAACCAACGAGGTCAGCAATCGAAACACGGGGATTCCTTGCTTTATGGAGATGACGCTTAAGGACTTACCGTAACGGGAGCCGCGAATCACGGACCGTGTCGCCTGGCTGCTTGGGACTTGTGTACTTATTTCTTACACCGGATCGGCCGCTCCAGGCGGGGAAGCGCCGACTGTACTCTTGGGATTGTGAGGCTCCTCACCGCTTGGTGTGCAAGGAGTCGCGCTGGGTGCGCAAGCGGTCCCGGCGCGAGGCTCGTCAACGACACTGCCGGTTTGGCTGCCGATTCGAGGGACGGCACGCCTTCATGGCATCATCAACGTGCCGGTTGCCGGGGAAGTTCAACCCGCTCGCGCCTGCTCCCGTTACCCACTAGCAGGATGTTCGGTACCTGTGATCGGTTTCTGAATCGCCGACGACTAGTGTAATCCTTTTCGCTACACGAACCCGGGCAGGGCCTTTTCGATGAATATCTGTTTTGTCACGGCGCGGTTTCCGTTTCCGATTACCAAAGGCGACACGTTGCGCGCCTACTATCAGATCCGCGAACTTAGCCGCGAGCATTCCGTCCATTTAATCGCCGTCGCCGAGAATGCCGTTCCCCCGTCGGCGTTCGCCGAGATGCAAAAATATTGTTCTGGTATCGAGGTGGTGAAGGTCGGGCGCGCCCGTTCCTTCGCGACGGTAGCCGCGCTCGGCATCGGATCGCGCTTGCCGCTGCAAGTCCTCTATTTCCTCGCGCCCGAACTCCAGGCGACGGTCGAACGGGCTGCCCGCCGTCAGAAGTTCGATGTCATCCACGCCATGACCATTCGGGTCGGGCCGGCGGTCTTCGCGGCTCCGGACGTCCCGGTCGTGGTCGATTTCATGGACTCCTTCGCCGCCAACATCTCGACCCGCCGCGCGTTGGTCGGCCCGCTCAAACGGCGCGTCTACGACATCGAGTTAGCCCGCGTCACCGCGTACGAGCGAGAAATCGCGCACCGCGCGGCCGGCGGTTTCGTGATCGCCGACCTCGACCGCAAGGCGATCGGCGTCCCGGGTTTGGCGATCATTCCCAACGGCGTCGATTTGGCCGCTTTTCCTTTTTATTCGGGCGAACGCGATGCCCAGACGCTGGTCTTCACCGGCAACATGGGCTACCAGCCGAACGTGGATGCCGTGACGTGGTTCGCCGCGGAGTGCTGGCCTGAGCTCAAGTCGCACCAGCCGGATCTGCGCTTGGTGATCGTCGGCGCCCGGCCGTCTCCGGCCGTGCTCGCGCTCGCGCGCCAACCCGGAATCGAGGTCACTGGGCGGGTTGAGAGCATGGTGCCCTACCTTCACCGCGCCACGATCGCGGTGTGTCCGATCCGGTGCGGTTCGGGCATGCAGAACAAGCTGCTCGAAGCGATGGCGACGGGGGCACCCGTCGTGACCACCGAGTTTGCGAATCGCGGGATCGGTGCCGTCGCCGGCCGAGACGTCGCGGTCGGGTCGGACGCCGCGCAGTTGGTCGACGCGATCTCACTGCTCTTGAACGACCGCGCGCTGCGCGAGCGGCAGGCGCTCTCGGCGCAGGCCTGGGTCGAGGCGACCTACGGCTGGTCGCGTCACGCTGCGGCGCTCGTGGAGGAGTACAGCCGGGCGATCCGCGCGATGAACGTGCCGCCGCTCGAAAAAGCCGGTTAAAAACAGGAGGCAGGGCGGGCGCGGCCGGCTCGGAGCGGCGGCCGCGAGGGCTTCGGTCGCCAGCGCGCGAGACGTTCGATACGTGAGGCGGCGCCGGCTTCCCGGGAATCTCTTACCGTGTTCCCGGAATGTCTTCACCGTGCCCAAGGATCGCTGTCCATGCTCGACGTCCCGTCCGTTCTCGCCGCGCGTTATCGGCCGCCGCAGATGAAGATCTCACGCACGTCGAACGGTCTGGCAACAGCCCTTTCGCGCACGCCGGTCGATGAAAAGATTCGCGTCCTGCATTTCGTCGATTCGGCCGGCGCCGCGGATCGGCTGTGGGGCAAAGAGAATGTCATCGTGTCGCTCATGGAGGCGCAGCGCGCAAGCGGGCAGATCGACGCGGAGCTGGTGACCTTCACCTCGGGATTGCTGGACCGCACCATGGAAGCGGCCGGATTCCGCGTTCACGCGTTGGACTCGGCCCACCGGCGTCTGCCGCTGCGCGCGTTGGCCCAATTTCGGCGCATCCTGGCCGACGGCGAGCCGGCGGTCGTTCACACGCACGAGTATAAAGCGAACATCGTCGGCCGGCTGGCGCGCGCGTCGGGTGCGCCGATGCGCAAGCTGGTTTCAACCTGTCACGGGTGGGTCGACCGCAGCGTTGCGCTCGACGCGTATTTTGCGTTCGACCGGCTGACTGCGGCATTGAGCGACGTCGTCACCGTAACCGATCCCGCGATGATCGCGCGCTTTCCCGCGGCGTTGCGGCCGCGCCGGCTCGTCTTCGTTCAGAACGCCATCTCCAATGGGCCGGTGCCCGGCGGCGCCGAACGGCTCGCGGCCCGAGCGCGCCTTGGTTTCCCACCGGATGCGACGGTGATCGGATCGCTCGGGCGCCTCACGAAGAACAAAGGCATTCTCGACGTTTTGGCCGCTGCGCGACGCACGGCCGGCGAGCCGATCATTTGGGCCATTGCGGGTTCGGGGGCCTTGACGAACGACGTGGCGCAATGCGGCTTGCCCAATGTGCGCTTCGTCGGGTATCAGGCCGACAACGCGGGGTATCTCGCCGCGCTCGACGTGTATCTGCAAGCATCGTACTTCGAGGGTCTGAGTTTGTCGCTGCTCGAATCGATGCGGGCCGGTTTGCCGAGCATCTCGTCGCGAGCCGGCGCTACGGAGATGGCGATCCGGGACGGCTCCGAGGCAATGCTCATCGATGCGGGCAACATCGATGCCATCGTCGCGGCAGCGCGCGTCTTGCACGCCGATGCCGC
>PLAE01000137.1 GCA_003134035.1 Candidatus Velthaea versatilis
TCCACACCGGCCAAACGCGGCGCATCCTCAGCCTCGGCCGGCGCCGCGAATAACGCCGGTCGACGCGACGCGATCGGTCTACGCCGCGCGACGCCACCCGGCTAGGCAGCGACGGCCAAACCGCTGCCGCTCTCGACCGTTCCGATCTCGGCGAAAAACACCGCCTCGCGCGCGAACGCCGCGCGCAGTCGGTCCGCGCGTTCGGCAGCGACCGTGATGAGGAGNNCCGCCGCTGGTCTGGGCATCGCTGAGCGCCAAGCGCAGTTCCGGCGCGACATCGCCGGCAAAATCCGTGAACGCGGCGTGCTCGGCGGCGTTGCGCCGTGACCCGCCGGGAAACGTGCCGCCGGCGATCAGATCGCGGACGAGCGGCATGACCGGCACGCGCGACGCCTCGATCCGTATGCGCACGCCGCTCGCGCGTGCGATCTCGTTCGCGTGGCCAAGCAGACCGAAGCCCGAGACGTCGGTGGCGGCGTGCGCCCCCGCGGCGAGCATCGCGCGTGCCGCGCCGGCGTTGAGGGTCGTCATCCAGCCCACGGCCTCGGCCAGCGCGGGCGNNCGCCTTCGCTCAACGCCGCGGCGTCAACAGCACCGCTCTTGAGCGCCGAACCCAGAATGCCCGTCCCCAGCGGTTTGGTGAGGAAAAGAATGTCGCCCGGACGCGCTCCGGCGTTGGTGACGATGCGCGCCGGATGGATCCGGCCAGTCACCGCCATGCCGTACTTGGGTTCGGCGTCTTCGATCGTGTGGCCGCCGATTATTGCCACACGCGCGGCTCGCGCAACGGCGGCTCCGCCCGCGAGAATTTCCGTCAACGCCTCGCCGCCGTGCGCTGCAATCGGGAAGCAGGCGATGTTGAGCGCGGTGAGCGGCGTCGCTCCCATCGCATAGAGATCCGAGAGCGCGTTGGTCGCAGCGATCCGGCCGAAATCGAACGGGTCGTCGACAATGGGCGTAAAAAAGTCGACGGTTTGGACAATCGCCAAATCATCGTTTAGGCGGTACACGCCGGCATCGTCGCTCGTTGCGTAGCCGACGAGAACGTTGGGGTCGTCGCTGACGGGCAAGCGGCGCAACACGTGCGCCAGATCGGCGGAGCCGACTTTACTTGCTCAACCGCCGCTCGACGAAAGCGTGGTGAGTTTGATGCGCGTCCTCCTTTCCGTGGCGACAAGCGGCACTTGCCCGTAGCGACGAGCAGCACGGCGTCCGTGGCACAGCGGCACCGGCATCCGGACATTCGCGCTCGAAGATAAAGCACTTCCCCTAACGGTGACGAGCCGCTTTGCGTGCAACGATACACACGGTGAACCCACACCCGTCGAACCTGCGGCAGCTCCCCGCGGTCCATCGCCTGCTCGATGAGCCCGGTCTCGCGCCCTACGCGCGCAGGCTTGGACCGGGCGCGGTCAAGACCGCCGTCGCCGGCGTTCTCGACGCGGTTCGGCGGGAAGTCGGCGGACCCGGCGCCGACATCGCCGGCGACAGCGCAGCGGACGTTCCAGCCTACGGCGTGCTGCTCGAGCGCATCGCGGCGCGACTTGACGCCGAGGAAGCTGCGGGGCTGCTCCAAGTCATCAACGCGACGGGTATCTTGCTGCACACCAATCTCGGCCGCGCTCCGCTGGCCGCCGAGGCCGTCGCGGCGGCCGGGGCGATCGGCGGCGGCTACTCGAACCTCGAATTCGATCTCGAAAGCGGCACCCGCGGCTCGCGCTACGATCGCGTGACGCGGCTGCTGCGCGAAACGACCGGAGCGCGGGACGGACTGCTCGTCAATAATTGCGCCGCCGCGATCCTGCTCGTCCTCGATACGTTCGCCAAGGGCCGCGAAGTCGTGGTCGCCCGCAACGAGCTCATCGAGATCGGCGGCGGCTTCCGGCTGCCCGACGTGCTCGCGCGCAGCGGCGCGACGCTCGTCGAAGTGGGCACGACGAACCGCGTCTACCTGCGGGACTTCGAGCGCGCGCTGACCGTCGACACGGCGCTGCTGCTGCGCAGTCACCGCTCCAACTTCCGCATCGAGGGGTTCACCGCGGACGTCGCGCCAAGCGATCTCGCGACGCTGGGGGCCCGCGCCGGCATTCCGACGCTCGAGGATTTGGGCACCGGCGCGCTCGTCGATCTCGCCGCATACGGTCTGCCGCACGAGCGGACCGTGCGCGAAGCGGTGGCCGACGGCGTCGATCTCGTGGCCTTCTCGGGCGACAAACTGCTGGGCGGACCGCAGGCCGGCGCGATCGTCGGCAACACCGCAGCGGTCGCCCGGCTGCGGGCGAACCCGCTCTTGCGCGCGCTGCGCGTCGACAAGGCGACGCTGGCGGCGTTTGGCGCCACGCTGCTGTTATATGCCGAGCCGGGCGGCGTCGAACGCATCCCGCTCTACGCGATGCTCGCCCAGCCGCTCGACGCGCTGCGCGCCCGCGCCCAGCGTCTGTGCCGCGCGCTCGGCGACGCGGAGCGCTTCGCTGTGCCGGTTGAGACCGCGGGCTTCGTGGGCGGCGGAACGCTGCCCCAAACCCAGATCGGATCGGCCGGCGTCGCGGTCCGGCCGCCTGCCGCGCACGCCGAGGGGTTGGCGGCCGGATTGCGGCGCGGGCGGCCGGCCATCGTCGCACGTATCGTCGACGGTGCCGTGATCCTCGATCTGCGCACCATCTCCGCCGCCGACGATGACCGCGTGGCCGCCGCGCTGAGGCGCGAGCTGGCGGCGTAGCGCGCATGCACATCATCGGCACGGCCGGCCACGTCGATCACGGCAAGTCGGCGCTGGTCCGCGCGCTGACCGGCACCGATCCCGACCGCTGGGCCGAAGAACAGCGTCGCGGCATGACGCTGGACCTGGGCTTCGCGCGGCTCGACTTGGGCGCCGGCATCGAGGCCGGCATGATCGACGTTCCGGGGCACGAGCGCTTTTTGCACAACATGCTCGCCGGCGCGGCCGGCATGGAACTCGTGCTGCTCGTCATCGCCGCCAACGAAGGACCGCGAGCGCAAACGCTCGAGCACCTGGCGATCCTCGACTATCTGGCGGCGCGCAGCACGCTCATTGTCTTGACGAAGAGCGATACGGTCGACGCCGCGGAAACCGAACGGGTGACGACGCGCGTGCGCGCGGCGGTCGCCGGCACGTCCGCCGCCGATGCACCGCTCATCGCGGTATCGGCGTTGACCGGAGCGGGCCTGCCGGCTTTATGCGACGCGATTCGCGCGGCGCTCATCGCGCTGCCGGCGCGTGCGCCGGGCGCGCCGCCGTATCTGCCGATCGACCGTGTTTTCGCGCTCGCCGGTCATGGAACGGTCGTCACCGGAACGCTCATGCAAGGAACGATCGCGACCGGCGACGTGCTGGCGTTGTCGCCGCCGGGCCGCGGCGTTCGCGTGCGCGGCGTGCATGTCTTCGGCACGCCGTTCGAGCGCGTTTCGGGCGGAACGCGCGTCGCGCTCAACCTGCCGAATATCGACACGGCCGAGCTGTCCCGGGGCGCCGTGCTGGCAAGCCCGCAGCTCGCGCCGGCGGCCAGCTTTCGCGTCGTCTTTCGGGCGCTGCCGGCTGCGCTCGGCGTGCTGCGGCGGCGCACGCCCGTGCGCGCCCACATCGGTGCCGCCGAGATCCTGGGAACCCTCGTTTTCGACCGCGCGCCGGACGGGCCGGCACCCGTCCCGGCCGTGCTCCACCTGCGCGCGCCGACGGTCGTCATTCCCGACATGCCGTTCGTCGTGCGGCGCGTGTCGCCGATGCAACTGCTGGGCGGCGGAACCCTCGCCGCGGCGAGCGCCGGCGAGCCGACACCCTCCGGCGAAGATGTGTCGCCCGAAGTCTCCGCGGACGAACGCGAACGCACCGCCATCCTCGTGGCGCTCGTCGCGGCGGGACCCAGCGGCGCCGATGCGGGCCAAGCCGGCGCGGCCGCAAACATCGCCGAGGCCGGGGCCCGAACGCGGCTGGCCGAACTCGTCGCCGATGGGCGCGTGCGCACGCTGAACAAACCACCGGCGTTTATCGCTGCCCAGGTCGCCGACGACCTCCTCGCGCGCGTCGTCGAGCGGCTGCGCGAGCGGCAAGCCGAACGGCCGTGGCTGCTGGGCAGCACGTCGATCGCGCTTGCGAAAGCGGCGGCAATTTCCGAAAGCGCGCTGGTGCGCGTCTTGGCCGGCTGCGTCGAAAACGGCGCGCTCGCGTACCGCGGCGGCTACTATTCAACGCTCGATTTCAGCCCGCGCCTGAGTCCGCAGCAGCACGCCTTCTTCGATAAAGCCTTCGCCGCGCGCGAGGCGGCCGGGCCGGCGCCGATTCCGTTCGACGAACTGCGCGCCGCGATCCGGGCCAGCGACGTGCCGGAGCTCGGTCCGGCCTTCGAAACGCTCGTCGCCGCCGGGACGCTCTCGAAAGTTGCCGATTTCGTCTACCGCGGAGCGCACATCGCGGCGATTCGCGGTCAGCTCGAGAGCGCGCTGCGCCGCAACGGGCACATCACCGTCGCGGAATTTCGAACGCTTACCGGAACCTCGCGCAAATATGCCGTGCCGCTGCTCGAATTCTTCGATGCGACCGGCGTTACGCTGCGGACCGGTGATCTGCGCGTGCTGCGCAAAACCCCGGCCCGCAGCGGATCCGCGTAAACCCGGTCGGGAGTTAGGTTCTTTCCGCCGACGCTTTGGCGTATTCGGGGAGCGGGATCGGACACGTTCCCGGCGCGTTGACGGTTTCGATCGTCGACGGATCGACGTCGGTGAGGAACGTTGCGTGAAAGCGATTCACCACATTGCTCTGACCGACGACCAGACAGATGTCGATGATCTGCTGCCGGCTAAAGTAGGTCGCCAGCTCCGCATACAGCGCGTCGTCGATCGTGATGTGCAGCGTCGACTGACGCGCGTAACGCACGATCGCCGCTTCGGACGGCGAATACACGCCCTCGGGTAAGGGGTCGTCGCCCAGATGCGCGAGCTGTTCTTCCGTTAATCCCACGCTCCGACCGAGCATGATGTGGGTGGGAATTCAATAGTGGCAATTGTTCGCAACGGTCGCGGTCGTATAGGCGAGTTCCGTTTCTTTGGGCGTTATCGTCGAAAAGCCCGCTCCGCTGCCGGTGTTGTAGATCGCCATCACGTAGGCCATGAATCCGTCGAGCGCGGCCGGCTTGTTGGCCAGTGCGCGAAACACATTGAACGTTGGAAAACCGCTCGTGGCGATGCGGTCGAGTGCCGCGAGAATCGCCGGATCGGTCGTCGGATCGTCTTCGTGACGAAGCGGTATGCGTGCCATGACAAATGCTTCGCGCCGCGCCGCGCTTGCGTCTTGGGCAGAACGCTGGGATTCGCGCTCGGCGCTTCACCCAATGGATAAGCGCGTGCGCCGCGCCCGCGCGAAGATCGCGAACGTCTGCGCGAAGCGCGGGTCGTCGGCGAGCTGCTCGACGCTGCGCGACAGCCGGCGACGCCAATTCGGCCGTTCGCCGGCGGTCGTCGGAACGTTGACGGGCTCGATCTCCGCGGTGATGTCGTCGATTTGCGCGATCACCAGCGCCGCGCCGCTGCGCGCTAGGAACTCATGCGCCGCGATGAAGAGCGCGTCGGAATCGGGCCGGTCGCCGGCGACGAGCAAGCCGGCCGCTCGCAGTGCCGTCAGGAACGCCGCGCGGTCCGTCGCGCGCGTTTGCCGGGCGGCCGGCCACCGCTGCCACGCCGCCAGTTCGGGATCGCGCGCGGCAAACCACTCGCGCAGCGCCAGGAAGGTGTACGTGCGCTCTTGCGCCGGCGTCGCGGCGGCACGGAACGCGGCGAAGGCCGCTTGCCGGTCCGGTTCCGCCTCAGCGGCGAATGCCTCGCGGAGGAGGCCCAAAATTTCGAGCTTGAGCGCGCTGACCGCGGAGTAGTCGACCCACTCGGCCGAGCCACAAGCGGCGAGCGCGGCCGCGACGGGGGGCTCGGCAAGCCGAGCGCGCGCGGCGTACGACTTCGCGAACTCCGGCACGGCGGCGACGTCGATGTTGAGCACGTTGAGCAAGATGCGGCTCGCCGGCGAATAGGGGCTGGCGTGTTCGGGGTTGTCCGCGAACATCGCGTGCAGCGGGTTGAGGCCGACGACGTCTGCGCCGCGCGCCGCGACCAACTCGACGAACGTCCGCAGATCGCCGAAGTCGCCGATGCCCCAATTTTGTCCGGAACGCAGCAAGTACAGTTGAATCGCGATGCCGCCCAGTTGTTCGCCGGCGGCGACCGCCGGCGGGATATAACACGCCGCCGGCGTGACGATCAGCCCCGCCGCGCCGCCCAAGCCGTCGATCGACACACGATGATAGCCCAGCGGCAGCGACCCGCCGAGCGTGAGCGAGCGCCGCTCGAGCATCCGGCCATCGCGCTCCGTGCACTCGAGCAGTCCGAGGGCGGTCGCTTCGGCGCGGCCGCGCGCGACGCCGCCGTCTTCGAGCGCGACACGCCAATCGAGCGCAGCGTGGCCGCGCGGCAGCACCACCGGGATCGTCGCGGGCAGCGCGGTAACGGCGACCGGCGGCAGCCCGAGCGCCACGCCTCGGAGTTCAAGGCGTCGAGGGCTGCGCTGACGCCCCCGGCCGAGTCGGCGCGCACGCCCATCGCCGCGAGCAACGCGCGCTTCGTTTCGTCGGACGTTCGCCGTACGACGGCTCGCGCATCGACGAAGTCGGATTCGATCCCGTACGCGCGCGCGAGCGCGTCGAACTGCGCGCTTGGGGACTCAGGTTGCTCGAAGTCGCCGGGTGAGCTGCTGCTGCGAGCCGATTCGGCAGGGGTTCGCACCGACTTGTGTGCCATCCATTCCGTGATGCCCCGCGCGACGAGTTGCTACGCGGCGGCCGATTGGAGCGCGAAGAGCAGCAGCGAGCGCGCCGTCGTTTCGTAGACGTCGTGGGCTTCAAAGGTGGGAGCAACGGCGCCCGGCGCGGGCTCCTCGGCATTGGTATCGATGAGCAGCGACCAGCGCGTTCCGCCCGCGCACTCCGGCAACGTGAACGACACCACTTCGTGGTGCGCGTTGAACACGATGAGCGCGGTCGCGTCGCTGCCCTTTTGGTGCAGACCCGTCGGCTGCGCGCGGCCGTCGATCATCATGCCGAAGCAACGCGTCGAGGCGTCTTTCCAGGTCTCTTCACGCATCTCGACGCCGGAGGCATCGATCCAGGTCACATCCTTGACGTCGAGATCGGCGTTGTATTCTCCGGTCAGGAAGCGGCTGCGGTGCAAAATCGGATACTCGCGACGCAGCCCGGCAAGCCGCGTCACGAACCGCACTTGGCGCGCGGCGGCGTCGTCGAGCGTCCAGTGCACCCAACTGATGTCGCTGTCCTGACAGTAGGCGTTGTTGTTGCCCTGCTGGGTGCGGGCGAACTCGTCACCCGCGACGACCATCGGCGTTCCCTGCGACAAGAGCAGCGTGGCGAGCAAATTGCGCATCTGCCGCCCGCGCAGCCCCAGAATCGCGGGGTCGTTCGTCGGCCCCTCGACGCCGCAGTTCCAGGACCGATTGTCCGAACTGCCGTCGTTGTTATTTTCACCGTTGGCGTCGTTATGTTTCTCATTGTACGTCACCAGATCGTTGAGCGTGAAGCCGTCGTGCGCGGTGACGAAGTTGACCGACGAGCGCGGCTTACGCCCGTGGTGGTTGAAGAAATCGGGCGACGCGCAGAGCCGCGGCGCGAGCTCCGCCGCCGAAGCGTCCCCGCGCCAGAAATCGCGCACGGTGTCGCGAAACCGATCGTTCCACTCCGTCCAGCCGGGCGGGAAAGCACCGACCTGATAGCCACCCGGGCCGATATCCCACGGTTCGGCGATGAGCTTCACCGCGTTGAGCACCGGATCCTGACCGACCGCTTTGAGAAAACCGCTCTCCATGTCGAAGCCGTCGGTTTCGCGCGCCAGAACCGTCCCCAGATCGAAGCGAAACCCGTCGACGTGCATCTCGTTGACCCAGTAGCGAAGGCTGTCGGTCACGAGTTGGATGACGCGCGCGTGCGAGAGGTTGAACGTATTTCCGGTACCCGTATCGTTGATGTAGTAGCGTTTCTGCTCGGGCATGAGCCGGTAGTACGACGCATTATCGATGCCGCGAAACGACAGCGTCGCGCCGCGTTCGTTGCCTTCGGCAGTGTGATTGTAGACGACGTCGAGAATGACTTCGAGACCGGCTTCGTGGAAGCGCGCGACCATCTCTTTGAACTCGGCGAGGATGCGATGCGGCCCGTGGGCGTAGCGCGGATCGGGTGCGAAGAAGCCGATCGTGTTGTACCCCCAGTAATTCGTGAGGCCTTTCTGCAGCAGCAGATCGTCGCTCACGAAGGCATGCACGGGCAGCAGTTCGACCGACGTGACGCCGAGCTTCTTGATGTAATCGACGACCGCCGGTGATCCGAGTCCGGCGTACGTGCCGCGCAACTCTTTGGGAACGGCTGGATGCAGCTTGGTATAGCCGCGCACGTGCGTTTCGTACACGATGGTCGCTTCCCACGGAACGACGCGCCGCAGGCGTTCACCGTGCCACTCGAAATTCTCATCGACGACGACGCACTTGGGCACGAACGGCGCGCTGTCGCGCTCGTCGAACGAGAGGTCTTCGTCTTTGGCGCCCAGCGTGTACCCGAAACACGCGGGATCCCACGTCAGTTTACCGACATGCGCCCGGGCGTACGGATCGAGCAGCAGCTTGTTGTGATTGAAGCGATGGCCGTTTTGCGGATCGTACGGACCGTAGACGCGATAACCGTAGATCGTTCCGGGACCGACGTCGGGCAAATACCCGTGAAAAATCTCATCGGTGTATTCGGGCAGCACGATGCGCTCGACTTCGCGCGTTCCCGTCGAGTCGAACAAGCACAGTTCGACCTTTGTCGCGTTGGCCGAAAAGAGCGCGAAGTTCGTGCCCCGCCCATCCCACTTGGCGCCTTGCGGATACGGCAGACCTTCACGGACGGTGGAGCGAGCGGCAACGGTCACAGGAAGCGGAATCCAATCGGCAGCTAGGAGGGGAATGAACCTCGTGGTTCCTACCCGGCCGAACGCGACCTTACACACCCACGAAAGACCGCTCTGCGGCCCGCTTGGCCCGGACAGCCCGGCCCAAGGCATGCTTCCCGCCACCGTTTCGCCCGGCAGGCGGGTCGTAGGGGGCATGGCAATCGCGACGACGGCCTTCGCCGTTCAAAAGAGCACCGCACGCTTCTACGGCGATCACGGCTGGCTCAAGACCTATCACTCGTTCAGCTTCGCGGAGTATGTCGATCCCGCGAACATGCAGTGGGGCGCGCTGCGCGTCTTCAACGACGACCGCGTCGCACCCGGCAAGGGTTTTCCGACGCATCCGCATGCGAACATGGAGATCGTCACCTACGTGTTCGACGGCAAGCTCGAACATCGCGACACGCTGGGCAGCCACGGCATCGTGGAAGCCGGCGGCGTTCAGTACATGAGCGCGGGCACCGGTCTGCGACACTCGGAGTACAACGCGTCGAGCGAGCGCGAACTGCACTTCGTGCAGATGTGGGTGTTGCCGGGCCAACTCAACGCGCAACCCACCTACGGACAATTCGACTTCGACCGCGCCGCGCGCCACAACCGCTGGCTGGTCGTCGCGTCGGGCGAAGTGCACGCTGCGCCGATTCGTTTGACGCAGACCGCGACGCTGCGCGTGGCGCAACTCGAGAGCGCGCACGTTACCCATCTCTTCGGGCCGGAGCGGTTCGGCTTTCTCTTTGTCGGCAAAGGCACGGCGACCGTTATCGCGCGCGAGCGCGCGGGCGACGTGCATACCGCGAAGCTGGGCGCCGGCGACGCCGTGCGAATGCGGCAGATCGACTCGCTCGAGGTCTCCGGTGACGCGGAGCTCGTTTTTTGGGACGTGCCGCCGGTCCGCGCGTGAAGCGCGGCCGGCGGTACGCGCGCCCCTACTTGGCTTTGGGTTTCGCGTCCTTTTTGGGTTTTTTCTTTTCTTTTTTGGCTTCTTTGCCTTTCGCCATCAGTTCATCCTCATAGCCGTGCGTTCGACCGTTTCGCGACACGAACGAAAGCGGCGTGCCGATCGGAACACGCTCGTCCGGAGGCTTCGACGGTCGACGGGCGCTTCCATCGCAGCGCGGTCCGGCGCCTTCGACGGTAGCGTGCCGACGTCGATCCCCATCCAAACAACCGGCATCCCAGAACCCCCAGGACGACGACGCAGGCGGACGAACGGCGCGCACCCCGCCCAGAATTCGCGGTCCATGGGCCTCACGCCGTCGCTGCAGAATGCGGTCGTTACCGCCAGCCGCAACCCAAAGCCATTAGCGGCGCCGCGCGGCCGATACGCCGGATCAACCGCCGCTCTCGGAATTTAGCCGCGGCGGCCCCGTATGCGCGAAGTCTGCGCAATTCGCCTGGCGAGGGTCTCGAATCCCTGCGGCTCATTTGCCGCGCAAAGCAACGTGATGAACGGCAGCGCCGCACGCATTCCGCGCGATGCCGGAGCAAAGCCGGGGGAAGCGGCGTGCGGATTCAGCCAGACGATTCCGGCCGACCGGCGGTCGATCTCGGCCAGCGCGCGTTTGAGCACCGGAACGTCACCGACGTCGAGACCGTCACTGAACACGAGAATCACGGTTTCCGGCGTCAGCAACCGTGTCCCGTGCTCGGCAACGAAGGTCGCAAGATTCGCGCCGATTTTCGTCCCGCCGCCCCAGGCCTCACCGAGATTGGCAAGATTGGTGCCGGCGTGCAGCGCTGTACCGAGTTCGCTCGTGACGTCGCGCAGCGCCGTGCTGAACAAGAAGGCCTTTGTGCGCGCCGAGCGTTCGCAGAGTGCTGCCGTAAATTCAACCATGACTCCGGTGTGCTCGGCCATCGACCGGCTGCCATCGATCAACACGACGAATCGCGGATTGCGCAACGGATGGCCGAGGAAACGCAATGCGACCGGGTCGCCGCCCGTCTCGAGACTTGCGCGGATCGTGCGGCGCATGTCAAAGCGACCGCCGCGGTCCATCGACTTCCAACGCCGCGAACGTCCAAGGCGTACACTTTGCACCATGCGTAGCGCGGCCGACCGCATGTCGGCGGCACGCACGGGATCGATGCGCAGCGAACCGCCGCTGGCGGCGACGGGACTATAGCGCGCGCGCAGCAAGTCCCACGGGTTCGGGTCGTTGGGCTCGTCATCGACCGCGCGACGTTGGACTGGGGGAGCCCCGTCGCCCGCGGTCCCTTCGTCAGGCGGCGTCTTCGGTCGTGCGCCTGGGCGCTCGTCCGCGGACCCTTTCTGTTTCTCGCGACCGGGTCGCGTGTGGCGTGGAGCGAGCGCCGGTTGGGGCACGCCGGGCCGTGACGCAAGGAAAAACGCATCGAACGCGCGATCGAAAACCCGCGTTTGCGCGTACGTACCGCAGCAAACGAGGCGCAATGCGGAACGGACACGATTGCAGTCGTTTATGCCGATTACGTCGAGCGCGCGTAGCGCATCTTCCGCCTCGCGATGGCCAATGGCAAAACCGTGTTCGTTGCGTAACAGGCCGCAAAACGCCGCGACGTTCGTGGAGAGATTGTCCGTGAGTTTGCTCAAAGCCGAACTTGCCGTGTTGCCGCTGTGTTCGATCCTGACACGCCTACCCGCGGCGCGCCCGCACGGAGCCGATGCCGTAATCCGATTCGATGGGCTTTTGCACCGGCTGCGGGGCCACTCCGTTTGACAGCAGCGGCGCATAGCGCGCCGACTGAGCACGAAGGAATGCCCAATCCTCCTGAACCTTGAGAATGCAGCCTAAGGTTTTTTCAAGTGTCTGCTCGTCGAGCGCATCGCGGTGAAGGCGGGTTAGCGCCAGGGCCCAATCGAGACTCTCAGCGACCCCAGGAACTTTGCGCAATGGTTGATCGCGCAGAAAGTCCATGAACGTCGCGATCTGCGTGGCCAGCCGCACGTCGATCTCTGGGAGCCGGGCGCGCAGAATCGCGATTTCCTGTTCCCGCGTCGGGTAGTCGAGCCAAAGGTACAAGCAGCGGCGGCGCAGTGCGTCAGAAAGTTCGCGCGTCCGATTTGAGGTAAGAATCACCGCTGGCCGGGACCGCGCCGTAATCGTGCCGAGCTCGGGAATGGTGACTTGGAATTCCCCGAGTAGTTCGAGCAAGAACGCCTCGAAGGCTTCGTCGGCGCGATCGACTTCGTCGATGAGCAGCACCGGTGCGCGGTCCTGGGTAATCGCCTCAAGCAACGGACGGCGCAGCAGAAACGCTTCGCTGAAGATCTGCGCCTCGCGTGACTCCGCCGACGTTCCGTCGTTTTCGGTCAGGCGAATACGCAATAGCTGCTTGGGATAATTCCACTCGTAGAGCGCGGTTGCGGCGTCCAGGCCTTCGTAGCACTGCAGCCGGATGAGCCGCGTGCCCAACACATCGGCAAGGACTTTCGCGCTTGCGGTCTTCCCGACACCTGCCGGGCCTTCAATGAGCAGCGGCTTTTCGAGCGCCAGTGACAGCTCGAGGGCCGTACCTAGGTCGTCGCCCGAGATGAAACCACGCTCGGCGAAGGACGCGCGGATGCGCTCAGCTATCACGATGCCCCAGTTCCCGAGTGACCTGACAATGGCCGAACGGCATGGCCCGACGAGCAAGACACGCTCTTTTGCTGCGACCGTTCTTAAGCAAGGCAGCAGTGGGCGGCGACGCGGTTTGCGACGGTCATACCCTACTGCGGAATCGGGACGCTGGTTGGGAGATAGCGAGCCGGATCCGCGGCGAACGAAGCGCGGCAACCCGCGCAGCAAAAATAGTACGTCTGTGCGGCATGCTCGATGTGATAGAGCGCTGCCGCCGTTTCGACTTCCATTTTGCAGACCGGATCGATCGCGGTCCGACTTGCAACGACACCCGACCCCCGCTCCGCCGCGGAGGTTCGCGTGCCGCCACCCAGGCTGCTGGGCGTGTTGCCGATAATCTCGGCCAGGATCGAGACCGCGACTTCACCCGGGCTGCGGGCGCCGATATCGAGGCCGACCGGATAGCGAATCATCGCGAGGCGCTCGGCGGCGACGCCCTGCTGTGCCAGGACGCCGATGACGTTCGCCGCGCGCCGCCGGCTGGCCAGCAGTCCCATGAATGCGATGTCGTACGCCTGCAGTGTTTCGAGCGCGAGTTCGTCGTAGTGACCTTGCGAGGCGACCACGGCGACTAGTGTTTCGCGTTCGCCCTCATCGAGCGCATCGAGGAAGCCACGCAACGCGGTCAACGGGACGATCTGCAGGCCGGAGGCCGTGCCGAGGTCACGTATCTCATCGTCGACGACAACCCGCACGACGCTATAATCGAGCGCCGACGCCATTCGTGCGACGGCTTCCGCGACTGGTGTGAAGCCGACCACGATCAAGCGCCGCAGCGGGACCCGCGGCTCGATGTAGACGTCGACGGCACCTTCGGATGAGCAGCTCATCGGAATGACCACACGTTCGGTGCCCGGGACCGCGGGTTCACGCTCATTACACACCGCTGCCGCGTGGTCGTTACCGCAGTCGTCAGCGAGCACCGTTTCGGGGGGAACCACAGCCGGCACCGTTCTCGAATCGCGACGAATCTGGAGCAGCACCGGCAGCCGGTTGCGAATCGCCCCGAGCGCCTGCCGCCGGACGATATCGCGCGAACACGAACCGCCGATGAAGCCCTCCATGTGGCCGTCGGCAAAGACCAACGCGCGATCGCCCAAATGCGAACTGACGGGCGCCTGCCGCGCGACAACCGTCGCGATCGCGAAGCTTGCATGCTCGCGTTCGAGGTTGGCGATGCGATCGAAGAACTGCGCGCTCATACGGTTGCGGAAGCGGCCCCCGCGAGATGCGTCTTGACGTTGCCAAACGTCGTGCTGATCACCCGCTGCGCCTGCACGTCGACGACGCGCCCGCCAACAGTGGCGATCGGTCCGCGCAGCGACGCCTTGCCGGTCCAATCCAAGATCGTCGTCCCGTCGCCGTTGTCAAGAATGTGCGCGGAGGCGTGCAGGTCGACCACGCTGCCCAAACCGCCGCCGCTGATGGTCAGGTGCATATCGGAGTCGCCGGGTTGCGGCCCCAGCACGATTTTGAACTTGAATTTGCCGCGTACCGGACCCAGCGAAACTTGCACGATCGCGTCGAAGGCATGCGCCGTATGGATTTTCGCTTCGAGCAAATCGGGTAAGCACTGCGAAATCAGCGCCGGATCGTTGATGAACGACCACGTCGTCGCTTTATCGGCGGCGATGTGTTCCTGGCCCTTCCATTCCAAATTCATGCGTGTGTCGCTCCATTCTGCGCTAGGGGTGCACTCGCGGCTGCACGAGCGTCTTTAATCGCATGCCAAACTTTCGCGCGCGTCAAGGGCATCTCGATGTGCTTGACGCCCAGCGGCGCGAGCGCATCGACGACGGCATTCACGAAAGCCGCCGGCGAGCCGACATTGGGGCTTTCGCCGACGCCCTTTGCGCCGATCGGATGATGCGGGCTAGGGGTGACCGTTTTATCGGTTTCCCAGTGCGGCGTCTCGAGTGACGTCGGTATCAGATACTCGGTAAAGTTGGTGTTGAGGTTATTCCCGGCCGCGTCGAAGCGAATCTCTTGCATGAAGGCGATCGCGAAACCCTCGGTAAGGCCGCCGTGGATCTGGCCCTCCACGATCATCGGGTTGATGATCGTACCGCAGTCGTCGATCGCGAGGAACCGGCGCACCTTGGTGTAGCCCGTCTCGGCATCGACGTCCACGACCGCGATGTACGCGCCGTGCGGAAACGTCATATTGGGCGGGTCGTAGTAGAACGTCGCTTCGAGACCCGGTTCGCTGCCCGGCGTCGGGTTCGTGTAGGCGGCGAAGGCGACTTCTTTCATCGTGATGCTCTTGCCGGGCACGCCGGTTACTTTGAACTTATAATCCTCCCACTCGATGTCGTCTTCGGATGCCTCGAGGACGTGCGCAGCGATCTTCTTCGCCTTTTCGCGCACTTTGCGTGCCGCGAGTGCGATCGCGCCGCCGGCGACCGGAGTGCTGCGGCTGGCGTACGTGCCGAGCCCGTAAGGCGCCGTATCCGTGTCGCCTTCTTCGACGAGTATGTTTTGCGGATCGAGCCCGAGCTCTTCGGCGACGATCTGCGCCCATGTCGTTTCGTGACCTTGCCCTTGGTGCCGCGCACCGGTGCGCACGATGCCCGACCCGGTGGGATGGATCCGAATCTCCGCGCTATCGAACATCTTGATTCCCATGATGTCGAAGAGCTTGCTGGGACCCGCACCGACGGCTTCGGTGAAGGTTGATATCCCGATGCCCATGTACTCACCGCGGGCGCGCTTTTCGGCCTGTTCGGCGCGCAGTTCTTTGTAACCGATTTTGTCGAGCGCGTTGCGCAGAGTAAGGTGATAATCACCGCTGTCGTAAACGAAGCCGAGCGGCGAGGGGTACGGGAACTGAACTTTCTTCACGAAATTGAGCAACCGGAATTCGGCCGCGTCCATGCCCAGGCGCTGGGCGAGCATGTCCATCCCGCGTTCGATGGCGTATGACGCTTCGGTCACCCGGAACGAGCAGCGATAGGCGACGCCGCCCGGCGCCTTGTTGGTGAAGTACGCGTCGAGCTCGGTAAATGCCGTCGGAAAGTCGTACGAACCCGTGACGATGCCGAACAGGCCCGCCGGATATTTGCTCGGATCGGCCACCGCGTCGAAGGCACCATGATCGGCGACGGTCGTGACCTTGAGTGCCGTTATGTTCCCCGCCGCCGTTGCGCCGATCTGAACTCGCATATGGTAGTCACGTGCGAAACCGCTGCAGGTGAGATTTTCCGTGCGCGTCTCGATCCACTTGACCGGAACGCCGAGGATCACCGATGCGGCCGTCGCGACGACGTATCCCGGATAGACGGGGACCTTGTTGCCGAAGCCGCCGCCGATGTCGGGTGAGACAATCCGGATTTTGTCTTCGGGGATGCCCGTCACCATCGAGACGACGGTGCGGTGGGCGTGCGGCGCCTGCGACGTGAGATACATCGTGAGCCGGCCCGTGCCGCCGCTCATATCGGCGACGATACCGCACGGTTCGAGCGGCGCGGGATGAACGCGCTGGAACTCGATCCGCTCGTCGATCTGGACTTCGGAAGCCGCTAAAGCCGCATCGGTCTTGTCGCGGTCGCCGACTTCCCAATGATAGATGTGGTTCGTCTTGTTTTCGCGATCGTCGCGAATGATGAGCGTATCGCGCATCGACACGAACGGATCGGCGATTACCTCGAGCGGCTCGTAGTCAACATCCACGACCTCGGCGGCGTCGAGCGCCGCCTCGCGCGACGTCGCGATGACTCCGGCAACTTCTTGGTATTGGTAGACGGCTTTGCCGACGGCGAGCACCATCTGCTTGTCGTAACCGTGAAACGTCGGTATCCAGCCGAGGCCCGCGTTCACTAAATCTTCGCCGGTAATCACGGCCTTGACCCCCGGCATCGCGAGCGCCGCGGTTTTATCGATGCCGTTGATGCGCGCGTGCGGATATGGGCTGTGCACCAACGCCATGTAGAGCATTCCCGGCAGCACGATGTCGTCGACATACCGCCCGGCTCCACGGATGAAGCGCGGATCCTCCTTGCGCTTCAGCGATTGACCGATGGCGTGGCGTTCCTGGACCGGGGGATCGGTGGTCATTGCCATGCTTCAAAAGCTCCTTCAGAGCGGCTTGCGGCGAAGCCGCAAACGCCACGGATTCGGCGCAGCCGAATCCTGCTATGCTTCCACGGGCTGCGGTGACATTTCGGCCGCGGCTTGTTGCACCGACGTGATGATGTTTTGATAGCCCGTGCAACGGCACAAATTACCGGCGAGGGCTTCGCGTATCTCCGGCTCGCTGGGGTTGGGGTGGTGTTTGAGGAGCACGTACGACGCCATCAGCATCCCGGGTGTGCAGTAGCCGCACTGCAGCCCGTGACAATCCCAAAACGCCTGCTGCAGCGGATGCAGGGCCGCACCCTGGGCGAGACCCTCCACCGTCGTGATTTCGTGTCCGTCGGCCTGCACGGCGAACATCGTGCACGATTTCACCGCGCGATCGCCGTCGATCGCCACCACGCACACGCCGCAACTCGAGGAGTCGCAGCCGACGTGCGTGCCCGTCAGCCCGCAGTGCTCACGCAAGAAGTATGCCAGCAGCGTGCGCGGCTCAACGTCGCGGACAAATTCGGTTCCGTTCACCGTGACCCGAATGATCAATGCAACTCTCCTTGTTGTAAGCGCTTGAGCGTGGCCAAAAGCCCGCGGTACACCAGCACGCCCGCCATCTCGCGCTTGAACTCGATGTCTCCGCGGGTGTCGGCAATTGGGTCAGATATTTCTTTCGCCTCGGCCGCGGCCGCGCGTAAGACCGCGATTGAGGGACGTGCGCCGAGCAAGATCTTCTCGGCTTCGACAACGCGCTTCGCGGTCGGGCCGGCGGCGCCGATGGCGACCCCGGCGGCCGCGATCGTGCCGTCGGCGCTCAACGTAAGCTGCACGCCGGCTGCGGCCGTTGCAAAGTCGCCGACTTTGCGTTCGATCTTTTGATAGGAGCCCGACGTCCGCTCGTTGGGAGTCGGGAAGCGCGCCTCGAGCGCCATCTCGCCCTCGCCGACCGCCGTGGTAAACGAGTCGATCAGAAAGTCATCGATCGGCACGACGCGCGTGCCGGCGTTGCCGCGCACGACGACCTCCGCGCGGGCCGCCAGCGCGACCACACCCCAATCGCCGGCCGGGTCGTTGTGGCACAGGCTGCCGACGATGGTGCCGCTTTGGCGGACGATCGGATCCGCGACGACGGCGGCGGCGTCGAAAATAAGGTGGTAGCGTTCCTTGATGAAGGGCGCGACCTCAACCGCGAAATCGCGCGCGCCCGCGCCCATGAGCAGCGCGCCGTTTTCTTCGCGGAGGTATGCGAGGCCCGCAATCGGATTGATGTCGACGAGGACCGTCGGCCGGGCCAGCCGGAAGCGCATCGCGGGGATCAAGCTCTGGCCGCCGGCAAGGATCCGCGCATCGGCCCCGTGCTTGAGCAGTGCCGCGAGGGCTTCGTCGACCGAGTGCGCCGGCAGGTAATCGAAGGCGGCTGGGAACACAGATCCTCCAAATTGTGCACACTTTGAGAGTGAGTCGGAGCTTCCTTACTTGACTTTTTGTTCCTCTCCCGGGTCGGGGTGAGCGGATGTCCCCCCCACGTGTACGCAGTGTGGAACGCATCCACACCGAGATTCGCTCGGCGATCATGAGCGGCGATTACCAGCCCGGCGCCGTATTGTCGCAAGTCCAGCTCGCGCGCAGCTTCGGCGTGAGCCGCACACCGCTGCGTGAAGCGATGCGGCGCCTCGAGGCGGAAGGCTTGATCGAGTCGGTGCAAAATCAGCGCGCGCGCGTCGCGACGATCGATGCGGAATCGCTCGACGTCATGTTCACGGAACGGATTTTACTCGAGGCGATGGGGGTCAAAGTTACCGTTCTCCATCTAGAGGAGGAGGAGCTCCATGCGCTGCTTGCGGCGACTGCGGCACTCCGGATCGCCTTGGGGCGCGAAGACGTGGGTGCGCGAGATCGCGCGCGGCGGTCATTGCATCTGCGCTACGTGGCCCGAGCCGGGAAGCGGCTGCGTTCGACGATCGCCGAGCAATTTGACTCGTGCGAGCGGTACCGTCGATTGTACCTCGATTTGCCCAGCGGCGTCAGCGACGAGTACGCCGGCATTGCCAGTGCGTGTATCGGCCGCGACGCCGACGCTGCCGCGCGGCGCATCGCGCGGCTGGAAGCTCAGTTGGCAGGCGCGGTTCTGTCGGCGCTAAATAGCGCCTACAAACCGACGGCAATTTGCACGGCATTGCAAATGCTCGAAGCCGCGAGGAAGGCACCGTGAGCGGCCGTGATTTGCGCGGCTGCCGTCAATCAACGGGAACTGCACGAGCTGGGTGTACCATCCGATGATGGAGATTCTGGAGACGATCGAGCGCTGGCGCGGCGAAGGCCAACGGATAGCTATCGCCACGGTCGTCGGCGTCGAAAAGTCGGCGCCGCGCGATCCGGGCGCGGCGTTGGCGGTAAACGAGCGCGGCGACGTGGCCGGTTCGGTGAGTGGCGGATGCGTCGAATCCGCCGTTTACGAAGAAGCCCAGGATGCAATCGTGAGTGGTCGTGCGCGCCTGGTCACCTACGGTATCAGCGACGCGGACGCAATCTCCGTCGGACTGACCTGTGGAGGCACCATCCACGTGTTCGTCGAGCGGCTTGACTGGTGATCTTTGAACGATTGGCCGACTCGCTGCGAACCGCGCAGCCCGCGGCCCTCGTCACGCGTTTGGACGGTCCGCAAACCGGCGCGAAATTACTGGTGCACGTCGATACTGCGTGGGGAGACCTCGGCACATCGGGCCTCACGCATGCAGCGACCCAAGAAGCGCGTGCACTGCTGGCCGCGGGTCAGACGGCGATCCGCACGTTCGGCGAAGACGGCGAGCCGGTCGGCATGGACGTGCGCGTCTTCATCCAAGCCTTCGTGCCTAAGCCGAACATGTACATCTTCGGCGCGATCGACTTCTCGCGCGCGATGGCTCGCATGGGCAAATATCTCGGCTACACGGTCAGCGTGATCGACGCGCGGCCGATCTTCGCCACCAAGGCCCGCCTCCCGGATGCCGATAACGTGATCGTCGCCTGGCCCGACGACTTTCTCGCCAGCGCTCCGGTCGATGAGCGCACGGTTCTCATCATCCTGACGCACGACGTTAAATTTGATATTCCGCTACTGCACGTCGCGCTGCGAACAACGGCTGGCTACATCGGCGCAATGGGGAGCCGCCGAACGCACGCCAACCGGATCGAGGCGCTTCGGCGCTCCGGGCGCAGCGATGCGGAAATCGCGCGCATTAGCGGGCCGATCGGGCTCGACATCGGCGCGCGCACACCCGAAGAAACCGCGGTCTCGATCGCGGGCGAAATCATCGCGCTGCGCGAGAATCGCCGCGGCGGTAGGCTTATCGATGGCACCTTGCCGGTCCACAATGCGCGCCTGGCGGATGCTATGCTTTGAGGTAAACTCCACTCGCGCCGCACGGCGGCACGACGGTTGCTCACAAAAAAGTCGAAGACGCGAGCCGGTTCCCGGGACCGACTTTTTTGTATTGACATTCGCCGATACAATCGTGTAGTATCGATGTATGTCGATGCAGAGGTGTTGCCCGGAAGCGCCGGTCTACGATCGTGATTTGACCGACGAAGCAGTGTTATTCAAAGCGCTCGGCGATCCGGCTCGCGTCGCGATTCTCGCGACCCTTGCGCGCACCGACCATGAGGTGTGCGTGTGCGACTTCACCTCGGGTCTGGGGCTCAACCAATCGACGGTCTCGCATCACCTCAAACTGCTCAAGGACGCCGATCTCGTGATATCGGTCCGGCGCGGCACCTGGGGCTACTATTCGCTGGCACCCGACGCTCGTGCCCGGCTCGCCGCGGCGCTTGCCTCCGTGCTTCCCACAAAGGTCCTCGCGTGAAAATGCACCTCAATCTCGCGGCCCGCGACCTCGACGCGAGCGTCGCCTTTTATCGCACGCTGCTGCTGGCCCAACCGGCGAAGCACTACGCCGACTACGCGCTTTTTCTGACCGAACAACCCGGCCTCGAGCTGGCGCTGGACCGTGATCCGGAAGCGACCGTGCGGGGCGACGCGCACTACGGCATCGTTGTCGAAAACACCGCCGACGTCGATGCCGCGATCGCACGCCTGCAGGCCGCCGGCTATCCGGTCGACGTCGAACACGAAGAAACGTGCTGCTACGCCGTGCAGAACAAAGTCTGGGCAACCGATCCTGACGGACGTCGCTGGGAAACCTACTTCGTCGTCGCCGAGAGTGACGAACGCGCCACAGCGGAGACCACGTGCTGCAGCGAACCGGACCCGGCCGAAACGGACGCCTGCTGCGTCACGGGTACCGCTACGAAGTCGTTTGGGCCGGCCGGTTGCGGCGCCGGATCGAAAACGACGAGCGTTGCACCGGGCGCAGCCGAGCGCGTTTATGGGCACTAGTCCCGCCGCGCTGATCACCGCTGACGCACGTTTGGCGCTCGAGCACAAAGTCGTTGCCGGACTCTCGTTACTCGATCGCTTCCTCCCGGTTTGGATTCTCCTTGCGATGGCGGCGGGCTTGTTGCTCGGACGCTGGGCGCCCAATGTCGTTGGCCTCCTCGACGCCGGCCATATCGGTTCCACCTCATTGCCGATCGCAATCGGCCTGCTGCTCATGATGTATCCGGTCCTGGCCAAAGTGCGGTACGGCGAGGTCGGCGCGATCGCGCGGCAGCCTCGGTTGCTCGTGCCCTCGCTGATTCTCAACTGGATCGTCGGGCCCGCCCTCATGTTCGCGCTCGCCTGGCTCCTGTTGCCGGATTTACCGGCCTACCGTACCGGACTCATCATCGTCGGCCTTGCACGCTGCATCGCGATGGTCTTGATCTGGAACGACCTCGCGTGCGGCGATCGCGAAGCGGCGGCGTTGCTCGTTGCGCTCAACTCGATCTTTCAAGTCCTGGCATTCGCGTTTCTGGGCTGGCTGTATCTGGATGCGTTGCCGGCGTGGCTGGATCTCGGCGGCGGGGCGGTAGTCGCGATTTCACCCTGGAGCATCGCCGGCTCGGTCCTCATCTTCCTGGGCATCCCGCTGGTCGCCGGATTTCTGACGCGAACATTTGGGGAACGCGCGCGCGGCCGGGCGTGGTACGAGCAGACGTTTCTGCCGGTCATCGGTCCGTTCGCACTCTACGGCTTGCTCTTTACGATCGTCGTTCTCTTCGCGCTGCAGGGCCACGCGATTCTCACCCGTCCGCTCGACGTAGCACGAATCGCGATTCCGCTCTTGGTCTATTTTGCGATCATGTGGACCGGCTCGTTCGCGCTGGGCGTCGCCCTGCGCTTGCCCTATGCGCAGAGCTCGACCCTGGCCTTTACCGCCGCGGGAAACAACTTCGAGCTGGCGATCGCGGTGGCGATCGGCACGTTCGGCGTCACGTCGGGTGAAGCGCTCGCCGGCGTCGTCGGTCCGCTCATCGAGGTGCCGGCCCTCGTTGGGCTAGTCTACGTCTCGCTGTGGGCCAAGCGCCGATTTTACGACGCGAAAGTCCCGCGCGCCGTTCCGACATAGCGTTTCGGCCGGAACGCAGCTCCTCACCCATCTCTTCACCAGTCGCCTCGGCACACCGCCGGGTCAGGAAAATAATTCGATGAAACCCTTCGTGCTCTTCGTGTGCCGGCACAATACGGGCCGCAGTCAGATGGCCGAAGCGTTCCTCCGACGCTTCGCCGGTGACGACATTGAGGTTGCCTCAGCCGGCACCATCGCGGCAGACCGCCCTGACCCGGGCGTGGTCTTGGCCATGGCCAAGATCGGAATCGATATTTCCCATGCGCGGCCAAAACTTCTCGATCCGGCCATCGCCCAGCGGGCTGATCGCATCATCACGATGGGCTGTGACGTCCAAGGCGTGCCGCGCGTCGATGATGACTGGGGCCTGCCCGATCCCAAAGGCCAGCCGCTCGAGCGTGTAATCGAGATCCGAGATCTCGTTTGCGACAAAGCCGCGATCCTCGCAAAAGAGCTCCTGGGCCCGCTCGCCGTGTGACCATTTACACACCCATCGTAAGTCGTTGAGGTCCATCCGATGGAAACAAAAGACGCCGTCAAAGAGAAATATGCGCAGGCGGCCGTTCGCGTAAGAGCCGGCGGCGACGGCCCCGGTTGCGCTTCAAGCACGTCGTGCTCGGCCGACCCGATCACCTCGAATCTCTACGACGAACGGCAACAGCGTGAATTGCCGCAAAGCGCGCTCCTCGCTTCGCTGGGCTGCGGCAATCCAACGGCGCTCGCGGAACTGAGGCCGGGCGAAACGGTCCTCGACCTGGGAAGCGGCGGCGGCATCGACGTCATGCTTTCCGCGCGCCGTGTTTCCCCAGGCGGCAAAGCCTACGGTCTGGATATGACGGACGAAATGCTGGAACTCGCTCGCGAGAACCAGCGCCATGCGGGTGTTAGCAACGTCGAATTCCTCAAGGGTGAAATCGAAGCGATCCCGCTGCCCAACAGTTCGGTCGACGTCATCATCTCGAACTGCGTGATCAACTTGAGCGGCGATAAAGACGGCGTGCTCCGCGAAGCGTTTCGCGTGTTGCGGCCCGGGGGTCGCTTTGCCGTCTCGGACGTCGTGACGAAAGGTGTCGTGCAGCCACAGATCCGCGCCGGCGTGTTGGCGTGGATCGGCTGCATCGCGGGCGCCCTCGACGCAGACGACTATCGGGCCAAACTCGCGAGCGCGGGTTTCGAGAACATCGGGATCGAGCCGACCCGACTGTACAAAGCCGAAGACGCACGGTCGTTTCTCGCCGAGCAAGGGATCGATATCACCGCGATCGCGGATGAAATCGATGGGAAGTTCATGAGCGCGTTTATCCGAGCCGTAAAACCAGACCGGCAACTCACGTGAACGTCGCGTTTCTTCGTTCTAGGCGGGGGCCGAGTTTGACGTTTCGGATGGCGGTCCTGACCGTCGGAAATCTGCTGCGGCGCATTCCGATGGCACTCGGCGATGAACCGAACATGGCGTGGTTTCGGGTTCGACTAAATCGGATGATCGTTCTTGACCACGCACGTGCCCATGCCGCAATCGCGGACATCGAGCGCTGCCTGCGTCTGCAACGTGCCGGACTCGGCTGTCGGCGATTGACGTTTCTCAAGCCGTAGGGCCGACGTTATCGAGCAGCTCGATCGTGCCGTACGCATCGACGTCCAGCATCGCCGCGTTTCACGCGTGAGGGTGCGTGCTCTCGCTAAGCGTGGCGGACACAAGGGATCAAGCCGGCACCGATGCGGGATCCATCTCCTTCCGCGACCCGCTCGGCGAGGCTCGGAAGCTGGACGGCGCCCCGTTTTCGCCGTACACGCCGCGAGGGGAGCGCGACGCGACGTTGGCTGCGCGCAATGAGCACCAGGAGCCGCCTCTCATGCAGCGTCCACAAACCTCCGATGCATGCACAGCGCCCGAGGCGTCCTCTCGATGGGCCACAAAATAGCAAGGCGGGCCGCATTCCGCAACCTTGCGCACGACAGCCGAGTGTAAAGTACCCTTGGAGAGAAGGAACGTGCACGACTCAATCGATCCGGTAACGATCGACCCCGTGGACCCCGTAATCATCGTGACGAATCCCGAGAGGCTTGGGGGCAAGTGCAAATCTTCACCAACACGCGTTCGGGTGATGTTAGGCGGCTTGGAAGAAACGTCTATGGAGATTAGATTAGGAACGGTCGCTGAATCACCATGATCAACTTAGAGTTTCGCCGACCTGCGCCCACCGATCGTGCCGCCTTCGAGGATTGGATTGCCGATTGGCATGAGGATGCTTACGACGCGTATCGTTGGATTTTCGCACGGGCGTGGACGGACTTTGACTGGTATGTCGCGACTTGCGAACGCATGCGCACTGACGGTTGCCCTCCCGAGCTGACCGTACCGCTCGATGTTCAGTGGGCCTTCGAACAGCAGACGCTCGTCGGGGAACTCTACCTTTTCTACGAGCCGCTGGCCGGGGACAATCATATCGGCTACAAGGTCAGGCCGTCGCACCGCCGCAAGGGGATCGCCACGGCCCTTCTTCTCCACGGCCTTGACCGATTGCGCGAATACGGGATCGCAATCGCCCGGCTGACCTGCCGCGATACGAACCTCGCTTCTGCAGCCGTGATCGAACGTGCAGGCGGTACGCGACTCGACGACAAGCGCGGGGCCGAAGGCCACCGCACTCGGCGCTTTACGATCCCAACGGACCGCGATTCGGTAAGCCCGCCGCTCGTCGTGTGACCGATTTCGTCGTCTTCGCATCACTCAGGACCACGCGTAAATTCCGGCGTTGCTCCAAGAGCGCGGTCGAACGTTACCGGCCGACGAATCGATCCGAGCCACCGGCGCTACAACAGCGGTGAGTCGGAATGTCGATCGCGGAGACGCCGCCTAAGCGTGACCAGAAACCCCTTGAAATGCAACCGCGCATGTTGCGGGCGACGTTGTTCGGCACATGAAAGCCGTCATTGCAACCCAGAGCGGACCCGCCGCGCGCGTTCTCTCCATTCGCGAGATTCCGACGCCGGAGCCGCAAGCCGGTGAGGTTCGCGTTCGGATCGCGACATCGGGGATCAATCCTTCAGACGTCAAGCGTCGCAATGTCGCGCCCGCCGGCTCGCCACTCGAATATCCAGAAATCATTCCGCATAGCGACGGGGCAGGGACGATCGACGCCGTTGGAGCGAACGTGCCGGCCCATCGGCTTGGCGAACGGGTCTGGATCTATAACGCGCAGTGGCAACGACCGTTCGGCACGGCCGCCGAATACTGCGTCGTTCCGAGCGCCCTTGCCGTACCTCTACCGGCAAACATCGGCTTCGCCGAGGCCGCGTCTTTTGGAATCCCGGCGCTTACGGCGTATCATGCCATTCACATCGACGGCCCCGTCAGCGGCCTCACGCTCCTCGTCCAGGGCGGCGCAGGCGCCGTCGCATTTTATGCCATCCAATTTGCAAAAGCCGCCGGTGCGACCGTGATCGCGACCGTGAGTTCGCCCGAAAAAGCCGCCTACGCGCGGCGCGCCGGCGCCGATCACACGATTGATTACAAAACCGAGGATCGGGCCGCACGGGTCGCGGCGTTCACGGATGGACGGAAAGTCGATCGCATCATTGAAGTGGACGTCGCCGCGAACGCGCTGACGTATCCGGATCTTTTAGCTGAGCACGGCAAAGCGGTCGTCTATGGGTCCGGCTCGCCGACGGCCGTCATACCCGCGTCGTTCATTCGTTGGAGTACGACGCTCCAATTTTTCATCGTCTATCGGCTTTGTGAGCTCCAACGCGCGGCGGCCATTGCCGGAATTGACGTCATGCTACGAGCGAATGTCCTCGACCACGGCGATGTCCGGCGATTTGCATTCGATCGCGTCGTGGAGGCTCACGAGGCCGTTGAGTCCGGAAGCTTCGGCAACGTCATCCTCGACGTCGTACCGGAGTAGCTCACGGAACCGACGCCGGTTTTTAACGACCACGACCACGACCACGGCCCGGCCCGTCACGATCGACCCGTTCGATGCCAACAGCACGATTCGGCACGTTCCCGGGCGAGTATAGCACCTGTCGTGCCGGCCAGCGCTCGAGGTCTACGTCGATGCCTTCGAAGAGCGTGTGCATCGCCGGTGTGCATGCCTCCAGACGTGCCCGCGTCACCGTCGGCCACAGCGAATTCGGGTCATTTGCACCGAGATACGCTTGCCAACTTTCGGCGAAGAACTCGTCGATGCGGCGGGACATACTGGGAGAGACTCGACTCGATCTCGCCGGCGTTCGGGTGATTGTGGACGTTGTGGACGATACCCAAGGTCGTGCTTCTCGCTGACGTGGGCGGTGGTGAAGTCGACCGGTCGTGCTCGAAGCACACGCCGCGGGGCAACGCGGGCGGCGGCGCGAGCAGGCTTTTCGCGGTGGCGCTGTATCCGGATCACGCCGTTGGGCGGAACGGCTAGGAGCCCGCGGCGGCCATGCCTCGAAGTCTATGCGTTAGACCGCGCTCTCCCGCTACAATACGCGGCAGAATAGATGCCGGGCCGATAGAATAGACAGCAGTTCTTGGGGAGACGTAGAGCGGTCCAGTCCGGCCGTGGGCTAAGCTGCAAGCGGCTGCTCCACGCCCGCTTTACCAATCACGGTGGGGTGTCAACAGTGGCAAAAGACGTCTTTACCGATGGCCAAGTGCCTTGCCCGTACTGCAGTTATCCGATCGGCACGACCGGCGTNNCGCCCGAGAACTTCGCTGAGCCTCACGGCGCCAGCGGACAGTCGATGCGCGTTGCTTCAGTCGATACACGTTGTTCCAGTCGATACAGGTTGCTTACCGACGGAATCACTTCTGAGCTATCGTGCACGTACGATGCAAACTCGGCGAGGGCTGGGCTTTGAGCAGATTGCCGGTATCCTCGTTGATCGACGCGATATCGTCGGGACACTTTTCGCGGACGCCGACGGCCAACGGCTGCGCTCGACTGGTTAAACCATACTTGAAAACATAGTTGGCCGCTCCTGAACTCGCGGTAGGTTCGGTCTTCAACGGGACCGGACACTCTCTGCGCGAGTTGCACGGCGGCCGGTCGCGCCGGAGCGCTTGTGGCCGACTCGATGCAGCATTCACCTGACAGCAAGAACGCCGCTAAGCTTCTTGTTATCATACATCCATACATCGATCTTCAACGCTTTTAAACCGCTAGTGCTAAGTCAGTGCGCCGTTCCTGACACGACACGAGAAAAGAGGCCCCGTCG
>PLAE01000246.1 GCA_003134035.1 Candidatus Velthaea versatilis
CGTCGCGACCGGCCTCGCACTCTCTCCGCTCGCCGCACCGCGCGCCACGGGCGCCGCGGCCAATCCCTACGCCGCGCTCTTCCCGGCGCCCGGGATCAGTAAGGCGAACCTCGATCCGACCTGCAAAGCCTGCGACGACTTCTATCAGTTCGCCACCGGCGGCTGGGATAAAACGCATCCGATCCCGCCGGGCTATCCCTCGTGGGGATCGTTCAGCGTGCTCAACGAGGCCAATCGCAACGTCCTGCACGAGATCCTCGAAACCTCCGCCAAGGACACCGCCGCGCCGGCCGNNCGAAGCCGGCATCGAGGCGGCGGGGCTGAGCCCCGTCCAGCCGGAGCTCGACAAGATCGCCGCCCTCACCGATGCCAAGTCCATCGTCAACGAGATGGCGCGACTCGGCTATCGCGGCGTCGGGAACCCGCTGCCGTTCGGTTCCTCGACGGATCTCAAGGACTCGAACAAAGAGATCGCCGAGGTTGGCTTCGGCGGCCTCGGTCTGCCCGATCGCGACATGTACTTCCCGACCGACGACCGCGGCAAGACCGTGCTCGCGGCCTACCATGCCTACATCGCGACGCTGCTGGGCTTGGACGGCGAGACCGCCGCGCAATCCACGACGAACGGCGACGCCGTCGTCGCGCTGGAAACGGCACTCGCGACCGCGACGCCCAAACGCGCCGATCTGCGCGATCCGCAATTGACCTATCACATCGAATCGACGGTCGAGATCGCCGCGCTGGCGCCGGACGTCGACTGGAACGGGTATTTCGCGACCTACAAATCGCCGCCATTTGCGACGCTGCAAGTCGATCTACCCGACTACGTGAAGGCCGTCGACGCGCAGCTCGCGGCGACGCCGCTGCCGATCTGGAAAGCGTATCTGACCGCGCGCGTGCTCGATACGTTCGCGCGCTCGCTCCCCAAGCGTTTCTCCGATGCCTCGTTCCACTTCCATTCGACCGTACTCTACGGCGTCGACAAAGAGCTCGACCGCTGGAAGCGCTGCTCGAGCGCGACCAATGCGGCGCTCGGTGAAGCGCTCGGCCAAGTGTACGTCGAGAAAGTGTTCCCGCCCGCGGCGAAGACGCGCGCGCTCGAACTCGTGAAGAACCTGCACGAAGCGCTGCACACCGATCTCGAAACGCTCGCGTGGATGAGCCCGGCAACGCGCAAGGAAGCGGAGATCAAGCTCGCCGCGATCACGAAGAAGGTCGGCTATCCCGATCATTGGCGCTCGTACGCGAAGTACGACGTCACGAACGGAGCCTACGCGACCAACGCCATCAACGGCGCGATGTTCGAGAACGATTTCCAGATCGCGATGATCGGGAAGCCGACCGATCGCACCTTGTGGGGCATGACGCCGCCGACGGTCAACGCNNTGACCCACGCCTTCGACGACCAGGGTCGCCAATACGACGCGCAAGGCAACTTCCGCGACTGGTGGACGGCTACGGATGCGGCGAACTTCAAGACCCGCGCCCAATGCATCGTCGACCAGTACAGCAGTTACGAGCCGGCCGCGGGTGTCCACATCCAGGGCAAGCTCGTTCAGGGCGAAGCGATCGCCGATCTCGGCGGCTTGACGATCGCCTACAAAGCGTTCGAGAAAACGCCCGAGGCACGTTCGCATCACGTGATCGACGGCTACACGCCCGAGCAGCGCTTCTTCCTGGCCTACGCGCAAGTCTGGGAGACCAACGAAACGCCGCAGGCGGCCCGTCAGCAGGCCCTCACGAACGAGCATCCCGACGCCAAGTACCGGGTGATCGGGACCCTCTCCGACATGCCCGCCTTCCGCGCCGCGTTCCATTGCGTCGCGGGCGACAAGATGGTGCGCGCCGATAGCTGCCAGATCTGGTAGCACGCCGGCTACTCGGATGGTCTGATTTACGTGGGGCCGACGCTTGGCGTAAATCAGACCGTCCTTAAATACCCCTTAACGCCGCCTGCTCTACGATAGGGCGTATGGTGTTGCGAGCCGCGTATCACGAGGCCCTGGACGCGCTGAACGCGGATTTAGCGCGGCTCGGCGCGTTGCTCGTCGACTCGACGAAATGTGCGATCACCGCGCTGCGCACCATGGATGTCGCGCTTGCGGCGCGCGTGGTCGCGGTGGTCGATGCCTCCGAAGACCTGCGCCGCATCGTCGATGCGAAATGCATCGAGTTGCTCTGGCGCCAGCAACCGGTCGCCGGCGAGCTGCGCGAGATCGCAGCGATCACCGAGATCGCGACCGATGCCTCGCGGATCAATTACTATGCGGGCGAACTCGGGAAGAGCGCGATTCGCATCGCCGGGCTCGCGGCGTTTCCCGCGCGCGATGACGTGATGCGGCTCGCTCAAGACGTCATGGGAACGCTCAGCCAAGCGGTCGACGCCTACGTGCATCGCGACGGTGCGAAGCACGAATACGAGGCCGCGCTCGCGCTGGTCAGCGGCAAGCAGTACGACGCCGCGCTCGACGCGCTCCTAGCCGCGATGGAAATCGATGCCAAGCTCGTCGGCCCCGGCACCACCATCATCTTCACGATCACCGCCCTCCAACGCATCGCCGAACACGCCGCCAACATCGCCTGGCACACGAAAGACATGCTGTAAGCCGAGGCGACGGTACCCCGTTGCCGGAGTGTCATCCGGAGCCTCATGGGCGTCTTCGTCCATTCATGGGCGTCTTCGTACAAAAAGAAAAACCGCGGAAGCACACATGCTCCGCGGTTTTTCCGTTCGCTGGGTGCGAGTTTACTTGATTTCGACCGTTGCGCCGGCTTCTTCGAGCTTCT
>PLAE01000146.1 GCA_003134035.1 Candidatus Velthaea versatilis
ACGTAGCCCTCGAAGATGAAACCGGTATAGTATTCGAGGTCGCGCAGCAGCGCGAAGTCGATTTGGACACGTCCGGCATAGCCCAGCAGCGCCGCGCGCTCGAGCAACACCGCAAGCCGGTCGAGCGCCGCAATCGACGCCGCGGTCCGGCAAATCCGGCGCGCCGATTCAAGGACTTCGACGCCGCCGCGGGTCATTGCGAACGCCACGAGTTTGGGTTCGAGCGCGCGCAGCGCGACGATGTTGCGCTCCTTCATAAAGCCTTTAGCGATCAGCGCCGCCGGCGGCGACAGCCCGACGCCGTCGAGGATGCCGTCGACGACGCTGGCGTCGTTGACGTCAAAGAGCGCGTCGCGCAAGCCGATCTCATCGAGCGTTTCGATCGCCATGAACAGCGTCTCGGCGTCGGCGTCGATGCCGGGCGAACCGATGAGCTCGACTCCGCCTTGAGTGAGTTCGCGCAACCGGCCTTCCTGCGGCTGGTCGTAGTAGCGGTACACCGGCGTAACGTACGACAGCCGCAGCGGCAGCGGCGCCTCGCGCATCCGCGTCGAGACCAAGCGCGCGATCGGCGTCGTCATTTCGGGCCGCAGCGCAAGCGCGGTCGCGCGGCGATCGCTAAAGCGATACGCCTGCTCGACGAGCTCCGAGCCGAGGCCCTTTTCGAGCACGTCAAAGCGCTCGAAGGTCGGCGTCTGCACTTCTTCGTACGCCCAGCGGCCGAAGACGGCGCGAATCACCAACTCGACATCGCGTTTGCGGGCCAGCTCGTGCGGGAGCCAGTCGCGAACGCCGGCCGGCAGCCTCACGGCGGCCCCTCGCGCAGGTTCGCTTCGCCGACGATCGCGGTCAGCTGCGCACGCATCTGCGCCGAGGCGGCCAAGCTGCGAGTCACCGTCTCCCCGTTGATGTGCACGACGAGCGGCACGGTTCCGGGCCATTCCGAGAGCAGCACGGCCAGCTCGTCGATCTGCGCCCGGTGCGAGACCGTCACGTGCCAGCCCATGACTTTGGGCGGTGCGGCGCCGCGTTCGAAGCGCGAAACATCGCTAGCGGTCACGCCCAGTTCGAGCGGCGTTTCCTCACCGGGCGTCGAGCCGCGCCGCTCGCGCAGTCGCAGACGCCCGTCGACGATTACGATCGCATCTTCGACGAAGAAGCCTTGCAGCACCGCATATTGTTTGGGGAACACGACGACTTCGACCGCGCCGCCCATGTCTTCGACCGTCGCGATGAGCATCTGCGATTGGGCTTTGGTCAGCGTGCGGCGCACCGCCGTAACGAGGCCCGCGATGCGGATCGGCGACTCGTCCTCGAGCGCGCGCAGGTCTTTGATCGGCGAGGCGCCGCCGCGCACGAGCGCCTCGGCGACATCCGAAAGCGGATGGCCGGAAACGAAGATGCCCAGCGTTTCCTTTTCCCAGGCCAAGGCTTCGAGCGTCGTCGGTGGCGCGATCGGCCGCAGCGCGGGCGTCAAGGCCGCCGGAGTGTCGAGGGCTTCGCCGAAGAGCGAAAATTGGCCCATCTCGCGGTCGCGCGCGGCGCGGTTCGCGCCTTCGAGCGCGGCGTCGAGCGCATCGAGCAGCTGCGACCGGTTCCCGGGCAGCGTGTCGAAGGCTCCGCACTTGATGAGCGCCTCATACACCTTGCGATTGACCTGCTTGGGATCCACGCGCCGCACGCAATCGAAGAAGTCGGCGAATTTGCCGTCCTCGCGGGCAGCGAGCAACGCCTTGACGGCGCTCGTCCCGATGCCCTTGACTGCGGCGAGACCGAAACGAATCTGCGTCTCAACGACCGCGAAGTCGACCAGCGACTCGTTAACGTCGGGCGGCAACACCGCGATCCCCAGCTTCTTTGCTTCATCGATGTACTCGACGAGCTTGTCGGTCTTATCGCGCACCGAAGTCATGAGCGCGGTGAAATACGCAAGTGGGTAGTTCGCCTTCAGATACGCCGTCTGATACGCGATCCAACCATACGCGGTCGCGTGCGCCTTGTTGAAGCCGTACCCAGCGAACGGCTCGATGAAGGCGAAAATTTTCTCGGCGACCTCGGCGTTGATGCCGTTCGTCGCGCAGCCGGTGATGAATTTCTCTTTGTAGACCGGGATCTTGTCCTTCTGCTTCTTGCCGACGACCTTCCGCAGTTCGTCGGCCTGGCCCAGCGAAAATCCGGCGCAGTCGCGGACGATCTGCATGATCGATTCCTGGTACATCGCGATGCCGTGGGTGTCACCGAGGATCGCTTCCAATTTCGGATGGACATAGGTTGGCTTCGAGCGGCCGTGCTTGACGGAAATGTACTGTGGGATCCATTCCATCGGACCCGGACGGTAAAGCGCGACGAGCGCGATGATGTCTTCCAGGCGCGAGGGTTTGAGGTCGACGCAGACACGCGTCATGCCGTCCGACTCCATCTGAAACACACCGAGCGTCTCGCCGCGGCCGAGCATCTCGTACGTCTTGACGTCGTCATCGGGGATCTTGGCGAGGTCGAATTCGGGATTGACGGTGCGTTTGATCTCGACTGACGCGGCCTTCATGACGGTGAGGTTCCGCAGGCCCAGAAAATCCATCTTGAGCAAGCCGACGCGCTCGACCATCGACATCTCGTATTGCGTGTTGATACCGTCGTCGCCGATCTTGAAGAGCGGGACGTGTTCGGTAAGCGGATTCTTCGAGATCACGACGCCGGCGGCGTGCGTCGACGCATTACGCGCAAGCCCTTCGATCGAATTCGCGGTATCGATGAGCTTGCGTATTTGCGGATCGATGTCGTAGAGCGCTTTGAGTTCGGGGATCTGCTCGAGCGCCTTTGCGATCGAGAGCCCGCCGGGGCCTGATGGGATGAGTTTCGCAACGCGGTCGACATTCGGCAAGGGCACGCCCAAGGCGCGGCCGGCATCACGGATTGCCGCGCGCGCGGCCATCGTGCCGAAGGTCACGATTTGCGCGACGCGTTCGTTGCCGTACTTTTGCGTGACATAGGCAATGACTTCATCGCGCCGTTCGACGCAGAAATCGGTGTCGATGTCGGGCATCGAGATCCGCTCGGGATTGAGAAACCGCTCGAAGATCAGCCCAAACTTGATCGGATCGAGATCGGTGATCCCCAGGCAATACGACACGACCGAACCGACGGCAGAGCCGCGGCCCGGGCCGACCGGAATGTCGCTGTCGCGCGCAAACTTGATGAAGTCCCACACAATGAGAAAGTACGAGGAGAACCCCATCGAGATGATTACGCCCAGCTCGTAATCAAGCCGCTCGCGCAGCGCAGCGTCGGACTTGGCCCGCGGTGCGCCGTAGCGCTCGACGAGCCCCTGCTCGCAGACCAGCCGCAAATACTCATCGGCCGACAATTCGATGAGCCGTTCGGCACGCGCCTCGCCCGGCGCGGCGGGCGTCGCCTGAGCGCCTCGAACGAGCGCGGTAGCCGCGCCACCGCTGTGTTGCAGCGCCCCCGGCGCGGTACCGTTCACGTTTGCGGGGCTCCCGGCGCCCGAGAACGCGGCCGACGACATCTCGTTGAGCGCTCTGGAAAACGATCCGTTCCCGTCGGCGGCCGCAGCTTGCGCACCGGCCGCGGCTCGCGCGTCCGCCGCCGCGAACGCACCCGCCAAAACACCGGCAATGTCCGCCGCCACCGTCTTGGGCACCGGATAATCGGGCAAATAAAAGACCTTCTCGGGGATCTTGATGTCGATGCGTTTGACGATCTCCAGCGTGCTGTCGCACGCTTCGGGAACGTCGGCAAACAGCTCGCGCATCTCTTGCGGCGACTTCACGTAGAACTCGTCGGAAAAGAATTTCATGCGGCTGGTGTCGGCGACGGTCTTGCCGGTCCCGATGCAGAGGAGGACGTCGTGCGCCTGGGCGTCGTCGCGCGAGAGGTAGTGCGAATCGTTGGTCGCGACCAGCGGCAGCGACAGTTCGCGCGCGATCGATATCAGCCCGTCGTTGATGACCTCCTCTTCGGGCATCCCGTGGCGCATGATCTCGATGTAGAACCGGTCGCCGAAGATCTGGGCGAACATCTGCGCGTTGAGCTTGGCCGTCGCGCGATCGTTCTTGAGCAGCGGCGCGGCGACCAGACTCGACATGCAGCCCGAGAGCACGATCAAACCGGCGTGATGCTTGGCCAGCAGATCCATGTCGATGCGCGGCTTGTAGTAATAGCCCTCGAGGAAACCCTTGGAGATGAGCGCGGTGAGGTTCTTGTAGCCCTCGTCGCTGGCGGCGAGCAGCGTGATGTGCGCCTCGTCCCGCACCGTGCGGTCGTACCGGCCGCGCGGCGCGATGTACGCTTCGCAGCCGATGATCGGCGTGAGCCCGTAGCGGCGCGAGGTGTCGT
The DNA here is from genome assembly GCA_003134035.1 of Candidatus Velthaea versatilis. GTDB lineage: Bacteria > Vulcanimicrobiota > Vulcanimicrobiia > Vulcanimicrobiales > Vulcanimicrobiaceae > Velthaea > Velthaea versatilis. The sequence goes on from PLAE01000146.1 coordinate 4,357, forward strand.
AGAAGTCGACCGCCCCGAACATCACGCCGTGGTCGGTCAGCGCGATTCCCGGCGAGCCTTCGTCGGCCGAACGCCGGCACAAATCGTCGACGCGGCACGCCCCGTCCAAGAGCGAGTACTCACTGTGAACGTGGAGATGAACGAATGAACTCACAGGTGCGGCGGGATCCTATTCGGGCGTGCGGCGTGAAGCGCTGCAGAACGTCTACAGTACCATGGGACCGCTTTCACGACCCTCCCCGATGCACCGCCCGGACCGCGCCGGCCGGCCGATCACGACGCCGGCCGCCGGCCTGCGGTTACGAAAGACCCAGGAGCGCGTCGGGCTTAACCCGATACGCGACAACGGCGGCTCGAGCGCAGCCCGAGCGAAGCACTGCGCCCAGCGCAGTACACTAGTGAGTCAACTTCGTCGACGCTTCGCGTTTGCGGCTTTGCCGCAAGCCGCCCGTCGTCATGTGTCGGGTAAACCCGACTCATTCTGGCAACTCGGCAGCGGCCTGACGCATGCATTGCTTGAGTCATGCTGCCGATCTTTCACCCGACGAGGAGCACCCTGGTCAATCGACGGCGTGCGCTGCGGCATTCCGAACGCCTGCCGCGTTCCTGCCGGGCTCGCCGATGCGATGACGATGGCGGCGCGCCGCGCCGGCAGCGCGCAAGCTCGCCGCGGCCGGATGCTCAGCGTGCTGGACGTACCGGCGACTCGTCATCAAATTTGCCGTCACGCGAGACCGGTCGCCATCGGCAAAACGAACGGAACGTCAAACTCTACGGAACGCAGAACCGGCACCGCCAGGAAAGAACCGAAGAATTCTGCGACGTTGGTAATCCTAATTCGGCGCGCGACGATGTACACTTTGGAGAGCCTATGCGTCGGCAAGCAGGCACCGCTTCCTCTCTCACCTTTCAAGGGTGGCCCGAAAACGTCAATTCTCCGGTCGGCCGTGTCCGCCAGGGAGTCGGGACCGGGCTGGAGTTTGTTTCGATTTGATCAAGCACGATATCGTTGTCATCGGCGGGGGTCTGGCCGGCATGCGCGCCGCCGTCGAAGCGGCTGAGCGCGGCGCCGACGTCGCGATCGTTTCAAAGATGCATCCGGTCCGCAGCCATTCCGGGGCCGCCCAGGGCGGCATCAACGCCGCCCTGGGCAACCGCGAAGATGATTCGCCCGAAAATCACGCCTTCGATTGCGTCAAAGGCTCCGACTATCTCGGCGACCAAGACGCGATCGAAGCGATGACCGCCGACGCGCCCAAGCAGATCGTATGGCTCGAACATCGCGGCTGCATTTTTTCGCGGCTCCCCGATGGGCGCATCGCGCAGCGCCCCTTCGGCGGCGCAGGTTCGCCGCGCACCTGCTACTCGGCCGACGTCACGGGTTTGGTCATCCTGCACACCCTCTGGGAGCAACTCGAACGTTTTGGCGTCAAAGTCTACGAAGAGTTTTTCGCGACTGCCCTGTGCGTCGAAGACGGCGTCGGAACGGGCGTCGTGGCCTACAACATGCGCACCGGCGCACTCGAACTCGTGCACGCGAAAGCGACGATCTTCGCGACCGGGGGCCTAGGCCGGGTCTACGCCAAGACGACCAACGGCTATGCGTCAACGGGCGACGGCATGGCGATCGCCTACCGGGCCGGTATCCCGCTCATGGATATGGAGTTCGTCCAGTTTCATCCGACGTCGCTCAAAGAAAACGGCGTGCTGCTCTCCGAGGCGGCGCGCGGCGAGGGCGCGTACCTGCTCAACAAAGACGGCGAACGCTTCATGTTCAAGTACGCTCCCAACAAGGGTGAACTGGCATCGCGCGACGTCGTTTCGCGCGCCGAATGGACGGAGATCCTGGCCGGCCGCGGCATCGACGGCTGCGTGCTGCTCGATCTGCGCCATCTGGGCCGCGAGAAAATCCTCGAACGTCTGCCGCAAATCCGCGAACTTGCGCTCGACGCGACGGGGAAGGACGCCATTGACAGTCCGATTCCGATCTTGCCGGGCATGCACTACGCGATGGGTGGCATCGAGACCGACAAGTTCGGCGCCACGCGCATCCCAGGCGTTTACGCCGCGGGTGAAGTCGCGTGCGTCAGCGTGCACGGTGCCAACCGCTTGGGCGGCAACTCGCTGCTCGAAACGATCGTCTTCGGTCATCGCAGCGCCGAACACGCGACGAACTACATCCGGTCAGCCGGCAACGTGCGGCCGTCGGAGCGGACGCTCAAAGCCGAGCACGACCGAATCGCCGAGATTCTCAGCCGCAAAGGCGGCGAACGGCATTCCGGCGTGCGCAAAGCCGCCAACAAGGCGATGAGCGATCACGCCTTCATCTTCCGCAACGAAGCCGAATTGACCGCCGGCATGGAAGCGCTGCGGGCGGTGCGCGCAGCCGCCGCGACGATGACCGTTGCCGACAAATCCAAAACCTTCAACACAGATCTGGTCGGCTTGCTCGAAACCGAATTCCTCGTCGACGTCGCGCAGCCGATCATGCTCGGTGCCCTCAATCGCCAAGAGTCGCGCGGCGCGCAGTCGCGGACCGATTACCCCGAGCGCAACGACGCCGAATGGATGAAGCACACGCTCATGCGGTATCAAGGGAAGACGGCCGATCCGGTCGCCGATTATTCGCGCAAAGTCACCTTCACCAAATACGAGCCGCAGGTGCGCACGTACTAATTATGGGTTTTACGCTCGATATCTACCGCTACGACCAAGCCGTCGACGCCGTTCCGCACCGGGATCGCGTCGAGGTCGATCTGCCGACCAACCTCACGGTGCTCGATGCGCTCGAGTTTGCCAAAGCCGAGATCGACGGTTCGATTTCGTTCCGGCGCTCGTGCCGCT
>PLAE01000192.1 GCA_003134035.1 Candidatus Velthaea versatilis
CGTGCCAATTCCACGGCACGTACAGATCGAGCGTGTTGAAGCCCATGGCGCGCAGTGCGAGCATCGAGGCGCGCCACCGTGCGGCCGGGATGCGCTCGTAAAAGAACGCCGCGCCATAGAAAAAGAACGGTCGTCCGTCGACGAGTAGCGTCGGATTTCCGCTGCCCCTCACTACCACGCTGCGGTCGAATCCGTGCGCGCTGCTCGGGCGCCCAGCGCCCAGAACGCAACCAACCGCTAAGACGACCACGGCGACTCCGCGCGTCCAGCGCACGCCGCGCCTTCGCCCCATCGGCTGCGAGTTTAGGGAGGCCCGCCGGTGTGCCCTGGTGCAAGACGTGGGCCGTGGGAGATTTGAGCCGGCTTTTGGGCTTGGCGGGAACGCTGCGGCTCGACGAAATCGACAGCCCCGCCTTGCGCGGCAATCCGCTCGGTGATCCGGCCCGCCGCCCGCTGGCGATCTACACGCCGCCCGGCTACGACGCCGAAGCGTCGCGCCGATATCCGGTGCTGTACTGCCTGCATGGCTACACCGGCGACGTCGGCGCGCTCATCGCGGTGCGGCCGTGGGAAACCAACGTCGTGCAATGGTTCGACCGGCTTGTCGCGCGGGGCGCGATGCCGCCCGCAATCCTGGCGGTCGTGGACGGCAACACGCGCTTGGGCGGTTCGCAGTATCTCGACTCGATCCACAACGGCGCGTACGCCGCGTATGTCGTGCGGGATGTCGTCGGTGCGGTCGACGCGCGCTACCGGACGCTCGCGCGCGAAGGCGGCCGGGCGGTCTTCGGCAAGTCGTCGGGCGGCTTCGGCGCGCTGCACCTCACGCTCGCGCATCCGGGCACGTTCGCGGCGTTCGCATCGCACAGCGGCGACACGTACTTTCGGTATGCCCACATCCCGTCATTCGCGGTCACCCAGCGGACGCTCGAAACGTACGGCGGCCCGCAGGCGTTCGTCGAGGAATTCGAGCGCCGTCCCAAGCGCCCGCAAGACTTCTACACCACAATCGAGATGCTCGGCTATTCCGCGGCGTATTCGCCGCGCGGCGCCGCCGCGTTCGACTTCGATCTCCCGTTCGATGCGGCGACGGGCGAATTGCGCGACGACGTCTTCGCGCGCTGGCTGGCGTTCGATCCGGTCGAACGCGTGGCAGCCGGTGCGGCGACGCTGAGCCGGCTGCGGCTGCGCTACCTCGACTGCGGCCGGCGCGACGAATACGGGCTCGACATCGGTGCCCGAATTTTCACCCGGCGCGTTCGCGACTTGGGGCTCGAAGTTCGCCACGAAGAGTTCGACGACGATCATCGCAACGTCGGTTACCGATATGCGGTCTCGTTGCCGGCGCTCACGGCCGTGCTGGACCGCGACTGATGCCATCGGAACTGCTGCTGCTGTTGTACCGCGGCGATCGTCCGGGCGCGCAGACACTAGCGCGCGACTTGCCCGCGCTCGACATCTTCGAGGCGGCCGCGCTGGGCGCACTAGAAGCGCTTATCGAGCGCGCCGAAGAAGACCCCGGGCTCGTCGCGGCCTACAGCGACGACGGCTGGACGCCGCTGCACTTGGCCGCTTTTTTCGGCAACAACGCGTGCCTCAAGGATCTGCTGCGCCGCCACGCGCCGATCGATGCGCGCGCGCACAACGGTTCCGAGGTCACGCCGCTGCACAGCGCATGCGCCGGAAACCACACGCTTGCGGCGATCACGCTCATCGCCGCCGGCGCCGACGTGAACGCCGAACAGCACGGCGGATATCGGCCTCTCGACAGCGCGCTGCAGAACGGCAACTCCGAGATCGCCGAGGCGTTGCGGCTAGCCGGCGGCCGGGGCCGGCGCCACGAGTCTCCGTAACCGCGCCGCGGCGCGCAAAGAGATGAATGGCTGAGCGTTTTTAGACACGGCGAGGATGTCACGGCTTTCTGATGCGATGCGCTTGTTTGTAGGCGGCATAGTCGGCGCGCTTGTCGCTCAGGGACATGGTGCGTGAATTGGCGAATCTCTTCGTCAAGAAACACCCGAAGAGGCAGACGTTCTCGACGATCCGGTTTCTCCGCGACCCATCACGCTTGAAGAATACGATCGACTGACGCCGCCTGAGGGCGAGATGTACGAGCTTTATGACGGCTACGTCCTCGCGTTCTCGACTGGTACCGGCGCGCACGGCCTCCTATGTACGCGTATTTCGACATTGCTCGATACGCACCCGATCCACCGTGTCGCGCGTTTGGTCCTTCAACTATCGGTGTACGTCGTCCTGATCGCGCTACGAACGTCATACCTGACGGTGCTGTCGCTTGCGAAGAACGCGATGACAGCAGCACGTACATTCTCGCACCGAACTCATCGTCGAAGTGATTTCTTCTGGCCGATCGGTAAAACGAGATCGTATCGACAAGCTTGATCTCTACTGTGCCATTCCGTCAGTTGAAGAATATCTGATGGTCGATTCGCGCAAGGTTTGGGCTTGCATTTATCGCAGGGCGCCTGGTGATGCTTGGATTGCCGTCACGCGTACAACGCTTGAGGATCAACTTGATCTTTTGAGTATTCATGCTAGGCTTGATCTTGGTCATATCGATCGCGGAATCGATCTGAAAAGAAAACGAAAAAACGTCGGTAATTGGGTAAGAGCCGCTCACGCAAGACAGCCGCTACGCGGCACGCGCGGCGGCATCGAAGCGATCAGCTACTGCAAACCAGCTCCGACGTCATCCCCGCCGCCGCTGGATTCGACCACGACGCTGTCGTCAACATCCGCCGAACGAACAAGAAGCGAACCGACCGATGATCGACGAGCAGACCCACCGTAAACATCGAACTGCTCTCAGATCTCAGAGACCATGCGGATAGCCCAGTCTCCTGGACAGCGCGCCGCAGAACCGCAACACCGAGATCGTCGAGGCGCTGCGGCTGGCCGGCCGCCGGGGGCCGACGGAGACGAATCTCCGTAGTCACACCGGAAAGATACGTGGCCACCACGGATTTTTAGCGACGGCGGACGCCGTATGCTGTGGATGGAACCGAGGACGCGAGTCAGCCCTCACCAGCGTGATGGCGATTGGGAGCGCGATGGTTGGAACCATCGGCTGTCTCGCTCATTCGGTTCCGGCCGAACCACCACCGCGGCTTGCGGCGCAGC
>PLAE01000135.1 GCA_003134035.1 Candidatus Velthaea versatilis
CGCCGCGCACCGCCTCGCTGACGAGGACGAGCGGATCGGCCGGCGACGCCAGAGCCGTCGGGTGGAATTGAACGAACTCGAGATCGGCTAGCGTCGCGCCGGCGCGCGCGGCCATCGCGATCCCGGCGCCGAGCGTGGCGGGCGGAGTCGTGCTGCGCGCGTACAGCCCACCGTAGCCGCCGCTGGCGAGCACGACGGCACGCGCCTCGATCCGCACCTGATTGCCGCCGCGATCCAAGAACAGCGCGCCGCGCACGCGGCCGTCGTCGGTCTGCAGCAGATCGATCGAGCGCAAGCCGATCAGCGGCCGGATATTCGGGCGGCGCGCGACCGCGTCGAGCAGGCTGCGGACAATCGTCGCACCGGTATGGTCGGCCGCGTGGACGATTCGGCGCCGCGAGTGCGCCGCTTCCAAACCGAGCGCGAGCGAACCATCCTCGCCCCGATCGAACGGCACACCGAGGCTCTCCAGCAGCGCGACCGCGCCGGGCGCGTCGGCGGTCAATCCGCCCACGGTCCGGGCGTCCGCGATCCCGGCCGCCGCCGCCAGCGTGTCCGAAGCGTGCAGCGCCGGCGTGTCGTCCGCGCCCAGCGCCGCAGCCAAGCCGCCTTGCGCCCAGGCCGATGCGACATCGAGCGCCGGATCGGTATCGTTGACCAGCACGACGGACGCGCCGCCGCAACCCAGCGCGCAAGCCAGACCCGCAAGTCCAGCCCCGATCACCAGCACGTCGGCGCGCATCATCGGGCGACCGCCGCCAGATCGATCATGCGCTGCACCGCGATGCGGGCCCGATCCGCGACCTCGGGATCGACGACGATTTCATCTTCGAACGTCTGCAGCGCGTGCAGCACTTTGCCCAGGGTATTGCGCCGCATGTGCGGACACAAATTACAGGGCCGCACGAATTCGACGTTCGGAAACTGCGCGGCAACGTTGTCGCTCATCGAGCATTCGGTGAGCAGCATGACGCGCCGGGTGGGATGATCGCGCACGAAGTCGATCATGCCGGCGGTCGAGCCGGCGAAATCGGCGGCATCGATCACGTCGGGCGGGCACTCGGGATGGGCGAGGATGACGATGCCGTCGTCGTCTTCGCGCAGCCGTTCGATATCGATCGCGCGGAAGCGCTCGTGGACTTCGCAGTGGCCTTTCCACGACAAGATTTCGACGCTGGTGTTGGCCGCGACGTACGCGGCGAGATACTCATCGGGAATCATGAGCACGCGCGGCACGCCGAGCGACTCGACGACCTGCACCGGGTTCGAGGAGGTGCAGCAGATGTCGGATTCGGCCTTGACCTCGGCGCTGGTGTTGACGTACGTCACGATCGGTACGCCGGGGTATTTGCGCCGCAGCGCGCGCACGTCGGCGGCGGTGATCGAATCCGCAAGCGAACAGCCGGCACGTTTGTCCGGCACGATGACGCGCCGCTGCGGGTTGAGAATCTTGGCGGTTTCGCCCATGAAGTGAACGCCGCAAACCACGATCGTTTCGGCTTGAACGCGCTGCGCTTCGCGGGCGAGCTGGAGCGAGTCGCCGACGATATCGGCAACGCCCCAAAAGATCTCGGGAACTTGGTAATTGTGCGCCAGAATGACCGCGTTCTTCGCGCGCTTGAGCGTGTTGATCGCGTCGACGAGCGGCGCGTGCACGGGCCACTCCGCTGCGGGCATGACACGCGCCATGCGGTCGTAGATGGGCCGCGTGCGCTCGGCGACGGCGGCGGTAAACGGCAGCAGATCCATACGGAGACTTTCGGGCGCGAGGCCGGGTGGGGTTACCGCCTTATACTACTTTTGAGCATAATTGGTTGCATGCGACTTATTTCGGAATCGGCCGCCTAGCGAATCCCGACGCCCGGGTCGGGCCGTTCGGCGATCACTTCGGGCCGAAAGCGGAACGTTTCGGCCGGGCGTCCCGAGGTGGCGCGCCGTTCACCCGTGCCGACCACGAGGCCGCCATCCTCGACGAAGCGCCGGAAGTTGGACTTGTGCAGCCGCATCCCGCCCAGGGCCTCGACCGTGCGTTGCAGTTGCCAGAGCGTGAACGAGGGCGGAAGCAGCTCGAAGATGACTGGCCGATACTTGATTTTCGCGCGAACGCGGCCGATCGCCGTCGCCAGAATGCGGCGGTGATCGAGCGCCATCGGCCGGCCGAGCACGTCACGGTGCACCGGCGCCTCGGCCACGGCGCCGATCTCGTAAAGAATTTCGTAGCGCTCGAGAACCGCCTCATCGTTCCAGGGTGCTCCGTCCAGCCCGAAGGCGGCGGTCCCGCGGATGCGCCGGCCGGCATCGGTGCCACCCTCGGCGATCCAAGCGCCGACCCGGTCGACGACGTTCTTGTCGAGCACCAGCGGCCGGCCGCGGCGCCAGTCTTCCCACGGGAAAAACTGATACCAATCGATCCACTCGACGTCGGCTTGGCCGCCCAGCGCCGGGCTGCCGATCAATCCGAGGTATCCGATCGTGACGTAGCGCGGTCCGCCGGCGGTCTCCCGCGGGTCGCGAAAGCGGTCGCCGAACGTGTACAGCTGCTCGAGATAGCCGACGTTCAACCCGACCTGCTCATCGATCGAACGACGAGCGGCGAGCTCGAGCGTGCGGTCGCGCGCCGGATCGAACGAGCCGGCCGGCAGCCGCGGCCGTTCGCCGTCGACGACCGTCAGCACGAGCGGCACCGCATCGACAACGCAAACGATGACGGGATCGAGGCCAAGCGCGATCTCGCCGGGCATGGGCGCTGCGGTTCGCTAACGGTTCACGCGGGACTTATCGGCAGAACGCCGGTCGCAAGCGCGATCCCCGCGGCGCTCAGCGCGGCCATCAGCGATCGACCATCGACATGTCGGCGTAACGCTCGCCGACGACGGCCGCTTTGGGCGCCGCCGCCTCAATGCGGCGCAGTTGCTCGGCCGATAGCGTCAGGTCCCGCGACCCCACGTTTTCTTCGAGCCGGGTGACGCGTTTGGTTCCGGGGATCGGGATCAGATCGTCACCTTGCGCGAGCACCCAGGCCAACGCGACTTGCGCGGGCGTCGCCCCGAATTGCGCGGCCACGCTGCGAACGGCATCGACCAGCTCTAGATTGCGCTCGAGGTTCGGACCGGCGAAACGTGGCGAGCGGCGGCGATAATCGTCGGGCGCCAGCTCGTCGACCGAACGAATCGTTCCGCTCAAGATGCCGCGGCCCAGCGGACTGTACGGCACGAGCGCGATGCCTAATTCGCGCAGCGTCGCGAGCACGCCGTTGTCCTCGACGTCGCGGCTGAACAGCGAATATTCGGTTTGCAGCGCGGCGATCGGATGTACGCGCTGGGCGCGCCGAATCGTCGCGGCGCTCGCTTCAGATAAGCCGAGATAGCGGACTTTCCCCGCCTGCACGAGCTCGGCCATCGCACCGACGGTTTCCTCGATCGGCGTGTTCGGGTCGACGCGATGCTGATAGTACAGGTCGATCGTGTCGACGCCCAGCCGTTTAAGGGATCCTTCGCAGGCCGCGCGCACGTAATCGGGGCGACCGTCGACGCTGCGTTTGGCCGGATCGTGCGGATCGCGCACGTTGCCGAACTTCGTGGCGATGAACGCTTTGTCGCGGCGCCCGGCGAGCGCGCGGCCGACCAGCACTTCGTTGGTGAACGGCCCGTACATGTCGGCCGTGTCGAAGAAATCGATACCGAGTTCGAGCGCGCGATCGATGGTGCGCAGTGATTCGGCGTCGTCGGTCGCGCCGTAAAACTCCGACATGCCCATGCAGCCCAGACCAAGCGCAGAGACGCGTGGACCGCCGGCGCCGAGGATGCGATACTTCATCTCTTCGCTTCCGTATCGAGGCGCCGGCCGCTCAGCGTTTCAAGACGCGCGCGAGTTTGTCGAACAGGCCATCGATGGCACGTTCGTGCGCGTCCTGCAGCCGCTTCCAAAACATGCGGCCCTCGGAATCGGAGAGTTCGGCGATCGTTTGGTGCGTCACGATCGTTTTCTTCCCCTCGTGGGTGAGAAAGAAGCCGTGCGTGCCGGCGACGCCGTCGTTTTCGATCCGCCAGACGATGCGTTCTTCGGGCACGACCTCAGCCAGAATCGAATGCATTCCTAAATGCCACTCCTCGGTCGTACCGACCGTCAGCGGTCCCGACGTGCGCATGAACGGCTGCGCGGCGAACGGCCAAATCGCGTCCCCGGAGGTTCCCATCTCGGACAGCAATTGAAAGATCCGGCGCGAGGTACCGCCGAACGCGCGCGAATAGGTGACATCGATCGGGATCGGCATGGCGCGCGTTTCGTCGGCGGCAACGCCCTGGACCTTGGAGTCCTCCGGGCGGAGGGCGCGCGGCTACATAAAGGCTTGGATTCCGGTTTGCGCGCGGCCCAGAATCAAGCCGTGAATGTCGTGGGTGCCTTCATAGGTGTTCACGGCCTCGAGATTCATGGCGTGCCGAATCACATGATACTCGTCGCAAATGCCGTTGGCACCGTGCATGTCGCGGGCCGTGCGCGCGATCGCCAGCGCCTTGCCGCACGAGTTGCGTTTGAGCATCGAGACCATCTCAGGCGTCGCCGCGCCGTCGTCGAGCAAACGGCCCAGGCGGAGAACCGCCTGCAAGCCCAGCGCGATCTCGGTCTGCATGTCGGCCAACTTGATTTGAATGAGCTGCGTCGCCGCGAGCGGACGGCCGAACTGGAGCCGTTCGAGCGTGTAGGTGCGCGCCGCATGCCAACAAAACTCGGCCGCGCCGAGCGCTCCCCAAGCGATGCCGTAGCGAGCCTTGTTTAAACATCCGAACGGTCCGCCGAGGCCCGCGGCGTTGGGCAGCAGCGCGTCATCGGGGACGAACACGTCGTCCATGCTGAACATCCCGGTGCTGGACGCGCGCAGACTGAATTTGCCCTCGATGTTGGCCGTCGAGAGCCCGGCCATCGCGCGTTCGAGGATGAAGCCGCGAATGACCGCATCGTCGTCCTTCGCCCAGACGATGAAAATATCGGCGATCGGCGCGTTGGTGATCCAGGACTTCGAACCGCTCAGGCGATAGCCGCCCGCGACCTTGCGCGCGCGCGACCGCATGCTGCCCGGGTCGGAGCCGGCGTCCGGTTCGGTCAGACCGAAGCAGCCGATCGACTCGCCCGCCGCCAGCGACGGCAGATACCGCTTGCGCTGCGCTTCGCTGCCGTACGCGTTGATCGGATGCATGACCAACGAAGATTGCACCGAGAGCGCGGAGCGATAGCCGGAGTCGACGCGTTCGATCTCCCGAGCGACGAGACCGTAGGCCACGTTGCTGACGCCGGCACACCCGTAGCCCGTGATGGTCGAACCCAGGAAGCCGTGCGCACCGAGTTCGCGATAGATCGCGCGGTCGAACGTTTCGCTGCGATTGGCCGCCAAGATCCGCGGCATGAGGCTCGCGCTCGCGTAGTCGCGCGCGGCATCCCGGACGAGCCGTTCTTCGTCGCTGAGCTGAGCCTCGAGTTCCAGCGGATCGTCCCACCGAAACGCCGACCGGGTATGAGGTGCAACCGCCATGCGACGGCGTTCTTCGCGCAGGCGCCGCCTTCCGTTGACGGCGCAAGGTGTGGCGTGAGTTAGCGGCCGGGTTCGGGGATCTCGAAGACGACGTTAAAGATGTCGGCGCGCAGCCAGGTCGTCGTCACGCCGAAGTGGCGTTTACCGCTCAGGAGGTGGGTGGTAAGATCGAAGACGAGCGGACGGTCGTGCGATTCGAAGCGTTGCGCGAGATCGGACGGCGCCACGCCGAGCTGACAGCGGAGCAACCCGCGCTTGGGCTTGAGCTGGTAGTGGCGCAACGCGGCATTGAGCGTGCCCGAGGGACCGATACGCTTGTCGAGATTCGGCACGAAGGCCGGATTGAGCCACGACGCCGAGTACGCGGCAAGCTCGTCATCGACGAACCGCCGGCGACCCAAATAGAACGCCTGTGCCTTCTTCGAGAGCTTGAGCACCGCGCGGACGTCGGCCGGGGGCTGCCGCAATTTGAGAACATCGACCTCGGTTCGGGGCAGCGCTCCCGTCTTGGCGACGGTTTTGGTCCAACCCGGCACGCCCTTCCCATCCAAACGATAGTCGATGCGCCGCGCGACGACCGTGCGGCGACCCTGCTGACGGCGAACCAGGTAGCGGCGTGCGAGTTCTTCGAGCGCGGCCCGGGCCGTGAGCCGGTTGATCTCGTGATCGCGCGCAAGTTCGTGCTCGGAGGGCATCGGTTCGCCGGCCGCGAGCGCCGAGATCTTCTGCTCGAGCTGATCGGCGACTTGAAGATAAAACGGAATATCGGTCGTCATCCGTCCGACTTCCAGCAGAACGCCCGACAACGCATGCGCTCGATTTCCAGCGGCATAACCGGCAACCTGCCGCCGCGCAAGATGCCGCGGAGCCGCATCCCAATGCCCGAAAAACGCGCCTCGAATAAGTGGCTCCAAAGAACGAGAAAGAGCCGAATACTTGCGCGGTCCAGCCTCGATGAGTGGGGTCCAAAGCGGACTCGCGCGACAGGAGCCACCGGTCGGTCTTGCCCGACGGTCGACGACGGGCGGCTTGCAACGCAGCCGCAAACGCGAAGGGGTCGAAGAAATCGACCCACTTAGGAAAATGTCGGATTTAGCCGACTTGTGGCGACGGGCGGCTCGGGCGAAGCCTGAACGCGAAGGCGGCTTGCGGCGCAGCCGCAAACGCGAAGGATCGACGAAGCCGATCCACCTAGGCTTTTAGTTCGATATCGACGCCCGCCGGCAGATCGAGATGCATGAGCGCGTCCATCGTCTTGGGTGAAGCTTGGAGGATGTCGATGAGCCGCTTGTGAGTCCGCATCTCGAAGTGTTCGCGACTCTTCTTGTCGACGTGCGGCGAACGCAACACGCATACCCGGTTGATCTCCGTCGGCAGCGGCACGGGGCCGCTAACGAAAGCGCCGGTGCGCTTCGCTGTATCGACGATGCGTTCAGCGGACTGATCGAGCACACGATGATCGTATGCTTTCAGGCGGATGCGAATTTTCTGCTTAGCCATGATGACGAGTATCCTATTCTTAATCTAAATCTGGGCGGCGATGCGTTGTGTCTGAAAGCACGCGAGTGAGACGCAGCGACACGCGGGTCCGGTAACATTTAGCCGGTAACGTTTAGAAGGCGCTGTGGCAACGATCCGGGCCACAAAAGCCGCGGTCGATGCGCGATCGCCGAGACGTAGCGATTGGGACCGAGCCTTATTCGGAAACCGCGGTGACGACGCCCGCGCCCACGGTCCGCCCGCCCTCGCGGATGGCGAAGCGGAGGCCTTCTTCGCAGGCAATTGGGGTGATCAGTTCGACGTTCATCTGCACGTTGTCGCCCGGCATAACCATCTCGACGCCCTCGGGCAGCGCGATCGTTCCCGTAACGTCGGTCGTGCGGAAGTAAAACTGCGGCCGGTAGTTCCCGAAGAACGGCGTGTGCCGGCCGCCTTCTTCTTTCGAGAGAACGTAGACCTCGGCTTTGAATTTCTTATGCGGCTTGATCGAGCCCGGCTTGGCGAGCACTTGGCCGCGCTCGATATCGTTGCGCTCGATGCCGCGCAAGAGCACGCCAACGTTGTCGCCCGCGATGCCTTGATCGAGCAGCTTACGAAACATTTCGATGCCCGTGACCGTCGACTTGCGCGCTTTTTCCGCCAATCCGACGATCTCGATTTCTTCGCCGACCTTGATCTGTCCGCGCTCGATGCGTCCGGTACCGACCGTGCCGCGGCCAGTAATCGTGAAGACGTCTTCGACCGGCATCAGGAACGGTTTATCGACGGCGCGTTCGGGCGTCGGGATATACGAATCGACGGCATCCATGAGCGCGAAGACCGGTGCCGCGGCGGGATCATCGCGCTTGCCCGACGACTGCAGCGCCTTGAGGCCCGAACCGCGGATGATCGGAATGTCGTC
>PLAE01000266.1 GCA_003134035.1 Candidatus Velthaea versatilis
GCCTTCACGGGCTCGACCGAAATCGGCAAGCGCATCGTCGAACGTCGGCGCGACGGCATCGGCGTAGTGCGCGCGAATGGCGTCGGCGGCGGTGAGCGTCAGAATCGCGCCCGGCGCTTTGTAGCCGGGGACGTCCAGCGTCGCGTCGACCATCCCGGCGGCAATCTGCGGATCGCGATGCTCGCGGGCGGCGGTCGATGCGAATTCCGCCCGCAGCGCCGATACCGTTTTCACCGTTTTCGGGATCGGTTCGGCAGCGCCGAAGCTCGCGCCGGGAGCAATCGCGATTTTGGCCGCGGCTAAGGTGACGAGCGCCCCCGCCGACCATGCGCGGTGCCCGACCCACGCATACACCGGGACCGGCGACCCGATCAGCGCGTCACGGATGTCCGTCCCGGCCGAAACGAGCCCGCCGAAGGTGTTCACGTCGAGGACGATCGCGCGCGCATGGCCGCTGCGGGCCTCCGCGACGGCCCGCTGGACGAGGTGCGCCATCCCGTCATCGATCGTCCCGGTGACGGGAACGACGATCACGGCCGCCCCGCCGGCCGCGGCACGCGCGGCGGCGCACGCGAGACCGATCCCGATCAGGGCAAACCAAACCAGCCGACGGATCACGAGCCGCTCTACCGCGGCAGGGCGGCGAAGGTTACGCGCTCAGTTCTTCCGTCACGACGGTGCGCACGACGTTCCCGTCCGCCTGCCCCTTGAGCGCGGGCATGACGACCTTCATCACCGCGCCTTGATTGCGCCCCTCGGCCGGTAATCCGGCGATGATCTCGCGCACGATCGCGCGGATCTCATCCGCCGACTTCTGCACCGGCAAATAGCGGGCGAGGATGTCGCGCTCGGCGGTCTCTTTGGCGACGAGCTCCGCACGGCCGGCCTTCTCGTACTCCGCGATCGAATCGTTGCGCTGTTTGACTTGCTTTTGCACGACCACGAGTTGCTCGTCGTCGGCGAGATCGTGGCCCGCTTCGACCCGGCGGTACGTGAATGCCGAGAGAACCGACCGCAGCGTATCGAGCCGCACTTGATCGCGCGCCTTCATCGCGGCCTTGAGGTCGGCTGAGATTTGATCTTTGATGCTCATGGTCCCATCGATTCTCCGGCCCGCGCGGCGCGCGCCTCGGGCGGGCGGACGGGCCGGATAAAGAAAAAGCGCTTCACCGGATCGGCGAAGCGCACATCGCGCGAACGTCGCGGCGGTTTAGGCTCGACGCTTACGGGCCGCCGCCGACTTCTTCTTGCGGCGAACGCTCGGCTTCTCGTAGTGCTCGTGCTTCCGTGCTTCGGCTAAGACGCCGGCCTTTTGCGTCGCTTTTTTGAAGCGGCGTAACGCGCTCTCGATCGTCTCGCCCGGTGCAACTCGTACTTCCACGAACAACCCTCCCTTCGCCCGGCGATGGTGCGCCGTCGATGCCCGCGCTTCCAAAGCACGGGCCCAATCTCGAACACTATCATATCGGGGCGCTCTGGTCAATCGCCTGCTTCGATCCGGGCTTCGAGCGCCGGGAACGACGATAGCGGAGCCCCCGCGGGGGCATCGCTTGGCACGCTTCGTTCGAAATAGAGCGCAATATTGACTCGGCGCCGGCGCGCTGCCGCTTCAAAGCGCGACGATTACGAAGGCCGCGCGTGAAGCTTCTCGGAAAGCGTCGCCGCTCAGCAGCCGTCACGGAGACCGCCGGTACCATCGCCGAACTCAAGTCGGTCTCGACGGCCGATCAAACGGGTGCCATGTCACGTTCGAGACAACGCCCGTCTGACGTCGACGAGATCGTGGAAACGATCGAGGACATCGCGGATCAGACGAACTTGCTCGCGCTCAATGCCGCCATCGAGGCCGCGCGCGCCGGCGAACACGGCCGCGGCTTTGCCGTCGTGGCCGATGAGGTGCGCAAACTCGCCGAACGCAGCTCGCTCGCGACGCGCGAGATCTCGACGATCTTGAGCGCGATTCGCCGCGAAACGCTCTCGGCTGCCGAAGCGCTGCGCGTCTCGGCCGATTCGATGAACACGGGGCTCTCGCTGGCCCAGAACGCCGCAAGCGCGCTCGAGTCGGTGGGCGATGCCATCTCCCCGACGAATCGCGTCGCCGGCGAACTCGCACAGCGCAGCGAGTTCATGCAGCAGTCCAGTTCGCAGCTCACCGAGAACATCGGCAGCGCCTCAGCGATCGTCAGCGAGAACGCCGCGGCCGCCAGCCAAATGCGCCTCACGACGGACACGATCGCCCGCGCCGTTACGCCGCTCATGGAAACGGCACAGCAGCAGTCCGCAGCCTCACAAGACGTCTCGGTCGCGACGACCGAACTCGCCGCGAGCGTGCAAGAGATGGACGGCACCGCGCGCACGCTTCACGAGCAGGCCGAACGGCTGCGCAGCGTCGTGGCGACTTTCCAGATCACCGTCCTCCCGGCACCCGAAATGCGGCCGGAACTCGCGCCTGCGGCCGAGCGCATCGGGCAGCTCGCGCTCGCCTAAATCGCCGGTTCCTTCGTCAGCGGGACGGTGAGAACGAGCCGCGTGCCGTCGTGTCCGTCGCGCTGCATCGTTCCGCCGAGCGCCTCGATGCGCTCGCGCATCCCGGCCAGACCGTTACCTTCGCGCATGACCGTCGAGCCGCGACCGTCGTCGACGATCTCGTAGCGCGCGACACCGTCGTGCTGGACGAGCCGGAGGCGCACGGAGTGCGCCTGCGCGTGGCGCACGACGTTCGTGACCGACTCCCGAATCGCGAGCGCGAGCACGCCCTCGTGCGTCGGCGGCAATCGTAACTGGTCCGCCTGCGCATCGACGGAAACGCCGGCGGTCTCGAGCACGTTTTTCGCGCGGTCGATCTCCGCAGCGATGCCGGCAGAACGATACCCGGTCACCGCTTCCCGGAGCTCGCCGAGCGCCTCGCGTGCGATCTTCTCGACATCGCGAATTTAGCTTGCCGCGGCCGCAGCATCACGGTCGGCGAGCTTCGAGGCGAGTTCGCTCTTGAGAACGATGAGCGAGAGCGTATGGCCGAGGACGTCGTGTAGGTCGCGTGCGATGCGCGCGCGTTCTGCGACTTTGGCAAGCCGCTCGATGGTCTCGTTCGCGAGCGTGAGCCGCGAATTGGTGCGCCGTTCTTCGGCCTGCGCGATGCACGAGATGCCGACGATCGATGAGAAGACGAGCGCCATCGTCCAGCCCCAAATGATGTCGTGCAGCAGCCACGCAGAGATGATCGGGAGGGCCAAGCAATAGCCCGCTAGGAACCGATACGCGACGCGCGGCGTGAAGGTCCGGCCGATCATCCCCGCACCGTAGACGAAATACGAGCTCGCGCCGACGTTGAGCGGCATCACCACCGTGCCGAGCGCGAACATCACGAGGATGATGGCGAGTGAGATGCGCCAGTCGTCCGCAAAATAAACGTCGTAGAGATAGAGCGGGAGGAACAGCA
This sequence comes from Candidatus Velthaea versatilis, assembly GCA_003134035.1. Taxonomy (GTDB): domain Bacteria; phylum Vulcanimicrobiota; class Vulcanimicrobiia; order Vulcanimicrobiales; family Vulcanimicrobiaceae; genus Velthaea; species Velthaea versatilis. Next base: position 3,440 of record PLAE01000266.1, read on the forward strand.
GCACCGAGACGCCGGTGA
>PLAE01000053.1 GCA_003134035.1 Candidatus Velthaea versatilis
GTGCATAACTGCTTCAATAGGGCCGCGACGTTTCCGTCGCGGATGCCCGAAGCGTTGCCGACGGATTCGCGCCTCGTCACTTGGGCTTCAATAGGGCCGCGACGTTTACGTAGCGGATGCTAGGTATTCTGTCAAAAAGACTTCGCTTCCAGGTTGCTTCAATAGGGCCGCGACGTTTCCGTCGCGGATGCGGCGGGCGACGCGGAATGTTATAGGACAAGGATTTTCCTCGCACATTTCGAGAGCCCCTCTACCGACACGTGGGCACCGGGTTCACCGGTCCACGAAGACGCCGAAAAGCCCGCCCCACCGAAATCGAGCGCCCCTGAGGAGTTTGCCTGCCACCGAACCCCTCGACGGCCTCAGATGATCAGGGCGCTCCGCTCTTGCACGATCTCCTGGCGCCCGAAAATCTGCATGGGCGCGATCCACGACTCGCGGTCGGCAACGGTCCCCAGATCCAGGATGATCACCCGATCCCGCTTGACGTCGATAGTCAGTTCAACACGCGCCGCGAGCTTCACCCGATCCTCGCGCCGCAAGAGGCAGGCGAAAACGCTGTATTGCAACGGCCGGCCGAAGGCCTTGGCCAGGGTATGCATCTTGCGGAGCCGCTTCGAATCCGCAATATCGTACGAGAGGAGGTACGCTCGCAGCATCGGCTACCGCGTACAGAACGGCGGATAGTTCGGGATATCGCCCTGAATGGCGCGCGCAAGCAGGCGCGCCTGCACGTTGAGCGCGCGCCGGTAGGTGACCTCATATCCAAAGGTCGGATGCTGAATCGTTGATCGCAAACGGCGTTCGATCGCTCCAATGAACGTGCGCCGCCCCTCATCGGTCAGAACGACAGCTCGCCCACGCCGGTTGAAGTGCGCTGTGCGCAATTCCCGGCTGTTGATTGCGGTTAAGACGACCGAGTCAACGATCAGCGGACGGAACTCCTCCATGAGGTCGAGCGCCAGCGAAGGGCGGCCCGGCCGCATTCGGTGATACACGCCGAGCCCCGGCTCAAATCCCGCCGCCAACGTTGCTGCCAGCGCTTCCTTCGCCAACATCGAATACCCGAACGAGAGCAGCGCGTTTATCGGGTCAGTCGGCGGCCGGCGATTTCGGCCTGAGACCTCGAACCCCGTGCCGACGTTGAGCATGTCCGCAAGTGCCTCGAAGTAACGCTGCGCGGCGGCACCCTCGAAACCCAGCAGCTCATCCGCGTTGCGGGCACGCTCGATGCGGTGCATGAGCAGCGACATTGCCTGCAGGACGCCTTTGGCATCGTTGCCGAGCGACCGGCGAACCATGGTGCGCTGATTCTTCACCTTCCCAAGCACGAACGCACGGGCGATTTCGAGCGAACGGGCCGTATCCTTCACGAGCTCATGTTGCGCGATCCGCAAGTCGAGGCTATGGTCGTTGACCGAGCGCGCGTAGCCGGTAAGCCAGCCGCCATAGCTCAGAAAAAAGACCGGCACGTCGCGCTGGAGGACCGCGCGCATCGCCTGCGTGCTGATCTGCACATTTCCGAACAGCGAGATGCTGGCGATCTCGAGCAGCCGGGCGTCCGCCACGACCCCGCTATCGGTCCGCACTTGCAGCACTTCGCCGCTTAGGCCAAGGCGCGCACCTGGCTCGAGCACATAGAGCGGTACTTCGTCGTCGCTCGGCGCGGCAAACGGCCGGATCGCGTCGTGCTGTCCGTCCGACTTGAGCGCGTTCGTCTCATCGGGCAGGCAGATTGCGTGTAGCGAGCAGCGCCCGCATTTCGGACTATCGACGAGCGGATCCGGAATCGTGCCGCGCAAGCGCATCTGACGGGCGCCTTCGAGTGCGACACCCGTCTGCGCCACGAGGGTCTCGTCGATCGGCACGTCGACGTAGGTGCGCGAGGCGGCGTAATAGATGCGCCCCACGTCGCACGAGTAGCCGGCTTCCCGCAAGAGCAACGCGGCCAGGCCTAGTTGCACGCGCTCGGGGTCGTAGACGCCGCCATCGATCGTGGGGACCTTCCCGCGCTTGAAATCAATGGGAACCACCCCGTCACCCTGGGCCTCGACGATATCGATTTTTGCGACCACACCCAGACGCTCCGAAGAGAGTTCGACGGACGTCGCGGCGGCGCGCATCGAGGCGACCTTTTCCGGAAGTTCGCCGGTCGGTTTATCGACCCGGCGGTGGACGCGCTCACCGTCAACGGTGTCGTACGACGACGCGAATTCGCGTTCGACGTATTCCAGCCAAAAGAGGCGCGGGCAGTAAACGAATTCGTTCACCATCCGGGCGGGTATCAGTTCAGGGAATTCTTCCGCAGCCATCCGTCCTCACCATCGGCATAAACGACGCAAAGGCGGAGCCATGCGGCATCTAGCTGGCTAGGACGAGCCTGGTCACCGCACCGCCGGAGCCACCCGAAGACGCGGCGCTCGCCGATTCTGGTATGGGCGCGCACGCTCGGCGCCGCAGTCAGCGCGGCGATGCGTCGTATCGATGCTGCCGACGCGGCGGATGAACTGCGGGCCGCGAACGAACGAGCGGCGATGGGCGGCGCTCCTCGGCGGCGAGGGCGCCGGCAATCGTGCCGCCCTCGCCGAGTTGCGCGACAACGCGTTGAAGCCGAAGCGGCGATCGCATTCATCTCGCTGTCATCCAACCTTCCGAGCATGCGCGTGAGATCACCTCGGTCGATGCCTCGCGCTGAATCGACGAGTGCCCGCCGCGTGTCGGTCGCGCAATTCCTGGCCGGGGAAGCGCGCCAGGAAGGGACGTTCGAGTTTGGCTCAGGGCGGACAATACACGACGCGCTAAGAAGACACTGATTGCATTCGTGAGGAGAACGCCCATCGCCGACTCGCCCGAACCCACCTTACGCGACGTATTCGATGCCGTTCATGGCCTGGCAAAACAAACTGACGAGCACTTCATTGCCGTCAATCAACGGTTGGACGCCGTCGACAAGCGATTTGATACCGTCGACGCGCGCCTGGATGGAATCGACAAGCGCCTCGACCGGCTAACAACGCGTGTCGAGGCGCTCGAAAAACAACGCAGCTAGTCTAGGCGGGGGCGGTCATTTGTGATTGCGCGCCGTGCCAGTCGCCCCACGCGGCGACTTCTCGCGCGCACCCGCCGGACGATCAGCGAAACCATCGAGGGGTCTTAGCACTCAAGGCCAAGTAAATCTCGCACACCAGTTTGCGTGCTTTGCCGTCGCAAATCATGATCGCATCGGGCGCGCGGTCGGGTAGTCGTTCCTTTCTGCCGGTGCGCAATCGCCCGGCCAGGCGAAGTTTGCAGCCCAACGTCCGCAGAAGCGGATTCAACGCTTCTAAGAGCGCTGCGGCGAGATCTTGATGCTCGTCGCTGGCGATTCCCTATCGAGAATTTGGCCATCGACGTACTCAAAGCGCCTCTCGTGCGTTTGGGCATACGCCAGGAAAGCTTCGTAGGTGAGCAACGGCGGTGATCGGTCATTCATCGTTCATTGCTGCCGGGGTTGCCGTGCTTCAATGGGGCAGCGACGTTTCCATCGCGGATGCGAGCCGATCGCTGGGCTTGTTTTGAGCGAATATTCCCCCAAAACGCGTCGGCCGCGAGCGGCACGCTGCGCGCGCGACGAGCGGGACTTCGGCCGCAGCGGTTTCGCTAGCCTCGGCTGCCGTCCGCCCGGCAAACCGATCGCGAACCGCTGCGCGCGCCAATCCGCGCACGACAAATCGGAAAACCCGGAGTCTCGCCGCGTTTGCATCGGCGGAAAGAAACGCCTACATTGCCAGGTCCAGCCGATGCAGCGCAGCGTCTTCGCCCTCACGATAAGCCGGCCCCCGAACGCGTATCGACCCAGAACAGAGGATTCCGCAGCGCTGTCACTTCGGTATGCTGCTGCTTTGCCGAAATAGAAACGCCGCGCATCCGATGGGCCTCAACTTCGGGGACATCGACGAAGGCGCCGAGTTCAAGGGCGGAGTGTACCCAAGAACTTTGATGACGGCGAGCGAGAGAGATGGCGATCTCGAAGTCTTCCGCTCTGTTGCCCAACTGGTCGATATCGGAATACCCGCAGGTCCGCACCGTCGCCATGAAATGTGCTGGTGTTCCGGCACCAACTTGGAGATCTCGGCTATGTTCGTCGGAACCGAAAATGCCGCGATCTTTGAGGTCAGTTTCCCCAAGGTCTTCGCTCCACCTTGACGGAGTATAAGCTGCGGGTTATAGTGCATTCATGAAAGCGCCGGCCATACCGAAGCGCAAGACGACGTCGGCGAAACGAAAGGGGCCCCCCGGCGCACATCTTGAGGATGATCCGACGATAACGATCGCTGCAAGTGTTCCGCAGTCGGTCGCTCGCGCCGCAAAGCGTCGCGCAGGCGCAGGAAATTTCTCGCGGTTTGTGACCTCGGCACTCCAGAACGAGCTGGCATGTTCGGCCTTGGACGAACTCGTTGATGGTTTTTTGGCCGACGGCGGCGCAATCGATGAAGCGATGGTTTCGGCGGCTCGCAAGCTCATCAAAGACTAATTGCGAACGATCATACTCGATAGTGGCGCGTTTCTCGCGATGGAACGACGCAACGGGGCACTATTTGCCTTCTTCCGAGCAGTTCGATTAGAGCGCGCCCCAATAATCGTTCCCGCGACCGTCGTCGCGGAGATCTGGCGCAGTCCGCCGCGGCATCAAAACACGACGTTACTTGAAGCCGCACACGAAATAAGCGTGCTAGACGACCGCCAGGCGCGTGCCATCGGCAACCTGCTTGGGGTTACAGGAACGACACAAATCGTTGACGCGCACGTCTGCACAATCGCAGTCAATCGGGCCCCGTCGCTCATCGTCACTTCGGATCCGAAGGACATGGAGCCATTGCTTGCCGCGCTCGGCGCGCGAGTCGGGTCGCGGCGCGGTAACGACGTCGATGTGATCGTCTACGCTATCTGAGTGGGGCCCGCGCCGCCAAATCGGTGGCCGTCCGCTCGTCGCGCTACCTGTATGGCGCGCCGAAGATAAGCTGCGAAAGAGGGGAAGCCAGAAAACGGAGCTTGGGACACAACGCAGTCGTCGAATCGGTCGATAGCGTCGAAAACCGCGCGACGCACGCTACGATGGAAGGCGAATGGGCGTGCCCTCCCAACGTTTGGCAATCGCGTACGTTGTCTGCTCTTGCGCAACCCGCCACCGAGAGCATTCACAGATGCGCCGGTTCGGCCCCGGCGCGTTTGACCTCAAAGGTGTCAACATCGATTTGCGGCGCGCAGGCGCGCGCTGGCGTATCGTCATGTTGGCCTCGCTCGGCAATCAGCCTCGATCAGCTTGATCGGCGAGCCACTCGAGCGCCGCGTTCGCGGCATCACGGTAGATCGGCGCAACCGCTTCTTCGAGCGGTACAGCGTCGCGCCAAAACGGAAACCGCCCCGCACGTTTGAGAATCGCTGCGTCGCTGGGGGCCGGTGCGCGCAGGCGCGACTCTGACCCGGCAGCGCGGACGGCGTTCCCCCAAAACGCGTCGGCCGCGAGCGGCACGCTGCGCGCACGCCGAGCGGGAACTTCGGCCGCGGCGGTTTCGCTCGCGTCGGCCGCCGTCGGCGCGGCAAACAGGTCGCGCACCGCTTCGCGCGCCAGTCCGCGCACCACAAATAACAAGAACGGATCGCGATCAAACTCCTCGCCCACCAGATAAAACACGGCGGCGAGATGCTTGCACGGATTGGACCAATCCGGACACGAGCAGGCCGTTTTGAGCTCTTTCGCGCTGGCCGGAAAGAGCGTGACGCCGGCGGTCGCGAACGCGGTCTCGATGTCTTCGGGCATTTCACCCGCGAGCAGTGCCGCGGCGAGCCGAACGTTGTTCGTGATCGCCGCGCCGACCGCGCGCCACTGGGCTGAGCCCAGTTCGCGCATGCGGATCGTCACGTCGTACGGTTTCGCACGCGAGCCTTGCACCACGGCGCGAACCCCGCCGGTCTCCAACGCGATCTGGATGACTTGGCCGCTGCGCGCGTACGAGCGTCCGCGCGTTAATCGGGCACCCAGCGAGAAGCCTTCGAGCACGCCGATCCAGCGTTTTGCCCACCAGCCCGAACCAAATGCTCCGCGCTTGGTCTGCGCCTTGATGCCGTCGGCGGCGCGCCGTGGCTTCGCCCGCGGCGGATACTCGCCGTCCCATCCGCGCCGGCTCATCGTGCGCGGCTCATTCGGCCACGGCCTCGGCTGAGAGCGCGACGAGCTCGCGTAATTGTGAGCTCGAGAGTTCGGTGAGCCAGCCTTCACCGCTGCCCACAACGCGTTCGGAGATCGCCGCCTTGCGCGCGATGAGCAGCGCGATCTTTTCCTCGAGCGTGCCACCGCAGACGAACTTGTGCACTTGGACGGCTTTCGTTTGGCCGATCCGAAAAGCCCGGTCCGTGGCTTGATTTTCGACCGCCGGATTCCACCAACGGTCGAAATGAAACACGTGATTGGCGCGCGTGAGGTTGAGTCCGCTGCCGCCGGCTTTGAGCGAGAGGATGAAGACCGCCGGGCCCGTTCCCCCGCTAAAGTCCTCGACCATCGTGTCACGGGCCGTCTTCGCGACTCCGCCGTGCAAGAACGGCACCTCGTGCCCGAAGCGCTGTTCCAAGCGCCGCCGGATCAATTCGCCCATTTCGGCAAATTGCGTGAACACCAGTGCCGCTTCTCCGACATCGAGCACTTCCTCGAGCATCTCTTCGAGCCGCGCTAATTTCCCGGACCGCCCCGGCAGCGCCGAGTTATCCCCAGCGAATTGGGCCGGATGGTTGCAAATTTGCTTGAGCTTGGAAAGCGTCGCCAAGATCATGCCGCGGCGCTTCATCCCGTCCGTCGCGTCGAGGTCTTTGTCGAAATCGCGCAGCACCGCGGCGTACAGCGTCGCCTGTTCGCGCGTAAGCGTGCAGGTCACCGTGTATTCTTGTTTCGCGGGCAGATCCGAGATGATCGACGCGTCGGATTTGAGTCGGCGCAGGACGAACGGGCCGGTGATCGAGCGCAGCCGTTCGGTCGCCTGCGGGTTCCCTTGGACTTGAATCGGCACGAAGAACTCGCGCCGAAACTCCGTTAGCGTGCCGAGCATTCCGGGGTTGAGAAACTCCATGAGCGACCACATGTCGCCGACGTGATTTTCGACTGGCGTCCCCGTCAGCGCGACGCGATAGCCGGCCGCGATCGACCGCGCCGCACGAGCCTGCGCGCTATCGGGATTCTTCACGTTCTGCGCCTCGTCGAGCACCATGCCGCGCCACTCGACGCGCTCGAAAAGTGCGCGGTCGCGGTGCAAGAGCGCGTAACCGGTCAAGACGAGCGCCGCCCGCTGCGCCGACTTCGTAAATGCCGCACCGCGAGCGCGATCGGCACCGTGATGCACATGCACGGGCAGCCCGGGCGCGAAGCGCTCAGCCTCGCGCTGCCAATTCCCGATCACCGATGTCGGACACACCAGCAGGACGGGCGCCGCCGCCTTGGCTTCCCAATCGCGCGTGATCAAGGCGAGGGTTTGAATGGTCTTGCCCAGCCCCATGTCGTCGGCTAAGCACGCACCAAATCCGGAGCGCGTCAGGAAGTTCAGCCAGGCATAGCCGCGCGATTGGTACGGCCGCAAAGTCGCCTGCAAACCGGCGGGCGGCGCGATCGGTTCGAGGCGCGTTTCGCCGCGCAAGCGCGACAGATGCTCGGCTACGCTTCCGGTCGCGGCTAGCGTCGTTCCAGCGGGGATGCCGTTGACCGGCGCACCCACGGCGATGCGCAGCGCTTCGGCGACGGTAAGCGTTCGACGTTTGGTTTTTGCGACGTGCGCGAGCGCGGCTTTGAGTTCGGCCGGATCGACGTGAATCCAGCGACCGCGGATGCGCACGAGCGGCGTCTTCAAGCGCGCGAGCCGGGCCAGTTCGCGCGCGGTCAACGTCTCATCGCCCAGCGCAATCGTCCAATCCACCTCCAGCAGCGAACCCGCGTGCAACGCGTTGGCCCCGGTGAACTTCGGACGCTTCATCGCGGCGCGCACGCCGATGCGCGCCTTGGCGTCCATCCCGAGCCACCACGACGGCAAGATCACGCCGATGTCGGCGGCGGCACACTGCGGCGCATCGGTCTGCAAAAACGCGAACGCCGCCGCCGTGTCGAGCGCAAATCCGGCCGGCGCGCCGGCATCGCGCGCCAGCGATTCGTCGATCCAACGCGAGAACGGAGCCGCCCGGCCAAGCGTCGTGAGATACTCGCGCCGCAGTGCCGCCGAACGCATCGCCTCCGCGGCGTCGATGAGCAGCGATGGATCGATCCGGCTCTGCAAAAGGTAGGCGACGTGCCAGCGCTCCGCTTCGTCGCGCGCGGGCGCCGTATCTGCGTCGGTGCCCGGCTCCTCCACGCGCAAACACAGCCGGTAGGCCGCCTCGCGCTCTTCGCGCACCGGACGTTGCCATGCTGCAATCGCGCCGCTGAGCTCGGCATACTCCGCCGACGTCGCCGCGAACGTCGAGTCGGGCGCATGCAGCGCCGCGAGCCAGCGCGCCTGCAGCGACGCTGCCCGCGCCGCCGGACGGCGTGGTTCCGTTTGCGCGCCGCGCACAATCGCATCGACGAAAAAGGTCAGCGCGGTATCGAGCGCGCGCCGCGGATCATAATCCGGCGCACGCGCGGCCGTGTCCAGGCTGAATGCGCCGATAACGGCGGGCAAACCCGACGCGACGTCGTCGCACGCGCGGCGTTCGGCGGCGCCCAGCAGCGGCTGCCACACTGCGCGCGCGAGCGGCTCGTGGGCCACGGCTTGGACGGCCGGCAGAAACTGCTGGCCCGCGACAAGCTCGAACGCGAGCCGCAAGACGCGTCCGAGCGCCGACACGTCGGGGCCGATGTGCGTGTCGTCGGCGATAACCTCGCGACCAAGAACGGCGCTGAAGAAGGCCACCGCTTGTGGTCCGGTCATCACGGCGACACGAACACGCCACGGGTGGAGCCGGGCTTTGGCGGCGTCCGCTTGGGGCGCGACGACCGCACCCGCCCGCGTCGGCAGCCACGCCGTCGCCGCGGTTACGGTGAGCGGTGCCGCGAACTCCGCGAGATCGAGCCGGCTCACCACATCGCGGAGTTTCTTTGCGTCCACGCCAAACGCGGGGGTCGTTGCGGTCGAGGCTTTCCGGCTAACGTCGGCGCTTGCCCACAGGGCGGGCGCGCCCTCAATCAACGCGGCGTGGAGGTGTATCGGCATCTGCTCCTTAGTTGGCACTTCGGTGTCGCGTTGTCCCGGTGGACGCATGACCTTCCGTGTCGCGTTCCTGCCGCGAAAGGATGGGAATTCGCGGGTTGGCCACGGATAGGCAATTCGTGAGTTCGATCAGTCGCAACGCGCCCTGCCCGTGCGGCAGCGGTAAGAAATACAAGCTCTGCTGCTTGGCCCGGGATGCCGCGGTGCCGTTGCCGCACAGCTCCCCGCCCGACCCGGAGCCAAGCGCGCAGACCAGGGCGCAGACGACCCGCACACAGGCTTTCGGACGCCTCATGGCGTTTGCGGCCAAGCCCGCGGTCCCCGCGTCGGTCGGCGCAGCGTTCCACGAATTCTGGGGCCCGAGTTCGAGGAACGGCACGAAGACGAGCAAGCAAAAGCGCTGGAACGACCCGAAGCCGAGGCTGGCTCCGTGACGTATTGCCTGCTCGACGCGCTTACCGCAGCCGGAACGACGATTGCCGACAGTTTCTCGCAAAGCACGCAAAGACGCTATCAGGTGCAGAACGCGACTATCTCCAACGGCTTGCGGCGACGCACATGGGTCTGTATCGAATCGAGCATGTGCAGCTCGACCGCGGTTTGACGTGCGCGGATCTTTGGACAAATGAACGCCTCGAGGTGAGCGAACAGAAACTCACGCACGGTGTCAAACCGAACTGGGTGATCGCGGTGCGAACGCTCGCCGGTATACGCCCGGCGATCTGGCGGCGCGTCGAGATCCCGAGCGACGCGAAGCTGCCATTCGTCAGCCGCGTTCTCATCGCCACGATGGGGTAAAATGACACGCACTTGCACGCGCTTCGGGTCGGCGCGGTCACCTACGGCGATCCCGGTCCCGACTTTCCCACCGGCATGCGCAGCGAGCGGTCCGTGACGCTGGCCCAAATCGCTCCACGCGCGAACGGTCACTTTTTCTTCAGACTACGACTTCGGCGACAACTGGGAGCACCGGGTTGTAGTCGAATCAATCGAACCCGCCGGCGATAGCGAAAGATTGCGGTGTCTAGGTGGCGCGCGGGCATGCTCGCCGGATGATTGCGGCGGGATTAGCGGTTATCGCGACCTGCTCAAGATCCTCGGCAATCCCCGCAGTTCCGATTACCGCCAGATGCGGATGTGGGCGGGCGATGACTTCGATCCGGAGTTCTTCGATGTTAGCGAGATCAATCGCG
>PLAE01000134.1 GCA_003134035.1 Candidatus Velthaea versatilis
CCGGCGCGCTCGGCTTCTTCTTTGACGACGTCCTGCGCCTGTTTCTTGGTGCCGACGAAGAGGATCACGCGCCCGTCGCGCGAGAGCTGCTTGACGGTCGCATAGACCTCGTTGAGCTTCACCACGGTCTTGGCGAGATCGATGATGTAGATGCCGTTGCGCTCTTGGAAGATGTACGGCTTCATCTTGGGATTCCAGCGCCGCGTTTGGTGGCCGAAATGGACGCCGGCCTCGAGCAGTGCGCGCATGGAAATAACGGACATGGTTTGGGACCTTTCTGAACTCCGCAGGCCCGACGTCCTGTCGGCTTGCTTAGTGGAGCCATAGCGCCGGTCCTCATGCCCGGCGAGATGTGACAACTCGACGAGTATACCATAATTGCTCGCGATTGCTCGCGGTCCGGCAGCCGGTGCCGCGGCGAGCCGCCGAGCACGGGGCTGCCGTCCGCACCGCTAGGGCGCGGTGCTGGTTTCCGGCAGGGCCGGCGGCGCACCGGGCGCACGGACGGTAAACCAATGCCAATCACTTGGGGATCCAAACGAACGAGGAACGTAAAGATATGACCGCCGGCGACGGCAAGCCCGGCCGCCGGGGCGCCGCCCCTCCGGCCCGTGCCGCGCGGGCCGCGCCCCCGGCCCCAACCACCGACCGACGCCTCGGACGAACGGATCGTCACGCTGTGGCGGCGCGATCGGCCGGCGCCCGGGTCACCAAGAAAACCGATTACGCCCGCTTCGGCAGCTTCGTGCGGGCGTCACCGCAGGTAGCGGGCGATCCGCAGCAGGAGGGGATCATCGAATACATCCGCCGTCAAATTCGCATCCTCGATGATGGAAGCGCTTAGAAGCGGCTTCGTGCGAGTGCTTACCAGTTAATCGCGTTGAGTACGCGCGCGTTCTCGACCTGCAGACCACGTAATTCCACGATCGCCTGAGATAGCGCGGTTCATCCAACGTTCTGTAGCAGACGCTGTTGGCCTCGACTGCAGAATCGTGCCCGGTGCAGAATCGGCGCTCCCCTGCCGCCGGGCTCTCGCGCCCGGATTAGCCATCTCGGCACGCGCGTTCCAAGCCGCTGCGTGACCGTCGTTTGGGTGACGAAATCAATCGTGCCCCAATTTGCCGAACCCCTTGCCCGGCGGACTTTATTCATTGCGATCATGGGAACAGTTCCGCGTGACCAAACGGTGGGGGCTCAAGAAACAGGATTATCATGCCGCCTGCGCGCGACGCCGGGAATTTCGGGCGCTTCTCGGAGAACGCTACGGACCGAGAGACTTCGCCGTCCACGAATTGGTGTTTGGGGAGCTCGTTGCGAATGCGGTTCACTACGGGGAAGATCCCATCGGGGCAGAGGTGGCCCTCGACGATGATGGGACCGTTCAAATCGGCGTAGAGAACGCCGGGAAGTGCCGCGCGGGAGAATGCTTTGGTCCCGACCAGTCGCGCATCGGACGGCCGCCGCTGACGGCAACCGGCGGACGCGGTTTGGAAATCGTTCGGGCACTCGCCGACGCCTTCGAGATCGAGCATTCGCCGGCGCACGTTTCGCGCGTGACCGTTACGCTTAAAGGATGAGGCTGCTGGGTTTCCGCGGGTCGCTGGAGCACCAAAAGGGATGGGTTTGTCGCGCTTCATGCCGCATGGCATGTGCTTTTTATGGGAGCCTGATCTTGTCGCTCTCCATGTTGTCGCCGATGCGCTGATCGCCTGCGCGTACTTCTCGATCCCGATTTTCCTTATTTGGGTGCTGAAGAAGCGCGGCGACCTGCCCTTCTCGTGGTTGCTCGGCATGTTCGCGCTCTTCATCGTTAGCTGCGGGATGACTCATCTTATGTCGATTTGGGTTATTTGGCATCCGGACTATTGGACCGAAGGCGCAATCAAGTGGGTCACGGCACTCGCGTCTGTCGGCACCGCCGTTATGCTGATTCCCTTGACTCCGAAGATCCTGCGTATTCGCAGCCCCGAGCAGGCGCAGTCGCTCTTAGAACAGCTCCGGCGCGAGCATTCAATCGCGACCTCATTTCAAAACGCATCGCTGTCGCGTCTGCCCGAAGACGCGCCCGGGCTGGACATTGACGCGATCTATCGACCGGCTGAAAGCGACCTTGAGATTGGCGGCGACTGGTACGACGCATTCTCACTGCTCGATGGGAGAATGCTCGTTTCCATCGGCGACGTCGCCGGCAAGGGACTTGAAGCAGCTGTCGTTATGTCCAAGATTCGACAAGCCATTCGCGTCGCGGGTCAAGTCCAGATTGATCCCGCTGCCATTCTCAACGCTGCTGATCGAGCATTACGAACGGAATATCCCGATACGATCGTGACCGCCTTCGTCGGCATTTTCGACCGTGTCGAGCGACTGTTCGTGTTCGCGAGCGCGGGCCATCCGGGGCCGCTCGTGCGGTATCCTGATGGTCGTCTCGAAGTGCTCGACGAGTCCTCCTTGCCATTGGGTTTGCGTCTGCGCGAAGAGTCGGCGCTTTTGCATAGCCGGGAACTCGAGGTCGGTTCGTTGTTCGTTCTTTATACCGATGGTCTTACGGAAGCTACGCGCGACATCGCGGCCGGCGAACTCCGGCTCCGTGAAGCGGTGCTAGCCGAAAGTGTGCTAGACGCACCGAGTCCGGCGCGAAGAATCCATGATCGAGTCGTCGGAGAAAGCGCTCGGGACGATGTGGCGATACTTACTATTCGCATCACAACGCTCGAGCTGGAGCGCGATTCGCGCCGCTGGAGCTTTGATGCACGCGATCAAGCAACGACGGCGATCGCGCGCGCGCAGTTTCGCGAGTTCTTAAGCTCCCGGAGTGCCAGCAGCGAGCACCTGTTCCGGGCCGAGCTGATCTATATGGAACTCCTTGGGAATGTCGTCCGGTATACGCCTGGACCCGTCGAGATTCGGGTCGACTGGAACCGCGGAAACCCGGTGTTGCACCTATTCGACCTTGGTCCCGGCTTCCAGTTTATGCCGCGACTGCCGCCGGACATGTTTTCCGAAGGCGGTCGTGGTCTGTACTTAGTGTCGGCGCTCGCGGAAGACTTTCACGTCTCGCGGCGTCGTTCCAAGGGAAGCCATGCGCGCGCGGTGCTCTACTCGACGGCCGCAACCCTACGCGCACGACACCGCGTCGGCTCTCCCGATGCGTTCACGCGCTCGGGCACCCGTGACGTCGCCGGCCCGGGATGCGTCTGAGCAAACATGCCCGAGGGTCATACCATTCACCGCGCCGCGCGGCTTCAGTTCGAGTTGCTCGGCGGACAGGCAATTGCGGCGGATTCGCCCCAAGGGCGCTTCATGGAGGGCGCCGAGCGTATCGACGGACGCCGGCTCACGGCGATCGAGGCCTACGGCAAGCACCTTTTCTACGCCTTCGAAGGCCCGCATTGGCTGCACGTGCATCTTGGGCTGTTCGGCAAATTCCGGATCGGCAGCGGCCGCGCTCCGGCGCCGCGCGGAGCCTGCCGCTTGCGCTTGCAGGGTCCGGGAGGTTGGATCCACTTGAGCGGACCGACGGCCTGCGAGATTATCGGCGCCGCCGAGCGCCGGCGCTTTCTGGCCCGCATCGGTCCCGATCCGCTGCGCCCGGGAGACCGGCCGGCGCGCGCGATCACGCGCATCATGCGCAGCGGCACCGCATTCGGCGTGCTGCTCATGGATCAGTCGGTCATCAGCGGTATCGGCAACGTCTACCGCGCCGAATTGGCGTTTCGTGCGGGCATCGCGCCGGTAACGCCCGGGCGGCTGCTGACCCGCGCCGCGGTCCTCGCGGTGTGGCGCGATGCGCGGATGCTGCTGCGCGACGGCGAACGGACAGGCCGCATCGTGACCACGCACCCGGCCGACCGTCCGCACCCCGCGGGCACGGTGCGCGCGGGTGAGCGGTTGTACGTGTACCATCGGACCGGGAAGCCGTGCCTTCGCTGCGGCACCCCGATCGAGACGGAAATCATGGCCGCCCGCAAGCTCTACTGGTGTCCGCACTGTCAGCCGGAGCCGATGCCCAGCTCGGCCAAAATTGCCGGAATGCGCGAACGCAGGTTGAAGAAACCGCGCGTCGCCGCCGGCCAAGACACGGCGTCGTAGCGGCGAGCGATTTCGACGCACGTCGCTCCGCCGGCGACGGCGATCGGCCGCAGCGAATCGATCGCTTCGCGCACCGGGCCGACCGGGGCGAACGCGACGACGATCCGGGTCGCGCCGCAGGCGGCGGCCGCGGCGCAGAGCGCGCGGCCCGCCGCCTGTGCTCCGCCGGCACCGCCTGGTTCGCTGCCTTCGTCGGCCGAAATGAGGCCCAGATCGACGGCCGAGCCGGCGTCAGCGATCCGCCGGACGCTCTCGCCCGCGAGCGCGTCCTCGAACGCCGCAACCGCCGCGCTTACCGCCAGCGGCGACCGGCACGCGGTCGCCCGCAGCGCGCACACGCCGCGCACCCCCGGCGGCAGATCGGCCAAATCACCGTGCAGGTCGTCGTCATGAAGAACGAAGAGCGTCGCTTCCGCGCCAACCGCCGTTGGCAGCGCAGGCAGCGCGCGGATTGGAATCGACGGCTCGTCGAGCGCCGGCGCAACGGCCGCCAGGGGCCGCGCAAGCGCGAAGCGTCCCCCGGTGTAGCGTCCGATGTTGTCGCGGGTCGCGCGGTAGCTTTTGCCCCGCGTCTGCAGCCCGGCGACCCAGCGCCACGAGAGCGTATTTGATGCTGGGTCGCCGTCGAGCAAATGCCGCATGAAGAAGTCCGCGCCCAGTTCCCAGGGGAGCCCGAGCGTGAAGATCCAGATGCTCGCGAACCACATGCGGGCGTGATTGTGCAGGTAGTTGGTTCCCACCAGTTCGCGGCTCCAGCTGTCGAAAGCATCGAACCCCGTCGAGCCGGCCATCGCGTCGGCATACGTTCGCCTCCGTGCCGGCGAGGCCGCGAGTTCGGTGAGCCGCTCGTCGAGTGCCGCGCGATAGCGCGTCCACGCCGCGGGATGCGTTTCGAGCCAGCCCTTCCAGTAGGTGCGCCAGAAGATCTCCGAGATGAACTTCTCCGCCCCGGACGGCGAATGGCGTTCGAGCACCGCCGCGAGCAGTTCGGCTTCGGTGAGCACGCGGTGCCGAACGTAGGGCGAGAGGACCGACACATTGGCGCGCTCGGCCGGCCCCCGATCAAAGTTCCGTTGCGCGGCATAGTCCCGCCCCGCGCGCGGCAGGAACGCCGCCAAGCGCCGCTCGGCTTCGGCGCGACTGGCGATCCATGGGCGTTCGAGCTTCGGAAGCGGCGGCAGCATCGTGTGCCTTGACGCGACCGGCCGGCGGCGGGTTCCCGCCGTAAACGGGACTGCGTGCCCGCCGAAGAATGCCGCCGTATGAGTTCACCGCATTGGCTCGTCACCGGGGGCTTGGGCTTCATCGGGTCGGCATTCGTCCGCTTGACGTTGCGCGACCGGCCCGACGTGCGGGTCACCGTCCTCGACGCGCTGACCTACGCCGGCAATCCCGCCAACCTCGCGGCGGTCGCCGACGATCCGCGCTACCGCTTCGTGAAGGGGAACATCTGCGACCGCACCGCGGTCGATGCGGCGATCGGCGAGGGCGTCGACGCGATCGTGAATTTCGCCGCCGAAACGCATGTCGCCCGCTCGATTCTCGAGCCCGAAGCCTTTCTGCACACGGATATCTTGGGCACGCACGTGCTGCTCGAGGCGGTGCGCCGGCATGCCGTCGGGCGCTATCTCCAAGTCTCGACCGACGAAGTCTACGGGCACGTTCACAGCGGGTCGTCGCGCGAGAGCGATCCGCTGGCTCCCCGTTCGCCGTACGCCGCATCCAAAGCCGGCGGCGATTTGCAAGTCCTGGCCTACTGGACGACCTACGGCGCGCCGGTGCTCGTCACGCGCGGCTCGAACACCTACGGGCCCTATCAGCATCCCGAGAAACTCATCCCGCTCTTCGTGACCCATCTGCTCGAGGGCCGGACCGTCCCGGTCTACGGCGACGGCCTCCAGGTCCGGGACTGGCTGCACGTCGACGATCATGCGCGCGGCATCCGGCACGTGCTCGAACACGGCGTGCCCGGCGAAGTCTACAACATCGGCGGCGGCAATTCGCGCACCAACCGCGAGATCACCCAAGCGCTCTTGGACCAGACCGGCCGCAGTTGGGAAACGCACGTCCGGCACGTCACCGACCGTCCGGGCCACGACCGCCGCTACTCCCTGGACAGCGCCAAAGTACGCGCCCTGGGCTGGGAACCGCAGGTCGATTTTCGGGCGGGGCTGATCGACACCGTGGCCTGGTATCGGGCCAACGAAGCCTGGTGGCGCGCGATCAAAGGCGGCGAGTTCGACGCGTATTATGCGCGCCAATATGCGGGGCGTTGAGCGGCGGTCGCGTAAAAGACTTCGGCGTGAAGGGCATCATCCTCGCGGGCGGACTCGGTTCGCGTCTGCGTCCGCTGACCAAAGTCACCAATAAACATCTGCTGCCGATCTACGACAAGCCGATGATCTACTATCCGCTCGAGACGTTGTGCAAAGCGGGAATCAAGGACATCATGATCGTCACCGGCGGGAATTCCGCCGGTGACTTTTTGCGCTTATTGGGCAACGGCCGCGATTTCGGCCTCAAAGACATTTACTACACGTATCAAGAGGGTGAGGGCGGCATCGCCGACGCGCTTAAATTGTGCGAACACTTCGCTGAAAATGGGCCGGTCTGCGTGATTCTGGGCGACAACATCATTCAGGACGACATCACGCCGTTCGTCGACCGCTTCCGCAAGCAGGGCTCGGGCGCACGCCTGCTGCTCAAAGAAGTCGACGATCCCGAACGCTTCGGCGTGCCGGAGTTCGACGGCGAACGCATCGTGCGCATCGTCGAGAAACCGGTCGTCCCGATGAGCAACTACGCGGTCACCGGAATTTACATGTACGACGAGCGCGTCTTCGATTATTGCCGCAACCTCAAACGCTCCGAGCGCGGCGAACTCGAAATCACCGACGTCAACAACGCGTACATTTTGGCCGGCGATCTGTACTTCGATATTCTCAAAGGCTGGTGGACCGACGCCGGTCAGTTCGAGAGTTTGTTCCGTGCCTCGCAGCTCGTCGCCGGCGAGCGGCTGGGCGTTCCGAGCTGACGTCGGCGCGCCCGTAGCGGCCTAGTTCTTGGGGCGCGGGTTCCAAACCGGCCGCGACCGCGCGTCAGGTGCGCGGAGTTTGGCGGTTATCGTCTTGAAATTGGGGTCGATCGTCAAGCCGTAGACGTTGCCGGAGTTGTCGATGACGAACACCCATTTGCCGTCGATCGTCGGCGGAACGCGCAGCCGATCGGGGGTGTACAGCAGCGGCACGCCGTTGTTGAGCGGGGTGCCGCTCCCGGCGTCGATCGCCCAGAGAGCGCCGCCGTTTCCGCTCGCGGAGCCGGCGAACACCACGCCACCGGCGCTCACGGCAGGCACCGAGCGCGGTATCTGCGCAGCGCTCGCGTCCGTTCCGAACGCCGAGTGCCACGCGACGGACGGCTTGCCGCAGCCGGGGTTGATCGCGATCAGACCCGGATTGTAGAGCGACGGACTCACGCTGGACTCGACCGGTGCGTACACCAGACCCGTCGCCGCCGAATACGCCGGTTCGCCGAGATACGCGTCGTTGGCGGCGCTGGGTGAAAGCGTATATTGCTGGACCGGTCCGCTGCTGATCGAATTCTCGTTGTAGAGGCTGAGTGTGCCGGCTTTGGACTGCAGCGCGATCATCGTTCCGCATCCCGCGCCTTGCGGCGTGAAGACCAGCGGCGTGCCCTGAACATCAAGATCGTCCGACACCGCGTTGTACGTGCTCGGCGCGATCGGATGGTTGGACGCGACGACGTTCGACAGGTTGCCGGAGAGTTCAAGCAGCGTTTCGCCGAAGCCGCTGTATTCAAGCGGCGCATCCTGAAAGGGCGACACGAACGGAATGCTCGACAGCCCGGTATCGGTGTTGCCGACGCCGGTCAGGACGTTGCCGGCGGGATCGAGCGACACGCCGCCCCAACCCCAGATGCCGCCGCCGCTCCAGGGCTGACTGCCGTACCCGCGCGCGTTTTGCGGATCCCAAACCGTGAAGAACGTCTTGGTCAGCGTCATCGCGGGGACGCTGACCGCCGCGACCCGCCCGCGCCACGAGGTGAGATCGCAGGTCGATCCGGTTCCGACATACGCGGTGCCGTTGCTAAGGGTCACTGCGGTATGGCCGAAGTTCTGTTCGCTCGAGCCCGCCGCCGTGGGCGTGACATTGGTTTTGCCGAGAATCGTCCCGCTCCCGGCGTCGATACGGAAGAGCGTGACGGCGGAAAAGCCGTTCAGAGTTGTATTCGACGTGCCGACGATGTAAAGCGATTTGGTCGCCGGATCGTACGCCGCCGTGCCGCCGACGCCGAAGTAGTCCGTGCCGGTGCCGCAGCCGCTGTACGTCAGCTGACCGAGATACTGCTGCCAGACCGCCGCGCCGGTCTGGGCATCGACGGCATAAACATGCCCCGAGCCGCCGCCGACGAAGAGCACCGCCGCGTGCCCGGGGATCTCCGTTGCGAGGATCGGCTGCGTTTGAGTGCTGTAATCGCCGACGGCCGTTTGCATCGCGAGGTGCAGTGACGGAATCGCCGCCGGCGTGATCGCGGTCGAGTTCGGGTTGAAGGCATCGCGGCCATTGTCGTAGCCGAAGGTCGTGTAATCGTTGAATGCAACGACGGGCACGAGCGTGACGTTCGCCGCGGCGGCGCCCGTCGCCGAAGCGCCGATCACGGCTTGGACGAGCGCACCGCCGGTGTATGCGACGGTCAGGTTCGCCGCGTCGCTGGGCGTAAGGAGCGTCGTTTTCGAGAGCGTGGTGGCTCCCGACGTATCCGAGTCGGTG
This sequence comes from Candidatus Velthaea versatilis, assembly GCA_003134035.1. Classification (GTDB taxonomy): domain Bacteria; phylum Vulcanimicrobiota; class Vulcanimicrobiia; order Vulcanimicrobiales; family Vulcanimicrobiaceae; genus Velthaea; species Velthaea versatilis. The sequence continues at coordinate 8,880 of PLAE01000134.1, forward strand.
AGCGCGATCGGGTTCGCGAACGGATCTGGACCGATGATCGCGGCGCCCGAGGCATCGAGAACGTTGACCGTTAGATTGATGCTGGCCGGCGAACCGGCCGATGGAGCGGCGTTCGCGAGGGCCAGCGTGATGGTTGCGACTACGCCGTCAAGGGCGAGGTTCACCACGTTGGCGATACCGGCGGTGATCGTCGCCGCGGTCGTGCTCTGCGAGAGCGGCGCCCCGCTGCCGTCGGTCGACGCATAGAGCGTTTCGGCGAAGGTGTCGGCTCCGACCGGTGCGTTCACCGCCACGCTGCAGGTACGGACGCCCGCCGTCGTGACGCATGCGGGCGAACCCGCGGCCAGGTTGACGACGACGGGTGCTGCCCCGTTGACGGCGATCGCGGCAGACTGGGTGTTCTGCGAAACATACAGCGGCCGGCGGATCACGGCCGCCGCGCCGGTCGGCGGTGCCGGTATCTTGATGTTGAGCGTCACACGCGCAGTTCCGGCGGCGGCCGATTTGGCCGGCGCCGACGGCAGGGTGGACGTCGTACCTCCGCCGCTGCAAGCTGACACGCCAACGCAAAGCCCGAGCAGAAGGATGACCAATCGCCGAACCATGTGGTCCTATAATGGAGAGAACAAGCGGGGACTGTCTGGGGTCTTTCGCCTATAATTTACGTTCTTTTGGCCCTAAAATGCCACAGTCCCGCGATCCTTTGCCGGCCGAGCGGGGTACGTGAACCTCGCGATCCGCTCAGCCGACAATCGATGGTATCATGACGACATTCGCTCAAGCCGCCGATCACGACGCGTCCATCCCGACGTCGGCGGGGCCGTTGGGCGGGCTCATCGCGGCGTTGCGCGACGCCGATTTCCGTATCGCCGCGGCAGGCTCGGTCGCGGCCCTGATGAGCGACGTACGGCTCGACGAAAGCTGCCTGGCCCCGTATGTTCACTTCGCGACCGGTCGCTCGACGCGAACGTGCCTGTTTCGCGACGCGCGCTTTGAGCTGTTCGTCGTCTGCTGGCCCGAGAGCTTGCGGTCGGCGATCCACGACCACGGCGGGAGCGGCTCCTTCGTGCGCGTCGCCCGCGGCATGCTGCGCATCGACGACTTCGCGCTCGTCGAGGGCGGCCGGCGACCCGGCTACGCCGATCTGGCCCACACCGGCACCCAGCGCCTCGGCGCCGGATCCGTCGACGCGCTCTGCGCCCAAGGCGATATCCATCAAGTCGGGGCGCTGACCGGTGAGGCGGTGTCCCTCCACGTCTACGCCGCGCCGCTCGACCGCTGCCTAATCTTCGATCGCGAACAGATGACCTGCCGCACCTCGGGCACCCGAGACGCTGAGCCAGCGGCGCGCTGACGCTCGCCGGGCGCGCTAGCGCAGCAGCGAGCGCGCCCGTTCGACGGCGGTCGTCGCGAGTTCGCGGCGCTCCAGGACGAGCGTCGGCCGAGCGTGCGTGGCGCCGCGGATCGGCAGCGCGGCCCGGCCGCCGCCGGTTATATGCAGCAGGACCGCGGCGTCGGGCGCGACGTTCCCGGCGCGAACCGCCTGGGTGAGTGAGGCGACCGCGACTCCGGCGGCCGGTTCGATGTCGGTCCCCTCGAGTTCGGCGAAGATCGCCCGCGCGTTTTCGAGTTCGCGATTGGTGACGGCATAGGTGCCCCCGTCGCTCTCGATGAGCGCTTCGCGGACGCCGCCCGCGGGCGCGTAGGGCGGCGCCTGGTTCGAGAGAACGAAGGCGCCGAGGCCGGCGAGCTGGGCCGCGGCGGTCTCGGCCGAGCGCGGCAGCAAGACCGGACTTTCGGCTTGCCAGGCGTCGTGCAGCGGAGTGAAGGGCGCGTTCTGGCTGAGCATGAGGCGCGGCAAACGCGAGCCGAAGCGCCCGTCGGCGCGGACGCGCAGCGCGGCCTCGTGAGCGGCGAGCGCACCGGCGGCGCTGCCGACGGCTTGAAAGTAGTAGTCCGGGAGCCGGCCGATCGCCTCGACCGCCGCCAGCATCGCCGTTCCCATGCCGTCGCGCCGCCCGATGTTGCGCACCCCACCCTCAAGGATGAACTCCGAATTCGCGCAGACGTCGCGCGCGAACGCGATCGTTTCCTCGTAGCCGATGTCGGCCAGAGCGACCACGCGGACCGACGGACCGACCTCGGTATGCGCCATGACGTCGGTCCAGCCGGTCAGCGGCACGATGATGAGGGCCGGCAGGTCGTTCTCGGTGCACACGCGCGCGAAGGCCAGCGCCGTGTTTCCGGCCGACGAAATCACCAGCGTCCGCGTGTCGGACGGTTCGAGCCGGCGCAGCACGCTGACCGCTTCGAGATCTTTGAACGAGCCGGTCGGCAACGTCGCGCCGCGTTCGGGCCACCAGCCGCTGAAGGCCACCCACAACTCATGCAAGCCGAGGTGCGCGGCGAGCGCCGTGCTGCGGTAGACGCCGGTGCGCGCCGTGGTCGTCAGCGCGCGTGCGCCGGGCAGCCACTGCGAATAACGCAGCATCGAAGCGGCGGCGCCGGGCTCGAACGCGCGCTGCGGATAGACGCTGCGCAGCAGCGCGGGCGCGTGGTCATTGGCGCACTGCAGGCGCGAACCGTCGTCCAGATAGCGCGCGCCGCAGCCGGTGCAGGTCAGGAAATAGTCGCGCATGGGGCACTCCCGCGGGCCGCGCGCGCGAGGCGGCGGCCGGATTCGAGGATCGCGTCGAGCGTCAGATCGAGATCGGCGTCGGTCACGCGGTGGTTGGTGAGGTTGAGCCGGATGACGGTGCGGCCGTCGAGCCGCGTCGTCGAGGGCACCGCGACGCCGCGTTCTTGCAGGTCGACCACGATCGCCGCGTTGAGCGCGTCGAGTTCGGCGGCCGGCGCGCCGGCGTCGCCGGCCGCCGCGCTGTTGACGTAGCGCAAGCACACGATGTTGAGCGTGACCGGTGTCGCGAGTTCGAGGCCGGGCGTCGCGGCGATGCGCGCGCCCAAGCGCGCGGCCTGGCGGCAATTCTCGGCGATCGCCGCGCCGAAGCGCTCGCTGCCGTGCTCTTTGAGCGCGAACCAAATCGCGAGCGCGCGAAAGCGGCGCGACAATTCCGGACCGTAGTCGGCGAACCACGGTTCGCCCGCGGCGGTGCCTTGCGCCGCCGGCGTCAGGTACGCCGCCGCTGCGGCGAACGCCGCGCGGTGCAGCGCGGGATCGCGCACCAGCAGGCAGCCGGCATCATATGTCACCTGCGCCCATTTGTGGAAAT
>PLAE01000133.1 GCA_003134035.1 Candidatus Velthaea versatilis
TCAGCACCCATGCCGGGCGCACAAAGAAAAACCCTTACACCGTAAGGGTTTATGACTCGGGTAGGATTTGAACCTACGACCTAGGGCTTATGAGTCCCCCGCTCTACCGCTGAGCTACCGAGCCCGGCGAACGCCGGCGCACCGACCCCCGGGGCCGGTCGAGCGCCGCTCCATGAAAATGCGGTCGGAGGGACTCGAACCCCCAACCTACAAGTTCGTAGCCTGTTGCTCTATCCAATTGAGCTACGACCGCACTGTTTGGCGTGGCCCCGAACGGGGCGGCGACCTGGGTTGTTACAACGCCCCTATCGCGTTCCCTGCCGCGCCAGCGACAAGGAAGCTCGACGAGGAGAGAGAGGGATTCGAACCCTCGATACGGTGTTATCCGTATAACGATTTAGCAAACCGTCGCCTTCAGCCGCTCGGCCATCTCTCCACGGCGTCCGGCTTTATTCACGGCTTCGGACGGTGCCTGCTTTCGCGCGGCGAGACAACGTTGCGCGCCAGACTTTCGCGGGCTTCGAGGAGCTCGACTCGCTCGGCAAGTTGGGCGACGATCTCACCCAGCACGGCGACGCTGTCGGCGCTCGCCGAGCGGTGCGAGCGGCGATCGATCGGGATCGGTTCGGTTCGGAGGGAGTGTTGCATATCTGCCCTGGTTCGCCGCGCGGCTGCGTGCGGTCGAACGTCTTTCTTGCTGCGACTGTAGCAGACGCCGCCTGGTCCTGCGGGGACAATTGTCACCGGAAGCGCGCAATGCGGTCGGCGATCGCCGCCGCCGCATTGGGCGTGCGCACGCGCGCCGCGGCGGTGCGCAGCCGCGCCGCCCGGGCCGGATCGTGCAGAACGGCGGAAACGGCCTTCGCGACATCCCCCGCCGAAGGCCGCAGCGCCGCTCCGCATTGCGCCAGGTAGGTGGCGTTGCGCTCTTCTTGACCCGGCAGCGGCGTGACGAGAATCATCGGCAGCTCGGCGCTGAGCGCTTCGGAGGTGGTCAATCCGCCGGGCTTAGTGACGAGAACGTCGCTGGCCAACATGTAGTCGACCACGTTGTCGACGAAACCCAGCACCCGCGTTTCATAGGGAAACGCCTTGGCGGCCTCGAGCACGCTGCGCTGCAGGCGCACATTGCGGCCCCCGATCACGACGACCGTCAGGTCGGGGCCCAGCGGCGCCAAAGCGCGGATCGTGCCCGAAACGGGCCCCAAGCCCAGACCGCCGCCCATCACCAAAACGACCGGCCGGTCCAAGGGCAGCCGCAATTGGCGGCGGATCGCATCGCGCGAGCGTGACCGGTCCGCGAAGCGCATGTCGACCGGGATGCCGTCGACCCGAATGCGCTCGGGCTCGATCCCGCGTTCGATGAGCGCACCGCGCATCTCCGGCGTCGCAACCGCGTAGGCATCGACGTTCTCGTAGATCCAAAACGGGTGGACGACAAAATCGGTCACCACGCCGACGACCGGCAACGTCGGATTGTACAGGCGCTTATAGGCCGACATCGCATTGCATGAAAACGCGTGCGTGCAGACCACGACGCTTGGTTTCATCCGGGTGATGAGCGACTGCAGATTGCGCGCGGTGAACTCCGCCGCCCACACCCGGAAGCCGCCGGCTTCTTTGACCCGCTCAGCGCGATCGTAGATATAGCCGTACACGTTGGGCACGGTGCGCACCATGCCGATGTAGCCGTCGCTGACGACCTTTGAGAACAGCGCGGCGGCGTAGCGGTACGAATCCACCGTCTCGCCCGGGATGCCGCGCGCCGCGAGTTCCGAGCGGACGGCATCCGCGGCCGCGGTGTGACCCACGCCGACCCGCGCGGAGAGGAACAAAACCGGACCTAGCAACGAGACAGCGCGCTTCTCCACATCGTGACGAACGGGCGATTCATCCCGGCGTCTCGGGACCCGACTCGTCGGCCAGCACGAAGAAGTCGTCCAAAATTTCTTGCGCGAGCTCGTCGTCGTCGAGCAAGGTTCCCTTCGCGTCGGTGACCACGAACTCGTCAGCTTTTTCGCTGTAACACACCGCGTAGGCGTTGTTCTCGTCGTCCTCGACGAGTCCCACGACCTCGAACTCCAACTGCTTGCCGTCGGTGGTTTCGATGACGAGCACGTCGCGAAGTTCGAGCAGACCGTCTTCCGCGGCCGGTTCGTCGTGGCTTTGGCCGTTCGATGAATCGATGGTGATTTCTCCTCTGGGACATTCCGAACCGAGCTGCTTCGGACCGAACCTTCGCCACGTTCCGGATCAGCGCCGGAAAACGCTGCCGTCGGCGCCCCTCAGTGCCGCGGGTTACGCTTACAGATAATCGCGCAGATGACGCCAGTAGCGCGTCAGCGGCATCCGCGGCCGGCGACACAGGTAGATCGGCAGATTGCTGTTTTGCGGCAGGACGTAGAGCGAACGGTATTCGCCAACTTGCTCGATCGACCGGTATTCGCGCGCGAGCACCGCGCGCGACAAACCCACAGCGACGACCGCCGCGTGCTCGCCGCGCGGCCCCCAGAGGTAGTACTGATTGTGCCCGCTGATGGCCGGCGGCAGATGGTCGCGGCGACCCAGAAAGTCGAGCGCCGCGGCTTGGCCGTAGTCGCCGGTCAAGATCGCCGCCGACCGCCGCTCGGCGGGCGAGAGCATCGCGACCGCTCGCGCGATCGTGATTTCGAGATCGTTCCAGCCGAGCTGATCGGCGAACTGCTGGGGCACGAGGCCAACCGGGTGATCCTCCATCTTGACGGTGCGCACGTCGAGGGCGTGCTGATACCCCAGGAGCGCCGGGAGCGGCAACGCCGGCGTCGCCAGCGGCATGATCGCAAAACCGGCGACCACGATCGCCGCGATCAGCCCGGCGCGGTACCCGGCCCGCCGGATCGTCATCGCCTCGACCGCGACGGCGCCCGCCGCGATGAGCCCCGGATAGATCGGCGCGACGTAGTAGACCTTGCCGTGCAGGAGCAGCTCGGCGACCACCAGCACGCCGTAGGCCAGCGCGAAGCCGGCGTACCGCCGCGAGTTCAGCAGGGCGTAGAGCCCCGCGATCCACAGCGGCGCGCAAAACGGGTTCATGAGCGGGAGCTGCTCGATCAGAAAGACCAACACCGGCACGCGTTCGTTCTTGGCCAGCGCCGCGTTGTGCACGACTTGCAGCTGGGGCCATCCATGCAGGGCTTGCCAGGCGATATTCGGCGCCGCGATCGCGGTGGCGATGGCGGCCGCTAGCCCAAGGCCGGGAACGAGGACCGCCCGGCGGGCCGGCGAGAACGCCATCCCCGCCACGAGAGACAGCGCGTACATCGCCATCGACCACTTATTGAGCACGCCGACGCCGACGACCACGCCGATCGCCACCCAGCGCCACGGTCGCGGCGTTTCGAGTTGCGCGAAGACCAGCAGCGTAAGCATCAACCAGAGCAGCGGCTCGAACGCATTCATCGTGAGCAGGCTGCCGACGGCGAGGTCGAAGGGAGCCAGCGCGACCCCGATCATCGCCGCCGCCGTGGCGTAAAGTCCGCCGCCCAGCCGGTTGGTGAGGTACCCGGTAAGCCCCACGAGCGTTCCTGCGGCCAGCGCCGGCAAGATCCGCAAGGCACCCAGCGTGTCGCCGAAGAGGCGCAGCGAAAGTTTGACAATCGCGGCAATGAGCGGCGGCTGATCCACGTACCCCCAGGCCAAGTGCTGGGCGCAAGCGATGAAGTACAGCTCGTCCCGCTGGTAGCCGTACAGTCCGCTGAACGCGAGGTGCAGCCCGATGGTCAGCAGCGCGCCCGCGCACACGATGAGCGATGGGCGACATGCGCCAAAATCCAGTGCCCCGGCGTTGACCCGAAGTTCCATGACGGCAGGGCGGCCTTCGACGCCGCTACCCGGCCGCTGCTGCCGTTCGAGCAAACGCCGCGGAACCGGTGGTCGGAACGATCTGCCGTCCGGAGTTCTCCAAGCCCGTCACCTCAGAGCCGCGCCGCTCGAACGTTTCGTTCACCGGTGTCGCGTTCGCAGAACCGCTTGCTCCTTCATGCTCGACCGACTCACGGCTGAACGAAGCCCGAATGCGCCGGATCGACGAATTCGATCCGCTAGAATGAATCGGGTTCACCCGACACGCGACGACGGCGGCTTGCGGCGCAGCCGCAAACGCGAAGGACCGACGAAGTCGATCCACCTAGGCTGCTGCTCGCCGGTCGTGATTCCATGCTCGCTTAAGGTTCCTTCGCGATGATTGGGGTAAAGAGGAGACCATCATGGTTAACCTGTCGAGAATCCGCCGGATCATTCCCTCGCTGCTCGCGACCACCGCCGTCGTCGTCGGGGGGTCCGCATTTACCGCGTTGCCGGCCGCGGCGCAAAGCGTGAAACCGCCCAGTTATGCAACGAGTGTGCCCAGCTATGCGAGCGGCGAAGAACGTCTCGACGGCCGGGTCACCTCGTACGACGGGAAGTACGGCTTGCAGGTGCGCGACGAGCGTGGTTATCTCGATAACATTCGGCTGCATAATGGAACGGTCATCAACCCGACCGGCCTGCGGCTCTCGCCGGGCCAAACCGTGACCGTGCTGGGCCACAATTCAGGCGCGACGTTCGACGCGAACGAGATCGACACGCCCTATGCCGATTATGGCGCGGGTTACGCGCACGGTTATCCAGCGTACGGCTACTATCCCTACGGCTACTACGGGTATCCGGCATTCGGGCTGGGTTTGCGCGAGCGCGGGTTCGGCTTCGGAGGCTGGTTCTAGAGCAGCCCGGTTCCGAAGCAACCCGTTCCGATCCGGTCATGCCGAGGGCATCCTGGATCGAACGCCGTTCGACGCCGTGTGCCGCAGGAGGCGGGCGTTGCCGCTCGGTGCGCCTGTAGCCCGGCCGTACCTGCTTTAACACTCCGACAGACTTCATAACCGTGTGGCGCCGCGCGGGGGGTTGGACGGCGCGAAGCGGGTAGAGCAGACGCGATGAGCGCGACCCGTTTTTTCCGTCTGCTGGTTTGGGCCGGCGTGCTGGTCGCGGCGCTTGCCGGAGCGGCGGGTTCGCAGCCGGCGCAGCTCGCGCAGCTAACGCTCCCGACGGCCGCGCCGGCCCCCGCCGTAAGCGGTCTGGTTCTATCGGGGCTGTATGCCCTGGCGCCGATCGACCTCGACGGCGAAACCGTCGTCCGGCTGGGAGCACTGGCCAACGCGCCGCTGGCCCAGCTTCCAATCGCGACCCGCGTGATCGACGTTCGGACGGCGCTGGGTGCACTGCTCGCCGAAACCGGAACCGGGGCGAAGTCGACGCCGATTTTCGATCCGCGCACGCTGCGCGTGCACGTCCGACGCGTCGGCGACCTCGACGTGCTCGAAGCCGTCGATGCGAAACACGCCGATCCGCTGCCGATCGTGACCGTGACGATCACCGATGCGCGCGCGAACGGCGCAGCAAGCGTCGACGCGCTCGCCGCGCAGTGGCAAGCGGCGCTGCAAAGCGCGCTCACCCGGGCGCTCGCGCTGCGTCAGCCGGCCGCTGAAAAGGCAAGTCTGCAGCGCATCGCCCAGGTCGCGATCCTGCTCGTCGCGGTGACGCTCAGCGTGCTGGGTGTGATGCGCGCGCTTTGGCGGCGCATGCAGTTGTTGGAAAACGAGATCGCCGAACGCAGCCGCGCCGCCGCCGCCACCGCGCCGCCGTCGGCCGATGCGCCGGCCGCCGATAAGCAGCGGCGCCGTTCGTTCGCCTCGGCGCTGCGCGATCTCGAGCCGGAGAGCCGGCTGAGCCTGTACGGCGCAATCGCCGAAAGCTGCCTCTGGGCGCTGCTGCTGGCGTGGTTCATCGCCATCACCTGGGCCCTTTCACTGTTCGCCGAAACGACGCCGCTGGCGCAAATCATCACCCACAGCACGCTGGGCGTGGCCGGTACCGTGCTCGTCATTGGGCTGCTCAACCGCATTCTCGACGTAGCGATCACCCGCGCGGCGGCGGCCTGGCGGCTGCGCCGCTACGGCAGCTCGGACGATCGCGCGCGGCTGGTGCTGCGGATTCCGACGATCGCCCGCGCGGCAGCCGGCGCGAAGACGTTCGTGCTGGTCTTCGTCGCGGTGCTCTCTGTATTCGGTCAGATCGGCGTGCCGATCGGTTCGGTCGTGACGATCGGGGGTCTGGCGGCCATCGCGCTCTCGCTCGCCGCGCAAAACTTCGTGCGCGACTTTCTTAACGGTTTTTTGGTCCTTTACGAAGATCAGTACGTGGCGGGCGATTTTGTGACGATCAACGCGTTCAGCGGAATCGTCGAAACGCTAACGCTGCGAATGGTGCAGTTGCGCGACGCCGCGGGCGATCTCATCACCATTCCGCACAGTTCGGTCGTCAACGTGGTGAACCAGTCGCGCAACTGGTCGCGCGTCGACTACCGCGTGCCGGTCGATCCGGCGGCCGACATCGGCAAAGCCGTTGCCGTCGTGCAGACCGAAATCGAAGCGCTCGCCGCGCAAGGCGCTTTGACGCACGGCATCGCGCAGCCGCTCGAATGGATCGGCATCGAAGCGCTCAGCCGCGACGGCATCGTCGTGCGCGCGTCGATTCGAACCGCGCCGCTGCGCCAATTCGAGTTGCGGCGTTTGCTCAACGACCGCGTGCGCAGCGGTTTCGCACAGGCGGGGATCGCGTTCGGAGCGCCGCTCCCGACGCCGTAGCGGGTTAGGCTGCGCCGAACCCATCGCGTGGCGGGCTATTTTCCGGCGCAGACGCCCATGGTGTTCGAGCCCAGCGAGCAGGGGGGCGCCCCCGGCGAGCTGACCGTCGTGTTCCCGCCGCCGCCGCGCAGGCTCGCGACGATCGGTAACAGCAGCCCGGCGAAGGGAATCAGGCTCGCGTGGACCGCGCTCGCGCCGCCGCCCATGGAGGCTGCAGCCACCGGCGCGATCGCGACGGGCTCCGTGAAGGTGACCGGAGTCGTGGCGACTTCGACGGGTCGCGGATTCACGTAGGTCGCCGCGCGAACCGCCTTGGGCTGTTTGCGATGAACGACCGCGACGACGGTGGGCTTGGGGTGATGCTGCGCGACGACATGACTGACGTTGAGCGAAAGATTACCGCAGATCTGCGGGATGATGACCGTCTTGCCGTCCGTGAGGCTGACTTCCCAGCCCATCGTGCCGGTGGGCACGACGACGTCGCGCAGCACGTACACCTGATGGTTGCGGTGATGCACGCCGGCCATCGCGTCGATATACCGCGGGATTCGAACGTACAGCGCGCCGCCGTCGGACAGCGCTTGGCGAAATTCGGCATACTCGCGCGGCGTGAGTCCCATCTTCGCCGCGGCCTCTGTATAGATCGACGCACGGTCTTGGGTGACGGAATAGACGTCGGCAACCCGAACCGGCTCTACCGGGCTCATCCGATCGACATAGAGATTAACGGGAACCGACATGACTTGTACCTCAGAATCGCACCCGATGATGACGTTGATCGCTATCGATGCTTCTACGCACCGGCAAACGGGCGACGCTCATCTTCGTGCCGCAAAGTGTTTTACTCAAATACAAGTTTGCGCAAAAATGAGCGCACCTATGCCCGCCATGTGGGGACAGCCTAAGGGACTTCCGACCTAAGCCTTGTCCGCGCCGGGACGTTCGAGCGGATGCGACATCGCGCTGTGCATACTACGAACGCACTTGCTGCATAGTCTACCACGTCCGCACACGATTGCACGCTTACCGGATCGCGCGCTTCGCGTTTTTGCGCGAAGTCACGTTATCTACCGAAGGATCGACTTCGTCATTCCGTCGCGTTCGGGCCCTCGCCCGAGCCCGCCCGTCAGGATTCAACTGCGTTGAACTCGTTGCGCTCGGCCTTCGGCCGAACAATTGTATCGGACAAGCCACCCATAACTAGCGGGTCGACTTTGTCGATCATTGGCGTTCGGGCTTCGCCCGAGCCGCCCGTCGGAACATGTCGGGTAAACCCGACAAGCTCCTAGGACGTACGGCTCATACCATAAGACGTAAGACTCGTATCATAAAGCGTGGGAGAAACGTCTGATGCACGGTCGTCGTTTACCTACGGCTGGTACTGAACCGGAGCCCGGACTCACCGGCCCGCCGTCAACGGCGGGCCAGCTCCGCGCTGGGTGCTGCGCGATCAGCGCGGCTGCGTCACTTTGACCAGAGCTCGCGCATCCACGCTTCGACCGCGTCGGCCGTGCGCGGCAGCCCGGCGCTCAAATTACGGTGACCCTCCGGCGTGATGAGGACGTCATCTTCGATGCGCACGCCGATTCCGCGATACGGGGCGGGAACGGTCAAATCGTCGGGCTGGAAGTACAGACCCGGCTCGACGGTAAGCACCATCCCCGCCGCGAGCCGGCCGAACTTGTAGGTTTCACGCCGCGCTTGCGCGCAGTCGTGCACGTCGAGCCCGAGCATGTGGCTGACGTTGTGCAGCGAATAGCGCTTGTAGAACTGGTTCGTGTCGAATAGCGCTTCGTCTGCGCTCATCGGCAAGATGCCGAGCCGCTCGAGTCCGTGAGCGAGCACCCGCATCGCGGCGCGGTTGGGTTCCATGAAATCGTTGCCCGGCCGGCAGGCCGCAAAGCCCGCTTCCTGGGCTTCGAGCACAAGCGTATAAATCGCGCGCTGCTCGGCCGAGAAGCGCCCACTGATGGGAATGGTGCGCGTAACGTCCGCCGTGTAAAGGGTGTGGGCTTCGACGCCGGCATCGAGCAGCAGCAATTCGCCAGGACGCAGCGGGCCGTCGTTCGATGTCCAGTGCAGCGTGCACGCGTGCGCGCCGGCGGCGGCAATGGTGTTGTAACCGACGTCGTTGCCGTCGACGCGCGCCCGCAGGTTGAAGACTCCTTCGACCCAGCGCTCCGTCGTCGACGTCGGCAGCGCGCGCACCACATCCTCGAAACCACGCTGCGTCGCGTCGATCGCGCGCACGAGTTCGACGACCTCGGCGGCGTCCTTGATGAGCCGCATCTCCGAGAGTGCCGTGGCAAACGCCGCGTCGCGCTCGGGTTGCGCGGGCAGCGTCGCTTCGAGCGGAGCGTCGAACCCGCGCAGGAGCCGGAACGGCCGCGGCTCGTCTTCGCGATTGAGCACGCGCAGATCGTCGAGCAACTGCGAGCGCGCGGCCGCCGCCAAGCCGAAGCGCACCGCGCTCTCGGGTACGCCGAGGCGCGGGCCGACCCAGAGCTCGCCTTTCACGCGATCGGTGAAAAACGTCGCATCGGTCTTGCCGGGGTTCGCCTCGACGTAGAGCACCGCGTCGTGACCGCCCGGCCGCGGCGAGAGAACGAGCACGCCGTCGGGCTCGTGATTGCCGGTGAGATAATAGAATTCGGTGCCCGGGCGAAAGCGATACGACGTATCGTTGGACCGGACTTTTTCGCGGCCGGTCGGAACCACGAGCACTTCACCGGGAAACTGCGCGCAGAGCGCGGCCCGGCGGGCCCGGAAATGCTCCAGACCATCGATCGGCTCAGGCAGCCCGGTCCTGGCCGCCCATCCGGTGACCATGAAGGCCAGCAGAGCCGCCGGCGGCCCGTCGTCGTGAGCCGTCGTCGCCGGCAGCTCCGGAGCAAGAAAAGTGGTCGCTTCGTCCGCGGTGTCGGCCATTGCCGGAGCTTCGCTCCGCTGCCGCACCTGCCCCGTGCACACGACCGGACGTCGCGAGCCGGCAGGGAATACGGTCGCTGCCCGCTGAGGGAGGACGGACATGGACGACAGCTCGACGCCGCACCCGCCTTACGATGAACTGCGCTCCGCCCTTGGCGATCATACCGAGGGCAATGCCGCGCTCGACGATCTGCATGCGGCCCTCGACGAGCCCCGCCCGCAGCGGGAGCAGGTCTCGGCCTCGGTCACTCGCCTCCGCTCGATCCCGGTGCTCGAAGCGCGGATCGCCAATTGGTGGGACTCGCCGCGTACCCAGAACTGGCTCCAAATTCTCAGCGACGCGGGTCTGTAGGGCCGGCCTCCGGCGCCGGCACGGGCTGCGAGGGCGGCGCCGGGATCGCGGTGCGGCGCGGCCGCGGCTCGCCCGTTTCCGTGCTGCGCGGGGTCGGCCGCGGCGGCTGCGGTGTGAAGACCGGGTTCGGTTCGACGCGCGGCGCATTCGGATCGAAAGGAGCCGGCGTCGCGATGACGGTCGGGCCGTTCACGATAATGGTCAGGGTCTTGCTTGGCGAATCGAACGCGACGCTGCCGCCGATGTCGCGCACGATCGGGCCGAGCTCGACGTACGGAACGTCGTTTTCGACCAAGAGCACCGGGACGGTGATGCGTGTTTGCGCGCGTTCGAGCGTCACGGTTTGGGCCGCCGCATCGTAGACCGCGCGCGAAACGATGCGCACCACGATCGGCTCCAGCGGCGCGATGACGCGTCCGTGGCGAATCCGCGCCGGCGCGAAGCCCCCGACGATCGCGCCGTTCACGACGACGGTGACCGGACCCGCGGTGATCATCGCGGTTTCTTCGCGCCCGCTGCGCCGGCCGCCGTCTTCGTGTTTTACGGCGGCGAACGCATAAGGAACGCCGCAACCCACGTTGAAAACGAACGAGTGCGCCGGTCCGTGATCGCAGTGTTTGCCGTTCTGTTCGCGTTCATGCTAACCGCTGCGTCGCCGGGACCGTCGATTTTGGGCACGCCCGTGCTCATCGTGTATTCGTTCAGCGTGAACGGCGGCGACATCACGCGCGAGGCCGGC
>PLAE01000127.1 GCA_003134035.1 Candidatus Velthaea versatilis
CGCGTCGTGCGAAAGGAGCGCTCCAAGCGGCGTCTTCATGAGCAGTTCGTGCGTCGGCGGCAAAAAGAAGAGGATCGCGAGCGCCGCGATCAGCGCTACTGGTGCAAGTACGAAGAGGAGCGGGAAGCCCTTCTTGGCGGGCTTACCGGTGCCGTCGCCCGGGGCGGCGGCCGCTTTGGGTTCCTTGGCTTTTTTCGCCTCTTTGGGCGCCTTTGGCGGTTTGGGCGGTTTAGGCGCTTTGGGTGCTTTGGGGGGCTTTTCTTTTTTGGGCGGCTTCGGTTTCGTCTTCTTGTCGTCGCCGGTCGGCTTGTCACTCATGTGTATTCTCCCGGGCAATCTGGCTGCGCCCGTAGCGGCGCGCGTTCTGGTCGTCGACTTCGCGCTGATCGACGAGCGCCGCATCGGCGGTAAAGGCTTCGTAGCGCCGCGTGCGCAGCGTTTCAATGACTTTGCGATCGGTGTTGGCCGCGATGAGCGCGCCTTGCGCGCGCGCGACTTCGTCGGCACAGGCCGCCACGCGCACGGTCTGATCTTCGATCGCGCGGTCGAGAAACGCGAGATGCGCGTAGGTCGCCCGCAAGGCGTCGACACCGAACGAGCGATGGTTGACCGCTAGCTCTTGGCGCTGCGTTTCACGGTCGTGCTGCAGCGCGTGCAGCGCCGCTTCGGCGTCGCTTAAATCGCGCGCTTTTAGCGCGAGTTCGCGCTGACGCTCGTCTTGGATGCGGTTGCGCACGTCGAGCACCGGTTGGAGCCGAAAGCGAAAGCGGGCCATCAGCCGATCGCCATGATCGCGCGCTGCGCCGCATCGAACGTCGATGGCTCGTGAGTGCCCTGGCGCAGAAACGCGCGAATCGCATCCGAGCGCGCGAGCGCCAGATCGACGCGTGGATTCGATCCGGCCACGTACGCGCCGATGTTGATGAGGTCCTCGGCTTCGCGGTAGGTCGCCATCAAATCGCGCACCGCGGACGCCGCGCTGCCGTGCTCGGCCGAAACGACGTCGGCCATCACGCGGCTCACGCTGGACAGCACATCGATGGCCGGATAGTGATTGGCCGCCGCGAGCTTGCGCGAGAGCACGATGTGACCATCGAGAATCGAGCGCACCGCGTCGGCGACCGGTTCGTTCATGTCGTCACCGTCGACGAGCACCGTATACAATCCGGTAATCGTGCCGCGTTCGGATGTCCCGGCGCGTTCGAGCAGTTTGGGCAAGAGCGCGAACACCGACGGCGTGTAGCCGCGCGTCGTCGTTGGTTCGCCGATCGCCAGACCCACTTCGCGTTGCGCCATCGCGAAGCGCGTCACGCTGTCCATCATGAGCATCACGTCGAGGTCGGCGTCGCGGAAATACTCAGCGATCCGGGTCGCGACGAAGGCCGCTTTGATCCGCACGAGCGCCGGCTGATCGCTCGTCGCGACGATGACGACCGACCGCTGCAAGCCCGCTTCACCCAGATCACGCTCGACGAAATCGCGGACTTCCTTGCCGCGTTCGCCGACGAGGGCGATCACGTTGACGTCGGCCGCGCTGTTGCGCGCGATCATCCCCAAAACCGTCGATTTGCCGACGCCGCTGCCGGCGAAGATGCCGACGCGCTGGCCGCGTCCGCAGGTCAGCAATCCATCGATGGCGCGTACGCCCAGCGACAGCGGCGTGTCGACGCGCCGGCGCGTGAGCGCGTTGGGCGGCGTACCGCTGATCTCGGTGGGCTGCGCGTCGGCGATGGGGCCCTTGCCGTCGAGCGGGCGGCCCAAACCGTCGATCACCCGGCCCAGCAGGGCGAAAGACAACCCGACCTGCAGCGGTTTGCCCAGCGCAAGGACATCCGATCCGGCGCTGATGCCGCCCAGCTCACCGAGCGGCATGAGCAGCACGTTGCGGTCCCGGAAACCAACGGCTTCAGCGAGCACGGGTTCGGCGTTGCGCTTGTAGATGATATGGGCGGTCTCGCCGATCGACATCGGCGGTCCGTTCGACTCAACGACCACGCCGATGACTTGACGAACCTTGCCGTTCTGGCGGATCAGATCGCCCGCGCGCAGATCGGCGAGGTACCGGTCAGCGGAAAAACGCTTGGAGGCGGGGCGGCTCATCGGTCTTGCTCGCTTTCCGAGGCGCGCGCCGCCGCGTCGTCGTCAGCATCGTCATCCGGGGCCGCCGGGCCGACGACGGCGTCGGCAGGGATGTGCAAGATTTTGCGGACCTCGGCAAGCTGCGTGGAGATCTTCGCGTCGATGCTCCCCGCCTCGGTCTCGAGAATGACGCCGCCCCGATCGACCCGCTGGTCTTCGACGACCTGCATGGTCTTCACGTCGCCCAGCGCCAGCAGCTCGTCGCGATGCTCGCGCATCCGCTCGATATCGGCGGGATTCACGCGCACCGTTAATTTCTCGCGGTCGACGATCCGGGCGATCGCGGCGCGCGCCATCTCGACGACGACGCCGTGATCGAGTGCGATTTGCTGATGCAGCACGCGTTCGGCGATGCCAACGGCGAGCCGGACCAGTTCGGGCTCCGCCGCCGCCAGGAGTTGGTGCCGTTGCGTGCGCGCCGACTCGACGAGGCCGCGCAGCGCTTCGAGCGTATCCGCGGTCGCGGTATCCGCTTCGCGCATTCCGAGCGCGTAGCCGTCGTCGTGACCGCGGCGTCGCGCGTCTTCGGTCAGGGTCAGCGCGCGGCTCTCGGCGTCGGCAAGCACCGCGCGGACGCGGGCTTGGGCATCGTCGACGAGCGCCTGCGCCGCGCGCTGCGCATCATCGATGATCGCTTGGGCCTGCGCCTGCTGTGCCTCGAAATCGATGCCCGGCGCGGCGGCGTCCGGCAGGTTCGCCGAATCGGCGTCCTCCGGTACGACGGCGAAGGCCGCCAAGTCGATCGGCGGCGGCGAGCCGCCGATCGACGGCATCGCCACGGTGTAGCGCTCGGCGCTTTGCGGTGCGCCTTTGATGACTTTGCCCACGACGAACGCCTAGGAGCCTGTCGGGCTTCGCCCGACATAGCGGCTCGGCCGACGGCCGAACGCAACGGATTCGACGCAGTCGAATCCTGACGGCCGGCTCGGGCGCTGAGGGTTCGTCGAGCGAAGCCGAGACGAACCCATCAGCCCGGACGCGAAGGATCGACGCAGTCGATCCACTAGACCAGGTCCTCTTCTTTGCCGGCGCGCGAAATCTCGATTTGCCCTTGCTCTTCGAGCGTGCGGATGACGTCGACGACTTTCGACTGCGCTTTGCCGACTTCGGACATGCGCTTGGCACCCAGGATTTCGATGTCTTCCTTGAGCGTCGCGGCGGCGCGCGTCGACATGTTCTTGTAAATGTGCTCGAGCAGTTCTTCGTTGGCGGTTTTGAGCGACAGCGCGAGATCTTTGCTGTCGACTTCCTTGAGCACACGCTGAACGGCCCGGTCGTCGATCTTGATGATGTCCTCGAAGACGAACAGCAAGCCTTTGACTTCCTCGGCGATGACCATATCGCGTTTGGCCAGACCCTCGAGAATGTTGCGCTCGGTTTGACGGTCGACGTAGCCCATGACGGTCGCGAGGGTTTGCACGCCGCCCGCTTTGGTCGTATCGGTACCGCTCACGAGCAAACGCCGGCCCAGCAATTCGTCGAGCTGCTCGAGGATTTCCGGTGCGGTCTTTTGCAGGATCGCGATGCGCATGGCGACTTCGCCTTGCAGCTCGGGGTCAAGTGCGGAGATGACTTCACCGGCGGATTTGGACTCCATGTAGACGCAGATGAGGGCGATCGTTTGCGGATGTTCGTCTTTGATGAATTCGAGCAGCTGCGCGGGCTCGGTCTTCTTGACGAGCGCGAGCGGGTTGTCGTTTTTGAGCGCCGCGAACAATCGGCTCGCGACGTCGTCGGCTTGACCCGCACCAAACGAACGCTCCAAAATCTCTTTGGCGTACTCGATGCCGCCTTCGTTGATGTACTTGAGCGCGATCGCGCGCTGGTACGCCTCTTGAATGACCGCATCGCGCTTCTCGATGGAAACCGTCGAGATCTTGGCGATCTCGAGCACGACGAGTTCGACTTCGTCCTGACGCAAAAACTTGAAGAGCTTCGCCGACAGATCCAAACCCAGCGTGATCATGAGGATCGCCGCTTTCTCGGGTCCAGGCATCGCGCGCGCCGCCATGGCGTTGAAGCCCGCGATTGGAGCCGGCAGACCGCTAAAGTCGTCGCCTCCGGAACCGGTGATCGGACCGTCGCTAATCATTGACATATCAGGCTACTCCGCAAGCCAAAGTTTGACGAGTTTGGCGATACTGTCGGGATTTTCGTTCGCCACCGTCGTGACGTACTCGATCATCTGTTCGCGGCTGAGATCCGCCGCCGATCGAATCGGCTGGGCCAGATTTCCGCCGTCCTCGAGCATCGGGTGCGTGTCGAACGCGGGCAACTCGGCCAGCGACGCATCGAACGAGGGCAGTTCGAGCGCGCCTTCGGGCACCGGGACCGCTTTGGGTTTGCGCAGCTTGAGCGCGAGGAATCCCGCGAGACCGAGGCCCAGCACCGCTCCTATCGCGATGACGGCGCCCAGCGGCAAGCCCAGGATCGTTTGAACTCGATCGTATTCGGGCAGCGAAACGGGTGCGAACGGCAGCGCTTCGACCGAGATCTGATCGCCGCGGGTGGGATCGAGACCGGCGGCGGCCGCGACGATGTTCTTGATTTTCGCGATGTCGGCCGGAGCGAGCACGTAAGCGGGTGCGATCGAAGGAACCGGGGCTGGTTTCGCGCCCGCCGCGACGGGCGCGGCGACCGGAGCGGGAACAACGGCCGGAACGTTGACGAGCACCGCAATGCTCTCGCGGGTAAGTTTGCCCGGCGCGTCCACGTGCTTGACGTTCGATTCGGTGACGTCGTAATTGATCGTCGACTTGGATTTCTTGTAGTTTCCGCTGCCGGCGCCGGCCGCGGCGCCTTGGTACGTCGGCACGTTGCTCGTGGTCCCCGGCACGCCCGAGGCGCCGCCCTTGGGACCGCTACCGGTGTACGATTCCTTCTCGTTCTGTTGCGAGAGGATCGTGCCGCTGGGCGCGTAGGTTTTTGAGTCGCTCTCGTTGGCGTCGAAGTTCATGTCGGTCGCGACGCGCACCGCCGAGCGGTGCGATCCGATGACCGAGTCGAGCAGCGTTTGAATATTTCCTTGCAGGTTCGTCTCGTAGCGCTGCTTGGCGACGAGTTGTTCTTGCGTCAGTTTGAACGCGCCGGTCTGGGCGGCCAGCGCCGGATCGCTGCTGTCGCTCGCCGACGGCACGAGAACGTCGCCGTCTTGATTGATGATGGTGACGTGATCGGGCTTGAGGCCCTCGACAGAATTGGCGACGAGTTGCGTGATGCCGCGAACTTCAGCCGGCGTCAACTGCATGCCGGGCTTCGTCTTGATCGCGACCGACGCCGTCGTCGGTTCTTGCGTCGAACTGTACAGCGACGCTTCGGGCGACGCGAGATGCACGCGCGCCGATTCGACCGGCGTCAAGCCCGCGATGGTGCGCTGCAGTTCGCCTTCGGTCGCCCGTTGTTTGGCGATCTTCTCTTGAAAATCGGTCATGCCGAAATTCATCTTGTCGAAGAGTTCGTAACCCGAGCCGCCGCCCTTGACGACGTTGTCGCCGGCGAGCAGCACGCGTTCTTCGTACACGCTCTCTTGGGGCACCATCACGGTCGAGCCGCCGTTGGTCAGTTCGTACGGAATCTTTGCATCTTTGAGCTTGATCACGACGGCGCTGGCGTCATCGGGGCTGAGATTGGCAAAGAGCACGCCATAGTCGGGGCCGCGCATACGCATGGCGGCAAAAATGCCGCCGCCGATGATCAGCGCTCCGGCGAGCAACCCGATCGCTATTCGCGTCGAGCTTTTTTGGGCGGCCCACAAGTCGCGCAATCGCTGCGATATACTCGCTAGCGATAACGTAGTGCTATCCAATTGAGACCTTGCGCGAAAATCGCATGCGAACTTCGCCGACGGGCCCGCCATGGCCGTGATCACCGGACATCCGAGTCCGACACCTATTCTATCGGCGAGGTGCAGAGTAACCTTACTTCGCTGACGTCGCGTCGCGCACGATATCAGGTCCGGGGCGGTCAAGTCAGGGCGAAACGCGATCGCCGGCCTGTTACCACCGCCAAACGCAGTCGGACTTTACCGAAAATTAAAGCGTCGGCTAAAGCACTTCGGCGAACGCCGAGCGCTCGGGTCCCACGGAGATGAGCGCGATCGGCACGCCGACGAATTTTGTCAGCGCATCGAGGTACGCGCGGGCGGCTGCGGGCAGATCGCGAGCGTGGCGTGTATCGCGAATGTCTTGGTCCCAGCCGTCAAAGTAGCTGATGTCCACGATGAGATCGGGATCGCTCATCGCCTCGGCACCGCATGGCCGGCCGTCGTGCCGCCGATACCCCGTGACGACGCCGATGCGCTCGAATCCGGCCAGGACGTCGAGCTTCGTTATGATGAGGTGGGACAGCCCGTTGAGCCGGGCGGCGTAGCGCGCGGCGACCGCATCGAACCAGCCGCAGCGGCGCGGCCGGCCGGTGACCACGCCGAACTCGCGGCCGGCCGAGCGCAAGCGCTCGCCGGTCTCGTCGAGCAGTTCCGAGGGGAACGGCCCCCCGCCGACGCGGGTGGCGTACGCTTTCGCGATCCCGACGACATTGCCGACCGTGCGCGGACCGATCCCGAGGCCCGTGCACGCGCCGCCGGCGATCGTGTGCGAACTGGTGACATAGGGATAGCTGCCGTAGCCGACGTCGAGCAGGGAGCCCTGGGCTCCCTCGGCGAGGATGCGCCGGCCGCTTTCGATTGCCGTGTGTAAATAGGTCGTGCCGTCGACGACGTGCGGCAAGACCAGCCGCGCGAGTTCAAGCGTTTCCGACACGACGTCCTCCTCGCGCGGGACTTCGCCGCCCGCGCGGGCGAAGACCGAGGCTCGCGCCAGCATCGCCTGGCGGATCTTTTGCGCGCAGACTTCGGGCCGGGACAGATCGCCGAACGTGATGCCGAGCCGGCCGGCCCGGTCGACGTACGCCGGTCCGATGCCGCGGCCGGTCGTCCCGATCGCTCCGGCGCCACGCTCGCGTTCGCTTAGCCGATCAAGCGTCGCATGGTAGGGGAAGACCACGTGCGCCCGATCCGAGATGCGGATTCGCGAGACGTCGATTCCGGCGGCGCGCAGCGTGTCGAGTTCGTCGACCAAACCGCGCAGGCTTACCACCGTTCCGCCGCCGATGAACAGCTCGGAGCTCTCGACGAGCGCACCGGATGGCACGATCCGCAGGGCAAGCTTGCGCGAGCCGACCTCGATCGAATGGCCGGCGTTATCGCCACCGCCGAAACGCGCGATGATATCGTAGCCGGCGGCCATGAGATCGACGACCCGGCCCTTGCCCTCATCACCCCATTGGATGCCGACGGCGATATCGACCGGCCGGGCTGGGTGGTGCGGCAGCGTGATCATGGGCTGCGGCCTTCGCCGCATGCACGTCGATCGCCGGTTCGCGCGGGATGAACGCTCGCGCCCTCGCCAAGGAAAGGAGCTTTCATTTTTGTCGAATCTGCAATCCAAGAAAGGGCTGTTTACCTCTCCTTTACAGAAGAAGTCACGCGTGGGTAGAGCCGCAATACCCTACACGAGAGATAAACTTGCTTTTAGCGGCGCTAGCCGCTTTCTGTTAGCCTCGAAAGTATGGCGATTACTCTTGGACCGATTTCGATCGGGACGTCCCTTCGGCGGCTACCTTGCTAGAGCGCCTCAGAACCGAATCGCCGTTGCGGCAGATTCGCATCGTCATCATCGACCCGCAGCCGCTCATTGCTGAGGCTTTGCAGCACATGTTCGCGGCCAACCCCGTTTTTCACGTTGTGGGAACGTCGCAAACCGTCGATTCAGCGATGCTTCGCAGTGTTCGGCCGGACGCGATTCTGTTGTGCCAGGAACATGGCTCGACCGATCTGTGCGATCTTATCGCCACCTGCCGGTCGACGGCGCCGACGGCCAACGTCTGCGTGGTGGCATGTCATACGCATCCCGAATTGCTGCAGCGCGTCATCGAAGCCGGTGCCGACGGCTACACCACCAAGGACACGGCGCCCGGCGAACTCATCTCCGCGATGATCGCGATTTCCAACGGTTCGACCTATGTTGATCCGCGGGTCGGCACCTACCCGCTTGATCGCGGCACCCCGGTCCGCCGGGTGCGGCAGCTCAACCACCTCTCGAACCGGGAAACTGAGGTCCTCAAGCTCATCGCGGACGGCTACTCAAATCGCGAGATCAGCATCGCCCTTTCGCTCTCCGAAAAAACGATCAAAAACCATATCAGCCGGATCTTTGCAAAACTCCACATCACCGCCCGCACCCAAGCCGTCATCCACGCCATAAAGACCGGCATCGCGTAAAAATAGGGGCCCGACGTTATTCGCCCCGGAAGTCGAGATCGGCCGTGGTGCCGGTGGGCAGCGCGGCCGAGCCGTTGAATGCCGTCATGACGTACTCGCTGAAGAGGGCGTTGGGCCAGCCGAAATCGACACGGGAAAATTTCGTCGGATCGTTGGGATTGAACGATTCGTGCAGTAAGTGGTCGCCCGGATCCGAGGCGAGCAGCTGATCCAGGACGTCGCGGCGCTCGCCGTCCGTCCCCGCCGTCAAGCCCTCCATGATCATCGCCAGCGGCCAGACATAGCCGTCGCTGGTGTGGAGGCTGCCGATGCCGCGCGCGTACTTGCCGATGTAATAATTCGGGTTGTCCTTCGATAGCAGAAACCGCCGGGTGTTGCGGTAAACGAAGCTGTTCGCGCGCGTGTACCCAATGTACGGCGCTGAGAGCAAACTCGGGATGTTGGCGTCGTCCATCAAGGTCGCGTGGCCGAGCCCGTCGACTTCATAAGCGTACACATAGCCGTAATTCTGGGTGAAGATCTCCCCGTACGTCTGGATGCCGGTGTGGACCTCATCGCGCAATGCCAGGACGGTTTGCGCCTTGATGAGGTTATGGTAAACGTCACGCTCGATTTCGCTGAGTTCTCCCAACGCGACCACCGCCATCATCTCAGACGGGATGAGGTAGTTATATTGACACGCGTCGTCGGACGGGCGAAATCCCGTCCAGATCATCCCGGTGTATTTCACCGGGTTGCCGTGACCGCCCAGCGGCATCTCCTTGTGCGTGTAGCGCGAGTTGCGCACGTGATCTTGTTCGCGCTGCATCGTGGCGAAGTCGCGGTCGAAGCCGAGCGACAAATCGCCGGTGAAGATCGACGCGTCGCCGGTTTCCTTCCAGTACGTCCAAGCGAGCGTGATCGGATAAGCCAGCGAATCGAGTTCGAACTTCTCTTCCCAGACGCGATAATCCAGCGTGAACGCGTTGGCGTAGGGATCAACTTGTAAGTACTTGCCCATCCGCGCGATGATGCCGCGCAGCAGCGCGGCGACCTCCGGATCGTCTTTCGCGTAAAACAGGTAGGGCCGGACCTGCGCGCTGGCATCGCGCAGCCACTCAGCGGGGATATCCCCGGTTTTCACGTAGGCGGTGCCGTCGGCGGCGAGCGTCGCTTGGCGGCTCGTGTTGAGCAACGCCGCCCGATACATTCGCTGCAGCTCGGGATTGCTGTTGGTGTAGTCGGCGGACGCCCTTGCGATGGACTGCAGTTCGACCGCGTCGCCGGCCAACGGAACGACGATCGTGATGCCGAGCAGCGCGATAATGAGGATTCGCGCGATCGACCGGCGCACCAGCGCGGCTAACGGCATGGCCTCATGGTTCGTGATCGAGCGTCCCGGGTTCCTCGATGGAGGCGGGCTCGGGGCTCCAGGAGCAGCCGCGCGACGGCCCTAAACATCGCGCATGGGAGCATGCTGCCGTAACCGCGGCGAAGCCGGCGACGGCTGATCAATCCGGCTCGCCCCTCGCCGGGTCTAGCGCGGCTGTTCGGTTCGCGCGTTGCAACCGCCGAACTGCGCGGCAAGGCGGACCCCAAGCTCCTCGAGCCGGCTGAAGCCGCGTTCTGTACCCGATTTGCCGAGCGGCGCATCGCCGATTTCAGCGCCGGGCGGCTCTGCGCGAGGCTCGCACTTCAACAACTGGGCATCGAGCGCTTTCCGATCGCGATCAACCCCGATCGGAGCCCGCGCTGGCCGCCCGGCATCGTCGGCAGCATCAGCCACACGACGGACTACGGCTGCGCCGTCGCAGCGTGGGAATCGGCAGTCGGAAGCATCGGCCTCGATGTCGAGATCGCGGGGCGGGTAAGCCCACAGCTCGACCGGCTCGTTTTCACGCAGCGCGAGTCGGTCTGGCTGGCCACGTTATCCGAAGCCGATCGGCGATACGCATCGACGATCATATTCGGCGCGAAGGAAGCGTTTTATAAGTGCCAGTACCCGGTGACGCGGCGTTGGCTTGAGTTTTTGGATGCGTCGATCAACATTACGTCGCCCGACTTGCGCCACGGGACGTTCACAGTCGAAACGGCCTACGAGGTGCTCGGATTCGATGCGGGGATCCGGCTGCCGCTGCGCGGACGCTTCGAGACGGATGGCGATCTCGTTCTGACCGGGATCGCGCTCCTTCACGACGCCGACGCGGCCCCGTCGACCTCACCGAATTCAGCGAACGGCGACGCCGCTGCGCCTGCGCCTTCGCCTTCGCCTTCGTCATTGATGTGAGCGAGCCCGGGGAACGCCGCCGCGGCGTGTTCGCGCAGCACGCGGTAGATGAGCGACGACGGGAAACCCAGCCGCTCGAGCACGCGCGCCGCCGACTGATAGCTCAGGCCGGGTTTGGCTCGCGTGAGTTTCCCATATGCGGCCTCGATTCGCTCGCGCTGACCCGCCGGCGCCTCGCGCACGGCTTGCTGCGCGGCGGCGCGTTCGATGCCGCGTTTGACGAGATCGGCGACGAGCCGCGCGTCGCCGACCGCCTTGCGCGGACCAGCGACGTACAACGTCGCGAAAAGCCGATCGTCGAGGTAGCCGTCGCGCTTCGCGCCGGCCAGCGCAGCGGCGATTTCCTCGTCCGGATAGCCGCGTGCTTCGAGCTTCTTCCAGAGCTGCGCTTCGGTGAGGCGCCGCGCCGCGAGCATGCGCAGCGCGGCGAGGCGAGCCGTTGTCGCCATCGATCAGTCGGCATCGTCATTGGGTCCGACCGTCGCCGCAACGGGCTTAGCGGAGCCGTTGGGTGAGCCCGCCGCCTTGAGCGCCTCGCGGATCTTGCCCTCGATCTCGACGGCGAGATCCATATGCTCCTCGAGAAACACCTTGGCGTTCTCCCGGCCTTGACCGATGCGCGTCTCGCCATAGGTCCACCACGAACCGCTTTTGCCGACGATATTGCGCTCGAGCGCGACATCGAGGATCGACCCCATCTTCGAGATGCCTTTGCCGTAGGTGATATCGAATTCGGCTTGCCGGAACGGCGGCGCGACTTTGTTCTTGACGACCTTGACGCGCGTGCGCGAGCCCACCACGTCGGTCCCGATTTTGATCTGTTCGAGTTTGCGGACATCCAAGCGGATTGACGCGTAGAACTTGAGCGCGCGGCCGCCCGAGGTGGTCTCCGGGCTGCCGAACATCACGCCGACTTTTTCGCGCAGCTGGTTGATGAAGATCATCACGCATTTCGAGCGCGAGATCGCCGAGGTGAGTTTGCGCAGCGCCTGGGACATCAGCCGCGCCTGCAGGCCGACGTGCGTGTCGCCCATGTCGCCTTCGAGTTCGGCTTTGGTGACGAGCGCCGCGACCGAGTCGAGCACGACGATGTCGACGGCATTGGAGCGGATGAGCATCTCGGCGATGTCGAGCGCCTGTTCACCGGCATCCGGCTGCGAGATGAGCAAGTTGTCGAGATCGATGCCCAAGTTTTTGGCGTAGTTCGGATCGAGCGCGTGCTCGACGTCGATGAACGCCGCCGTGCCGCCGCCCTTTTGGGCTTCGGCGATCGCGTGCAGCGCGAGGGTCGTCTTACCACTGGACTCCGGCCCGTAGATCTCGATGATGCGGCCGCGCGGAAAACCGCCGACGCCGAGCGCCAGATCGAGCGCGATCGAGCCCGACGGGACGACGTCGAAGGCCATCTTGTCTTGAAAATCGCCCAGTTTCATGATCGAGCCCTTGCCGAATTGGCGCTCGATTTGCGCGAGTGCGCTGTTGAGGGCGGCTAATTTGTCGTCTGCCAAAGTCGTGCTCCGTCGGATGCGGCGAGTAGTAGTGCCCGGCAAGACTCTCATACGGGAGTGCCACCTGGGCGGCACTCTGTCGTTGAACCCACGCGGCCGTGCCGCATTCCCATCACGCGCCTGAGCGCCAGGTACAAGGTTCGATTGCGGCTCATTTTTGCCGCGCCCCAATCGAACCCCTGTTCGACCTGCAGCCAGCGCGCTTAGGCCGCTGTTTCGAACAGCGCCTTGGTGAATTGCGCCGGATCGAAGGGCTGCAGCGCGTCGGCCGACTCGCCGAGGCCGATGTATTTGATCGGGACCGTCAGCTGGTCGACGATGCCGACGAGCACGCCGCCTTTGGCCGTCGAATCGAGTTTGGTCACGACGATGCCCGTGAGCAGCGTCGCTTCGTTGAACAGCCGGGCCTGAGAGAGCGCGTTCTGACCCGTCGTTCCGTCGACGACGAGCAGCGTCTCGGCGGGGGGTGCGCCCATCTCGCGTTCGATGACGCGCCGCATCTTCTTGAGCTCTTCCATCAAATTGGTCTTGGTCTGCAGGCGGCCCGCCGTATCGACGAGCACCACGTCGATGGCACGGGCTTTAGCCGCGACCATCCCGTCGAAAACGACCGACGACGGATCGGAACCTTCGTTGCCGCGAATGAACTCGGCGCCGGCGCGTTCGGCCCACACCGCGAGCTGCTCGGCTGCGGCGGCGCGAAACGTGTCGGCCGCGACGACGAGAACGCGCTTGCGCGACTTGCGCAGCGCCGTCGCGAGCTTCCCGATCGTCGTCGTCTTGCCGCTTCCGTTCACGCCGACGACCAGAATGACCGCCGGCTTGCGATCGAGCGCGAGCGTCGCGTTGGGCAGCGTGAGAAAATTCTGAACGTCGCGTTTGAACCGCGCGACGACCTGGTCGCTCGAGGCATAGCGGTCTTGTTTGGCGACGACTTTGAGCGCCTCGACGATCTTCTCCGTCGTCGGGACGCCGAAATCGGCACTGATGAGGATCTCCTCGAAATCATCCCAGAGCTCGGCGTCGACCGGACGCTTCGCCAGTGCCATCGTCTCGAGCCCGGCGAGCGCATCGCGCGACCCGGTCAGACTTGCTTTGAGTTTGGCGAACCAGCTCACGACCGCGTGATGTTCCGCGCCGGCCGCGACGCCCCCGCCCGCGGGGGAGACGCGGCCCGCCGTTGGCGGTCAGGAGCCGGCTTGCGCGTCCACCCCGTACACGAATGCCAGCACTTCGGCGACGACCGTGTAGAGCTCGCGCGGAATCAGCGTCCCGACTTCGAGCCGGGCCAGGGCTTCGACCAAACCGGCATCTTGGTGCAAGGGCACATCGTGTTCGCGGGCGAGCGCGATGATGCGTTCGGCGGTCAATCCGCTCCCGGCGGCCACGATTTCGGGCGGCTCGCTGCCCAGCGGATCGTAGCTGAGCGCGGCGGCGGCGGGGCGCGGCGGCGGGGCGCGGCGCGCGTCGTAATAATAGCGGTTCTTCATGCGTCGAGATCGACCAGCCGCGCGGAATCCCTTACCGGCAACGCATGCGCGGCCGGTTCGGGCGGCGCGAGCGGGGCCGGCGGCGCGACGACGGCGTCGGCCTTGGCGATGCGGTAGCGCAGCGATTCGAGCCGGACGTTGAGGGTCGGCAGAGCGCTTCCGAACGCGCGCGCGGCGGTCGCGGCCTCGGTCTTGACGCTCAGCGTTACCGCGCGTCCGACGGTTGTCATCTCGATGGCGACCGTGCCGAGATGGCGGGTTTCGAGCACGAAGGCGATCTGAAAGTTGTCGCCGTCCAGCGGCGCCGGCTTGACCCCGGGCGCGTCGCGATTGATCCGCACGTGCGCTTGGGCGACGGCGCCGGGCAGCGCGATGGGCAGCGCGAATGCAAAGCTGTCCGGATTGGCACCGAGCGCCGCCGCGGCATGCAGTTGCACCGCGGTTATCGCGGTCAGCGCGCCGATCACCGCCCGGTTCAGCGCGTCGGCGTTCGATTCGGGGGCCGACGCCGCAGCGCCGCGCTCCGCCGCGCCGAGCAGCTGCGTTTTAAGATCGAAATCAAGCCCGGTGCGCACCACGGCGGCGCGTGCGGCGGCCAGCGCGGGGGCCGAAATCCTTCGCTCCAGGCGCGGCATCGGCGCGTGCGGCGACCCTTCTTCGCGGCCGTCGGCGGCCGGCGTGGCGGCAGCGTCGGCCGACTGCAGAAGCTGACCCAGCTTGACTTCCCGGCCGGTGACCACATGGTCGACGAAGGCGGCGATTTGGGTGCCGAACACGGGCGAACGCACATCGAGCGGGCTCAAAAAGCTCGTCAGCGTCCGCAGTGTCGCGGTCTGGGGCGTCCCGCGCGCGGACAGGGCGCGATCGAGCGCCGCCAGCGTGCCGGCCAGCTTCGTGGGCGCGTCGAGCGCGCTGCGGGCCGCGGCGAGATTCGCCGGGGTAACCGGCAAGCCGAGGCCGCGCAGCAG
>PLAE01000062.1 GCA_003134035.1 Candidatus Velthaea versatilis
CGATTGGCGACGTCGACGGAGAAGTGCTCGGAGCGACGATTGGCGACGTCGACGGAGAAGTGCTCGGAGCGACGATTGGCGACGACGACGGAGACGCGCTGGGCTTGACGGTTGGCGACGAAGACGGCGGCGCGCTGGGCTTGACGGTCGGCGATGACGACGGAGCGGCACTCGGCTTGACGGTCGGCGACGACGACGGAACCGCGATCGGATTAGAGGCAGTCACGTTTGCAACGCTGGGAGTGCTGCTGCTTCCGCCGCCGCCGCCGCAGGCCGCGGGACCAAGAGCGAGACATGCGACGAGCACGCTGCGCGCGGGTATTCGCCAGCCGCTGCGGCGAAGAAAATCATTCATATGGGGCCCTTACGTACAAAGTAGGCGTCAAGGAAGAGAACCGGCCCGACATCGCGAGGCATCGCTTTTGACTAAAACGTCGTAACGCGGGCAGCGAGAAGATCGAAAGCATTGCTCATGCGAGCAACTTCGAACCGACGAACTCCATCAGCATTTCCAGTTCCGAACAGCTCGATGCCGTGCGCAAGGTTCAAAGCACCGGGACTTTTGCGCGTCACCGAAACGTCCCGGAAAAAAGCACTTTAGACCCGTCTTGAACGCGGCGCAGTCAGCATCGCGGCAGAAGATGGCACGCCGGTCTCGGCGTACCGAATCAAAATCAGCGGGGACGGCGTGATTCACACGGCGAGGAAACGTCGGGCAACGACGAGATTCTATGCGCGTACCGGTACAGGCCGTCGACAGTTTCGATACTTCGGCTTAAAGCTCGAGCTGGTCCACGCCGTGTGCCGTTGTGATATCTTCCGAAGCACGCCACGGCGTCCTAGGTCATGGGCTCCACTTCGGCGTACGAGGCGTACACGTTGCCCGCCGCCGCATCGAGACATCTAGCCGATTACCGACGCTTCACTTTAAGATGCTAAAACGCCAAGCAGGACGCCGCCACGGTGAAGCGATCGACGAGCGCTTCGCGTTTTGTGGCGAGATACAAAATCGCGGAGTCGCGTGTGCGTCTTAGCGCGGCCGAACCGGCTCCAGCAAAAGAAGCGACAAGACCACAGCGCTCGTGAGTCGATTGCTGCTCGCACCAGAAGATTCGCGAGCACGAAAAGCGTGCCCAAATGTCATCGTCGTGGTAAGACCATAAGTCACGCAGCGGAGTTGCCCCCGCTTCTCATTCGTGGCGCGCGGATAGAGTACGTTGGTTCGAGGAGGCATCCGCTGCGTGATAAAGTCGATAAACAATTCGCATTTACCGCCGAACGATGGCGGTCCACGTTTGGCGATCGTCGGCGGGGTCGGTGTGGCGATTCTCGTTACCGTCGTCCTACCGCTAGTCGTTTCGATCAAGCTCGAACTGCGGTCGACTCGAATGCACCGAGCGACAAAGCTCGGCCCAGCATACATGCCCGACGATAGTAAGGCGCAGCGAACACCTCTCGCGCCCCACGGGCAATTGGATCGAGGGTCGTCAGATGTCTCCTAGCGCCGAGATTGCCGCGCGGCCGATGGATGCCGAACGTACCAGTCACGTTCGCCGCGCCTCACAGGTCCTTGGGCGCCTTCTCAAGCTGGACGACCGAACGGCGGTACGTGCCGCCGTGTTGGGCGCCATGGTCGTCGTGCTCATCGGACTTCCGCTCTCGGCGCTGCTCAACATTTGGCTCGACGAAGCGTTCACCCTACACTCGACCGGTGCCGGGCCGCTCGCCGCTTGGGTCCAGGCGATCACCTTCGACGGGCAGCCGCCGGTGTATTTCGTCTTGGAATCGCTGTGGCGCGAGCTCAACGAAACATCGATCGTTTTTGCGCGCGTTCCATCGATTCTGTTCGCAGCCGCCGCCGTCGCAATCATCGTGCTGGCGATGCATCGCGTCACGCCGCGTATTCCGCCGTTCGTCGTCGCACTGGTGACGGCGATCAATCCCATCGTCATCTGGGCTGCAACCGAGATGCGCCTCTACGCCTTGGTCTTATTCGTTGGGTCCGCTCTAACGTGGACCTTCATCGAGGGCTTTCTCGTTGAGGGGCGTACCGTCCGTTGGCGGATTTTGTACGCGATCTTTGCTGTCGTCGGCTTGTATACGCAATACTATATCGGCTTCATATTTGTCGCACATGCGATCACGATACTCGCGTTGCGCCTTCACAAGATGTGGAGCTTCCTCGGCGTCATGGCGATCGTCGCATTGGCCTTCGGACCGTTTATCCCTGTGGCGATAACGCACGTCACAAGTAGCGGTGATTTCGTCACGCGAACAACACTCACCCATACGATTCACGCGATGCTTGACACCGTCTTAATATATGTGCTGCCGCACAATCTGAATTGGACCGGAGCTGAAAAATATGCAGGCTTCTGCTTTATTGCGCTAATCGGAATGTCGGTACTTACTGTCGGTTATCCAAGAGTTATCAACACCATCCAATTCGGCGTCCTCATTCAGTGGTTCGCGAGTGTCTTGATTCTAAGCGTCGTGTTAGGTATCGCCGGACTGCCACTCGATTTCGTCAGCCATATGATCATCCTCGCACCGTCGTCCTTCCTCGTTGCGTTTCTTTTCATCGAGGCCTCGTCCAGTCGCCGAACCATCGGCTGTATTTCGCTAACGGCATTCATGATATTCGCGCTCATGCAGTTTTGGTCGCAGTATCATCCGCCGTTCAGCAAGCAAGGCGATTGGCAGAACGTTGCCGCGACGCTTGCGGCGACGGACAAATCGGTGCCCATCGCCGTGTTCCCCGCCGAGTTTGCCATACCGCTGAGCTGGTATCTGCCACGAGCAATACTACCCATCCCAAAACCGATACCGTTTACAATCGACTATGTTCGCGCAACGACATTGACGAGTGAATCGGACGTATCTCGTGTGCTCGATCCGGTTCAAGCTCAATCGGAAAGCCTTTGGATCGTGACCAGCGGTGAATGCCCAGCGATCGAACCGAACGTCTATAACTACCACTGTCGCTTTCTTGAAGCGTATCTCAATGAGCACTACCGTATTGTGCGGAGCGTCGTCTTTCACGGAGCCCTGGCACGCCTGTATACTAGAATTCCCCACGTTTCATGAAGCGCGGCCGCGCGGCCGGCTCATCGTTTTAGTATCAAGTAGAGCCGCGGCGCGTGAGCCCCGTACCGGCAGCCCGCCCCCGGGGGCGGCTCGTTTTCGACGGCACCGCCGCACGGCACGTACCGACCGTCAGCGGGCGGCGCGCCCGAGCCGCTCCACGTACCATGCACAGACGAAGCAGACGGCGGCCGCGACCGCTAGTCGCCAGCGCGCAACGAAGCCGACGAGCCCGGGAATGCGGACGTGAATCCAACCCACATGCGCGACGAGGTTCACGATCAAGGCCAGGACGCAGAGATAGCCGAGCACGAGAAAGAACGCGACCGTCCGCTTCCGCTTTGAATGGCCGGCAATCACCGTCGACCCGGACCTTGGCTCACGTGGCACGGACACGCGACCTCTTTAAGGCCCCAAGCCGCCGGACCCTCGGTCGGGGGCGCGTGGCGCGGGCGGCGGTTCGACCGCCGGTCTCGCGTTCGCGTCGCTGCGCCGTGCGCATGGCGCGCTTCGCACGACGTTGTGAAGGCACGGTGCACGAACGCTCTTCGACCGGCGGCATGCGCTATCGCGGCAGCGTCCGTTCGATTCGCTACGACCGTGACCTGGGCGAGCTCTTCGAGCTGGGCTCGAGCGTCGACGCCGGGCACCGGCGGTTGGTCTACGTGACGGATCGCCGCGTTCAAATACGCGAGGTCGCGGCCGAGGAGTAACAGCCCTGGGGCGCCGCGCGCCGGCCGGAGAAGATTGCGCGGTGGACAAAGCGCTGCACGACATTCGCAACGACCTCGCGGTCGCCATAGCCAGTCTCGAAGCGTTCGCCGACGGCAAGCTCGAGCCCAATGCCGAACACATCAACGGCGTCCTGCAGTCGCTCGCGCATCTCAACGGTCTGCTGTCCGAACTGCGCGCGGCCGCACTCACCGCACGGCTCACCCCGGGCAGCGAAAATTTGTTCAACCTCGTGGTCGAAGCGGCGCCCAACGCGATGGTGCTCGTCGACCATGAGGGGCGCATCACACTGGTCAACGCGCAAGCGGAAAAGCTGTTCGGCTACGCGCGCACCGAACTGCTCGGCCGCTCGATCGAGCTGCTCGTTCCCAACCGCTTCCGGCGCGGCCACGACGGCTTGCGCGATTCGTTCAGCGCCCAAGCCGTCGCGCGTCCGATGGGCGCCGGCCGCGATCTGTTCGCGCGGCGCAAGGACGGCGCCGAAGTGCCCGTCGAAATCGGACTCAATCCCGTCCGCGCCGGTGACAAGACGCTGACCCTCGCCGCGATCACCGATATCACCGAACGCAAACGCGCCGAGGAATTGCGGCTGCAGCACGCGGGGATGACGCAGCACGCAGCCGAGCTCGAAGAACTCAACCGCGAACTGGCCAGCGCCTCGCGCTTCAAAACGCAATTCGTCGCGACGATGAGCCACGAACTGCGCACGCCGCTCACCGCGATCGTCGGCGCGGCCGAACTGCTGAGCGGAGCCGATCTCGGTCCGCGCGACCAGATAAGCGTGGCAACCATCAACGAAGCCGCTGAAGGCCTCCTGAGCCTCATCAACAGCATCCTCGACTTCTCGAAGATCGAGGCCGGCAAAATCGATTTGCGCTCGGCCGATTTCGAGGTCGAAACCACGCTCGAGGGTGCCGCCGACGTCGTCGCCGGACTGGCTCGCGAACGCGGGATCACCCTGCACGTGTACGCCGATCCGGAGATTCCGCCGGTTCGCGGCGACGCCGGCCGGCTGCGACAGATCTTGCTCAACCTGCTCGGGAACGCGGTCAAATTCACCGACCGCGGCGGCAGTATCGTGGCGCGGGTCGTCCCGCTGGCGATCGACGAGGGCGCGGTGACGGTGCGCTTCGGCGTTGCGGATACTGGTATCGGCATCGCCCCCGAACTGCTCCCGCAACTGTTCGAACCCTTCGCGCAAGCCGGCGGCGCGACGGCCCGCGCCGCCGGCGGAACGGGCTTAGGGTTGTCGATCTCCAAGCGCCTCGTCAGCCTCATGGGTGGCGAGATCGGTGTGCAGAGCGCGCCGGGCGCCGGTTCACTTTTCTGGTTCACCGCCCGTTTCGCGCGCGTCCCGGCTGCGGGACCGCCCAAAAACCGGACGCTGAACGGAGTCGGCGGGCTCATCCTCTCGGGCGACGATACGTTCGCGGAGATCATCGCGCGCTACATGCAGTCGTGGTCGATGGCGAGCCGGCGGGCGGTCGAACGCGAGGATCTGACCCGGGCGTTTGCGGCCGACGACGGCGTCACGTGGATAGCGCTCGCCGATCTGGACGATATCGGCGTCGACGACATCGGGCTAACGCTCGACATCCTGCGCGCGGTCGGCCCGGCGCGCGTCATCGCGATCGGCAAAGACGGCCCACTGCTCAAACCGGTCCGCCAGTCCGACTTGTTCTACGCGATCACGAAAGTGGTCGACGACAAGCGCGGCACCGCGGGCGCGGTGGCCAAACCCCGTACGCCACCGGCGGCGGCCGGCGTGCACGGCGCGATCCTCGTCGCCGAAGACAACGTGCGGCTTCTGCAGCTGCTCAAGCTGCAATTCGAGAGGTTGGGCGTCCCGGTCACGTTCGTGTCCGACGGACTGCAGGCCGTCGAGGCGCTCCGGCGCCACACCTATTCGCTGGTGTTCATGGACTGTCAGATGCCAAACATGGACGGCCTCGCGGCGACCAAAGCCATCCGCGAAGCAGAAAGCGGTACCGGCAGGCACGTGCCGATCGCCGCGATGACGGCGAACGCGTTCGCCGAAGATCGCGACGCGTGCATCGCCGCGGGCATGGACGATTATCTCGCCAAGCCCGTCAAACTCGCCGATCTGCGGGCGATGATCGAGCGCTGGTCCGCCCAGACCGTGCGCGGCTGAGCGCCCGGCATCACGCAACGCCCGGCGCGTGAGCCCGCAGAAACGCTTCGGCGGCACCGCCCTCGAGCGGAGCCGCGAACAGAAACCCTTGGCCGAATTCGCACCGCATCGCCAGCAAGCCGGCGAGCTGCTCGTCTGTCTCGATGCCCTCGGCGATCGCGACCAGACCCAAATTGTGCGCGAGATGCGTAATCGAGTGAACCAGCACCTTGCCGGTGCGCGACTCCATCGACTCGACGAACGAGCGATCGATCTTGAGCGCGTGCGCCGGCGTGCGTCCCAGCGTCGCCAGGGACGAATAGCCGATCCCGAAATCATCGATCTGGAGTTGGATGCCCAGATCCCGGATTGC
The DNA here is from genome assembly GCA_003134035.1 of Candidatus Velthaea versatilis. Classification (GTDB taxonomy): domain Bacteria; phylum Vulcanimicrobiota; class Vulcanimicrobiia; order Vulcanimicrobiales; family Vulcanimicrobiaceae; genus Velthaea; species Velthaea versatilis. The sequence continues at coordinate 6,321 of PLAE01000062.1, forward strand.
GCCCAACACCGTGCTCGTGCGATCGGACTGTTCCATAATCGCGCTCTCGGTGATCTCCAAGTGCAGCGCGCCGGCCGGCAAGCCTGTGGCCGCGAGAACGTGCTGCAACTCGGCCAACAGATCGGGACGCGAGAATTCTTTGCTCGAGAAATTGACGTTGATCGACAATTCGGCGGCCGGGAAGTGCTCGCGCCAGCCGGCGAGGGCGCGGCATGCGTTGCGCAAGACCCAATGATCGATCGCGCAGATCAGATCGCTCTCTTCGGCTTTGGGCACAAAATCCTGCGGCCCGAGCAGGCCCCGCGTGGGATGCTCCCAGCGCACGAGCGCCTCGAAACCGGCGACCGATGAATCGCTCAAGCGCAGCACCGGCTGGTAGAACACGCGCAGTTCGTTGCGGTCGACGGCGTGGCGCAGATCGGACTCGATCTCGCCATCCGAACCGGTAGCGGTGCCGCCCTGCGGCACGAACACCATGGATCGCCCGCGCCCCGCCCCTTTCGCGACGTACATCGCGGTATCGGCGTCGCGCAAAACATCTTCGGGGCGGTCATAGTGCGGACTGCCCAGCGCGATGCCGATGCTCACGGTCGCGCGGACGCTGCGCCCGTCGACGGGCATGCTCTTGCGCATTTCGGCGCCGATGCGCTGGGCGGCGCCTTCGGCATCGCGGATGTCGCTGATCGAGTTGAGCAGGATGGCGAACTCGTCGCCGCCGATGCGCGCGACGATATCCTCGGTGCGCGCGCAGCGCTCGAGCCGCCGCGCCGTGATTTCGAGCAGCCGGTCAGCGACGGTGTGACCGAAGGTGTCGTTGATTTCCTTGAAGTGATCGAGGTCGATGAAAAGCACGGCGAAAAGGCTCGACGCGCGACGTTTCATCGCGGCGATGGCCCGGTTCACGTGATCCAAGAAGGTGCTTCGATTCGGAAGTTCGGTCAGCGCATCGATCGAGGCGCGCCGCCGCAATTCATCGGCGAACTCGTTCCGCGCCGTGATGTCCTGCGCGATGTGCACGAATCCGGAGGCCGCCGATTTCGACCCGGTTTTCAATCGGCTGATCTTCTCGCTGCCCAAGAACCGCGTACCGTCCTTGCGCACGAACCAGCGTTCCTCATCGACGGCGCCGAGTGCCGTCGCTTTTTGGAGCACGATCGACGGCACGCCGTTAGCGACGTCGTCGGGGCTGAAGAGCTCGGCGAAGTGCTTGCCCAAGATCTCGTGTTCGGCGTAGCCCAGCGTGCGGTGCGCGGCCGAGTTCCAGGTCGTGATCGACCCGTCGGTGGCAAGTGAAAAGATCGCGTACTCGGGGATGCTCTCGATGAGCAGCCGTAAGCGCTCCTCGCTTTCGCGCAACGCCTCGCGGGCTCGAAAGCTCTCGCTCGTATCGGCGACGATTGTGGCGAAACCGATGAGCGTGCCGGCCGCGCCGTACATCGGCGACACCGTGTAGCTGGCCCAGAACGTCGTTCCGTCTTTGCGCAGATGCCGGCGTTCGGACTGCGTTCGGCAGCCGCGCTGCGCGTCGGCGAGTTCCGTTGCCGGAGCACCGGCCTGCACGTCGTCAGCGGTAAAAATCAAGCCGAAAGGGCGGCCTACGGCCTCCGCCTTGGTATAGCCGAAGACGGTCTGGGCGCCGGCATTCCACGTGATGATGTCGCCGCCGGGCGACATTGCCAAGACGGCATAATCGCCCAGGCTCTCAACCAACAAACGGTAGAGCCCTTCACTTCCGTCGGCATTCGAATCCATGTCTTCCACAAGTACTTCTCTACGTTAGTACCCGACGGTCCGGCCCGGTCCTACACCGCGAAACGAGCTTTTACCCGAACCTGACATTGCCGGTTTGAAACCACGAACAACAACATGACCGGGAATCGAGCTGCGGTTTCGCCACTCTCAGCCGCTGTTTCGCGAGTAGGCGGCTACCGGTCGGGCCGGACGGAACCAGCCGAAAAACGACGCCGTGACGGCAGCCAGCGCGCAGAGATTGACGATCGAGAGCAGATGCGTGACCGCCGGAAGTTCCCGTAACCAGCCGTGCTCGTAAAATCCGAGCACGAGCGTGACGCAAATCGTAAAGGTAACGATAAGCGTGACCGCCGAGCGCCGTTCCCATTTTCCACAAAACCATATGAGCGGTGCGAGAGCCAGGGCGAATAAAATGTAGCGTTCGTGCATGCGGGTGAGCAAGACGAAAAGCGCGACGAGCACGATGAACCACGCGCGCGTCATCAGCTGCTCTTGCGCGACGCGCAGCCGATCTTGAGCCAGTCCGCCGTACAGCTTCCAGGCGGTCGCGATGAGGATCGCCGCGAACCCCAGCCAGCCCCAAGCGTGCAGCGTAAGCCCGAAAGCGACGCGTGAATCCGAGGTTGCCGGCCACGCGAGCGTCCAGATATTGTACGCGTTGACAGCGGTCGAATCCGATAACGAGGCACCCGCGGAATACTCGCCCGCCAGCCACCGGAAAACGCCGAGCGGAGCGAGGGCCGGTGCGAACGGCAGCGCGGTTACGTAGGCGACGAGCAGTGCGCAGACGGGACCCGTGAGCAGACGCGGTGACCACCCCACATCGCGGAGCTGCGCGGCGAACAAGAGCGGAACGACGACGACGGGGAGCGGCTTCACGAGGACCGCCAGCGCGAGCGCGATCCAAGCCAACGTGTAGCGCCGCCAAAACACAAGCGCCAAAGACAGAATCATGAACGCGCTGCAGATCGAGTCGACCTGTCCCCAGAGAACCGAAATCGGCCATGTCGAGGGGGCAAACGCCGCGAACGCCGCCGCGCCGAGTGCGGCCCGCGGATCGAGCCAGCGGCGCACAATCGCAAACACGAACAGGCACATCGCGATGTCGGCGATGATGGCCGGAATCTTCAAGAGCATGCCCAAGAGCACGAGGTTCTCGGTGCCGTGAGCCAGCGCGTGGTAGACGGCGACGACGCCTCCGAGGATGAGCGCGTACAGCGGCGGATAGTTGACCAGATAATGGTCGATCGTGTCGACATGCTGGTACAGGCCGTGGGTGCCATACTGCGCCAATAGCTGGGCCCAGCTAATGAAAATGCGCAGATCGTGAGTCGGCTTATTGCGCAAGAGCGGCAAGAGCGCCAGCCGCATAACGAGCGCGCCGGCGAGAATCGCAGCGAGCGCGATCCAGGTCGTCGTCGTCCCGGCACCACGCCCGGCCGATCTTAACGCGGCCTTCTCGGTCATTTCAAGAGACATACGGGTCACCTTGCGTCCAGACGTAGCATCTTAAGGAGATGAGAGCGGCGGCAGCATCGCGTTTCCGCCCACGATTGTCCCGTCGCCCCCGTTGAGCGTGACGGTCTCCAAGTCGCCGCCGACGATTCGGTTCAGGCACGAGTTCCACGAAGCGCTCACCGGGCTCCCTGACGCGTCCCCCCCGTCGATCATCGATTCCATGATCGTCCTCCAACCCGGATCCGTCTGATTGACGACGATCATGTGGAGTCCGTAGCCGTTTGAGTTATCGTCGGCATACGCACCATATTCTTGCAGCCCGCGGATGACCACTTTGCAATATTTCGAGTAGCCTGAATAGGGCGGCGCATCGAGATTGACGGACGCTTTGAGATGAATCATATCGCCGTAGTGCAAAGTCGGCTCCGCACCGTCCCCGCCGCTCGCCGAATTCCCCTTGCATTTCGAGTCGCTGCCGCGGCCGGGCGGCGCGGGATAATGGCCGTCGTCATCGAGGCACGGCCCGATTAGACCCACGGCATGGCGGATGTGCCCGCTGAGGATATCACTTGCCGTTATCGCGGCCAGGCCGTACGCGACGCCTCCCGCGATTCCCGAGGCGCCCGCTACAGCCGGAAGCCCATTGCCGCTGAACGGGAACACGCCACCCCAGGAGCAAGTCAGTGTCCCCGGCACGTTCGTGCCGATCTGGCAGGCTTGGCTCGGATCGAAACCTCCCCACATGTCGACCTCTTGACGATTTTGCGCATCGAAAATAAAGATGTGATGGTCCGAATCCGACGTCGGCGCGGCGTTCGATGGAATGTGCACCTGCATTCCCGTCTGGCTCGTTGCCGCGGCACAGTACCCCGGCTTGTACGCCGGGCACGTTATGTCATATGCGGGGTCGGAAGCCGAACCGATCCACATCTTCGTTGTGCCGTGTCCATCGACGTTGATGTTGTTCGCGGCGAGCGGGTTGCCGTTCTTCCAGTAATTGATCGCGGTCGCGTCCGCATGGACTTGCGCTCCCGCTTTCACCAATGAAGCGACGGTGTGGCGATAGGGCGAGTTGCCCGTAAAACAACCGAAAAAGACCGCATTATCCGCCAGCGGGGAACAGAACTCGCTCGGCGCTGATCCCGCGGCGGCAACCTCGGTACGAACCAACCGCGGACCTTGTTTCGCCTGCGGTTCACGCGGCGGCGAAATTCGATAGGACAGGCTGGCGTATTGGTCTTTGAGCCATCCCGTGACCGCGCGTCCCGTCGGCGTGTGTCGCTCGTGAAGCACCAACGCGCCGCCGGCCGCGGCACCGGCGACGGCAATCAACACGGCGAACCCGATACCGGTACGCGCTGCGAAGCGCGGTTCGGGCCTCGGCTCGCGTCGCCGCTGCGTAGAGCCGGCCTTAGCGCTCGTTTCTCCGGGTCCGTGCCTCAACGCGAAGACCCTTCTTGAACGACCGGCGCACGGCGCAGCGCGGCCGGCAGACCGGAAACGCGGCGCCCAAGGGGCGCGGCCGTCCGAATTGTCCAACCTGCCGCGGCGCCCAGGGGCGTTGCGGTGACTTGCCCCATGCGCACCCAAAAATAGCGCAGGTCACGCAGCGTGCAAAACCCGCGCAGCAGTTCGCGCGCCTTGCGCCAGCGACCCCAAAAGCTCAGGACCGAAGCCGTTTTCCCCGCCCGCATGGCAAGGACGTCGTGCAAGAGCCGGCGCAGCGCTTGCGGGCAATGCGCGTATAGCCCGTCGGGATCGGTAAAGAACGGCTCGATCGGCCGCGGGCCGGCGAGGTTGCGACTCAAGCCCGAGGCTTCGCTGTGCCAAATGACGAGCGGCTCGAGCGCCACGCAGATGCTTTCGTTCAGCATCAACTTGAGCATCAGGTAGTTGTCTTCACCGTAGCGGCAGTTGGCTTCGTAAAATCCGCCGTAGCGCAGCAGCATCTCGCGCCGCACGACCATGGCCCAGGGGTTCATGTAGGCGAGGAGCGTGATGACGAATTCGGCCGGAGTTTCCGGCGTCAGGCGGATCGGCCCGGCGGTAAGCCCGCGCGCACGCCAACGCGGCTCGGTCAGACGGTGTTCGGCGCCCTCGAGGTAGCCGGAGACGACGCCGGCAACGCCCGGCTCGCCCCGGTCGAGCAGCGCGATCGAAGTCGCCAAAAATTGGGGCAGCCATTCGTCGTCGGCGTCAAGGAACGCCACGAGTTCGCCGGACGCCTCGGCGATACCGCGGTTACGCGCCGCTCCGGGCCCGGCATTGGCCTGCCGGATGACCCGGATGCGCGCGTCTCCGAAGGCGCCCGCGAGCGCCGCGCCGTTATCGGTCGACCCGTCATCGACGACGATGATTTCCTTGGGAAGTCGCGTTTGTGTGCGAACGCTTGCGATCGCGGATGCGACCCACGCTTTCGCTTGGTACGCCGGAATGACGACCGAGATCGGGAGCGCGTCGCTCATTTTCGTTCTGCGACACGCACGACCGAGCGCAACATCGGACGCAGCGAGCGCTGCCACGCGGTTCGCGTCACGCGCGTCGCAGAGCGACCGGCCGCGCAGTCGAGGGCGGTCGCGGCGGCGAGCCAGAGGGCGTCGCTGGCCCTGAAGTTTTCCCGCTGCGCTTCGGCAAGGCGCGCTCGTGCCGATGCGAAATCCGCCGCCCGCATGTGGATGCTAGCGGCGTGGCGCAAATGGTGCCGACGCATCGCTGCGAATGCGTCGGGAGCGCTCGCCTCGTATGCGTCGGGCAGCGCCCGCATCCGTTCGCCTAGCTTTACATCCCCGTACCGTACGCGACCGTAATTTTCGGCCTGGATATCGGAGCGGCGGACGTACCGGGCCAAAACCCGCTCGATCGCGAGCGCGTCGGTCCACTTCAGCACGCGGAGATACCACTCCACGTCTTCGCTCATCTGATACTCGGCCGTCCGCAGCGGAAGCGTCTCATCGAACCGAAGGTCGTTACGCGTGACGAGCTCGCGCCTTACGAACACGGTCGAGGTACCGAGAAAGTTTCCGACGGCGAGCGCCTTGCAGAGCGCCTCGCGCGGAATCGCATAAATATCGGTCGCGTTCGCCTCGCCGCGCGCCGCGCGGAATTGCGGCGTACGCGCCAGGTTCGAGGGTGCGTTCTGGACGCCGTTCTCCTCGATCGTGTAGTCGCTGAATCCGAAGCCGATCTCGGGATGCGCGGCGGACGCGCGAATCAGCCACTCGAGACGCTGCGGCAGCCATCGATCGTCGGCATCGAGGAGCGCGATCCAGTCGCCCGTGGCTTCCGCGAACGCGCGATTGCGCGCGGCCGAAATGCCGGCATTCTTTTGCGTTACGACGCGGACGCCGTAACGAGCCGCGACCGCTGCCGTGTCGTCGCTCGAACCGTCGTCGATGACGAGAATCTCTGTGGCTGGATAGGTTTGCGCGAGAACGCTCTCGATCGCCGCACCGATGCGACTTGCTTCGTTGTAAGCCGGGATCAGTGCGGTAATGGAGATGCGTTCAGCGGACACGCGCCGACACGCCCCGTTCGACACTCGGCCGCCGTGGAATGAGCGGAGCGAGCCCGCGAAGCGGCGATCGTTCGAGCCGCATCGCGCGGGGCACCGCTTGATTGAGCAACATGAGCGCCATCGAGTGGGCGAGCCACACATATTTGATATAGGTGGGGTCGATCGAAAGCGACATCGCAAAGAGTGCCACGATTGCGCTTTCGAATGCCAGCCGAAGGCCGAACCATTCGCTCGTCTTCGGGATGATCTTCAATTGACGGAAGCTCACGTACCACGAGGCGAGCACGAGCAGAAGCCCGACGACGCCGAGTTCCGTTAACCCACCCACGAGAATGCTGTGGCTCGGACGCGACCAGCCTTGGAACGAGGCCTGGTACACGTGCAAGAAATTCCGATCGTACGTGTCGGCATACGAGCCGACGCCGGTCCCGAATAGGATGTGATCGCGTAAAGAGTACAACCCGGTTTGCCAGATAAACGTGCGGCCGCTCGCGGAGCCTTGTTGGCCCGAAGGATCGTTGGCAAAACGATAGTACACCGATGGAAAGAGCAGGGTGACCGATCCGACCACGGCGAGAAACCCTGCAACCTGGAGCTTGAATCTACTGCGGAACCCGAAGTACAAAAAGATCGCGACGGCGGCGATGAACGCGCCGCGCGAACCAGTGACGAGCAGACCTGCCATCATCACGAGGGTCGCGAGCCCGCTTGCGATCTTCGCGATCGTATGCTTTGAGTAAAACGTAAAACAGGTCGCGACGGCCATCGGCAAGATGAAGCTCGCGGCAAAGTAGTTGAAATCCATCTCGTACCCTCCGGCGGTGAGGGACAGGCGAGAGCCCTGCTCGCCCGACACGTTTCCGGCTAGGTATTGTTGGATTCCGTACGCAGCCGCTAACAGTCCGCAGCCGATCACGAGTGCGAGTCCCACCATGAACTCCGTCTTCGTGGCGGGATACATCGCGAGAATCGTCATGAAGCAGAAGAGTTGAACGACCGTCAACGTCACGAGCACTCCATTCGCACTATCGGTCGTCCACAGCAACGAGACGGCCATATAGATGACCGTGGCAGCCCAGAAAAACCATGCTCGATGGGGAACGAACGCGCGACGTAAGAGGAGTGCGTGGATGATCATCGTGCCGGCGGTCGCGATCGCGACGAAACGCCCGAGCGTCGCACCGCCACCCGATACTTGCAGGAGCGAATCGAAAGGAACGAGCGCCACATATAAGCCGAACGGGAAGATCATCGGGTAGCGAAATGCGAGGAACGTGCAAAACGGCAACGCGGCGACGATCGTGGGAAGAATGTAGTTCGGTTCGCCTCCATTTTCGGAGTGGACGATCGCCATGAACGCCACGCAAAGATAGAGCGCTCCGCCGAGGCCGACGAGCGCGCGTTCGATTCGAAATCGCGGTCGAGGACGTACGTCCTCCGATGATAGGATCATCGTTACGAGCGAAGGATTCCGGGGAACTCCGGTTCGCGGGAAAGAGCGGCACGCAACGTCCGCAGGAGCTTCTCCTCACCCTCGGCTTTCG
>PLAE01000126.1 GCA_003134035.1 Candidatus Velthaea versatilis
TAGTGGATCGACTTCGTCGATTTTTCGCGCTTGCGGCTTCGCTGCATGCCGCGTTGTCGCGGGCCGAGGGTACGACGGAGGCGTTGGCAACGATGTATAGTTCGGATCGGTTCGGACATGCGCCGCTCGCCGTCTCGCCGGCGCACGCAACCGCGCTTGGAACTCGGAATCGGCAAAGCGAATTCTATGATGCGGGCGATGAAACACGCGCCGCCTCCACGATTAAGGAGCATTATGGACCTCACGAAAACCTACCCCGCCAGCGTGAAAGAAAAGTGGCATGGTGTCGTGCACTTACGGCGTGCCATCGATAAGGGCAAGGCCAAGGCGCACGGCGATATCGGTGAATATCACTACAACTGTCCGATGGATCAAGGCCTGTTCGCGTTTCTGGGCATCGATCACGAAGCGTTGCTCGACGTCATCACCAAGGCCAAGAGCGACCAAGAGATCAGCGATTACGTCGGGCCGTTCGTGCACAAAAAATCGGCCGCGGAGATCGAAGCGTGGAACGCGGAGTTTCTCAAAGGCGCGCCGGCGCCGGGTTCGGAGAGCGAGAAGTTTTTTCTGGACCTGCGCAACCAAGTCGCGCCCGATCGTACCGATGTTACCCGTTGGGCCGACTTGCTCGACCTCGATGAGAAGCGCGAGGTCCCCAAGGTCGTCGCGGTCTAGTAAATCGGCTTGGTCGACCCTTCACGTTTGCGGCTTCGCAGGCCGCCCGTCACGATTCGACCGCGTCGAGTCGATCGGCCTTCGGCCAAGCCGGGGTGTCTGGCAAGCCGGACCGGCCCCTGGGGGATCGGTTGTCTCGATCCTTCGCGCTTGGGCTCCTGTCCTAACGAGCTGCCGTGAGGCGGCTCGTTTTCCTGCGGTGAATCGCCGTCGCGCACGGCCGGACCGGCACATCGTTTCGGCGTGGTGACGTATCGCTGCGTGATCGAATACGACGGCACGGCGTTTCACGGCTGGCAGTTCCAGCCCGGCTTGCGGACCGTCTGCGGCGAGGTCGAGGCCGTGCTGTCGGCTCTGTATGCCGAGCCGATCAAACTCACCGCGGCCGGCCGGACCGATACCGGCGTTCACGCCACCGGTCAAGTCGTGTCTTTCGAGGCGCAGCGCCGCTTTCCGATTGAGCGGCTCGCGCTCGCACTCAATGCGCGGCTACCCGCCGACATCAGCGCGCGCGATGCGCAGATCGCTCGCGACGGTTTCTCGGCGCGTCACGACGCGCTGGGCCGAACGTACGAATATCTCGTCGTTAACCGTCCGACGCCCTCAGCCGCGATCGGCCGTTTCAGCCACCATGTGTGGAAGCCGATCGATCCGCTGCGCTTCGAGCGTGCCGCCGCGGACCTCGTCGGCGAGTTCGACTTCATCGCGTTCTGCGGCGTTCTGCCCACGCGCGGTCCGACGATCCGGTCCGTTTTTTCGGTGACCCTCAAACGGTCGGGTGACCTTGCTTGCATCCGCATCACCGGCGACGGCTTTTTGCATCGGATGGTCCGCATCACGGTCGGAACGCTCATCGAGATCGCGACCGGGCGCCGCGACGTGGACGACATCCCGCGCATCATCGCAACGCGTGACCGCAAACAGGCCGGCTACACCGCCCCCGCCCGCGGACTTTTTCTGACCGGTGTGCGCTACGACGATTTCAACTCGTACCGCCCGGCGATTCCAGGCCTGGTCTGAGCCGGCAATTGCCGCGCTCGTGCTGGTGCGGGCGGCTCGGCCGAGGCCCGACGACCGGCGGCTGGGCGCAGCCGCAAACGCGAAGGATTGGGCGAAGCCCAATCCATTAAGGTTCGTCGTCGTAGCGGTTGACGAGGATTTTGATTTGCTTGTTCTTCGCGCTGCGAACGAAGGTGATGTTGACGAACTGGCGGCCGAACGCGAAGCGAAACTCGAAGTCGAATGATTCCGCAGCGTCGCCGGTGCCTTGGACGAAGCGCTCGAATCGACCCTGAAACTCCTGCACCATCGCGCAGGGCGCGACGTCGCGGAAGAAGTTGCGGCCGATCACACGATCTTTGGGCAACCGCGCCAGGCGCGATTCGTAGGCGTTGTACTGCTCGATTGTGCCGTCGGCGTCGACGGCGATGAGGCCGAACGGCAGCGAGTCGATTTCGGATTCCGCGAGATCGAAAACTCCCTGCGCCGGCATCTCCATAGACGCGGCGCGTTCGCCCGAGAGTGTCGCGCGCCCCTTGGACCGAAGGATTCCGGCGTGTCGGGATTGTCGAACGTTCAGATTGCCCGGCTTGCCGCGGACGGCCGCATCGAGCGGGTCGCGCGCGGAGCCACCGTTCCACTCGATGCTCCGCTGGTCACGATCGTTGCCGGCGCGTGGTTCCGTGTGTTCCGACGCGCGGCGTTCGTCCGCGACGTCACCTTGTTTTTGGCCAAGACCGGAGACTTTCTCGCGCCCGGCGCCGTGTTTGGCGACCGCTCGGCGGAGAACGGCGCACAAGCCATCGCCGACGCCGAGGTGCTGTATGTGCCGCGCGAGGCGTTCGACCGCCACGCGGCTGAAGACCCCTCGCTGTATATCACCGTCGCGGCCAACGTCGGCCGCCGCATTGCGCGCCTTCAGACGAAGCTCGAAGCGTTCAGCCGGGCCGGCGTCGAGGCGCGGGTTGCCGGGTCCCTGCTCGAAATCATCGCGGATTTCGGCGTCCCGGTACCCGGCGGCATCCGGATCGACCTCCCGCTCTCGCAGGAAGATCTTGCCCACCTCGCCGGCACCTCACGCGAGTCGTGCTCCCAAGCCGTCGCTGCGTTCGCCCGAGCCGGTCTCGTGAGCGGCGGCCGCCTCCGCGGCCTGATCATCGCCGACCAGGCGGCCCTCGAAGCGCTGCTTCCCTAGGTTGAGTCGACTTCGTCCACCCTTCGCATTTGCGGCTACGCCGCAAGCCGCCTTCGCGTTCGGGCTTCGCGCAAGCCGCCCGCGAGGACCCGATTGGAAGCGCCTTGACGCGCGGCCCAGGGTTCCGTATACTTCGAGGGTTGCCGCGGCGGTCGGCCCAGGCTTGCTTTTCTTCTGGATAGAGTCATGCGTACGTACTTTCAAAAGACTGCTGAAACGCAGCACGATTGGTATATCGTCGACGCCGCCGGCCTACGGCTGGGAACGTTGGCGGTTCGGATCGCGCAAGCGTTGTCCGGGAAGCGCAAGCCGACGTGGACGCCGCACATCGACAACGGTGACCATGTCGTCGTGATCAATGCCGGGAAGGTCGAACTCGGCGGCGACAAGTGGCGACAGAAAGTCTATTACCGTCATTCCGGTTTTCCGGGCGGCCTGCGCACCGAAACCGCGGAGAGCGTGCGCGAACGGTATCCCGAGCGGCTCATCGAACGGGCCGTCCGCGGCATGCTGCCGACGAATCGGATGCGCGACGTCCAGTTGAACCGCCTCGCGGTGTATGCCGGCGAAGCCCACCCGCACGCGGCGCAGAAACCCGCGCCGCTGAATTAGGATTCTGATGCAAACTTCGGACATCTTCCAAGGTACCGGCCGCCGCAAACGGGCCGTCGCACGAGTGAAGCTCACGCTTGGCCAGGGCGTTATCACCGTCAACAAAAAGACCGTTGACGACTACTTTCCGCGCGCCAGTTGGGTCCAAATCGTGCGCCAGCCGCTCGACGTCACGCAGAGCCTTTCGCGTTTCAACGTTGATGTGAAGTGCGAAGGCGGCGGCGTGTCGGGTCAAGCCGGCGCGGTCCGTCACGGCATCGCGCGCGCGCTCCTGGAGATGGACGAGTCACTGCGTGAGCCGCTGCGCCGCAACGGTCTGCTTACGCGCGACCCGCGCGAAAAAGAATCGAAGAAATACGGCCGCAAGCGCGCCCGTAAGCGCTTCCAGTTCTCGAAGCGCTAAGCGTTTCCAAAGCCGCTGCAAAAAAGGCACCCGCGAACCGGGTGCCTTTTCCATTGTGGCTGATGCGAGTCAATGCCGCGTGGACTCAAAACGCTTTGTGGCAGGGGCCGGCGCGTTGACTTTCGCGGTAAGAATCCATACATTGGAAGTATGAGGAGCATCGTGAGTGAAAAGGGACAAGTCACGATTCCCAAGGCGCTGAGGGACAGCCTAGCGATTGGTCCGGGTACGGAGCTCGATTTTGTCGAGGAGGATGGGAAGCTCGTTGCGCGGCGCGTCATGCCCAGCGATCCGCTCAGCAATTTGGTCGGACTCCTGGCTCCGACGGACGTCGACGCCGTCATCACCCAGATGCGTGGCCCCCGCTGGAGCAAGAAACTCGATGCGGGCGCTGATGGTCACCGCCGTCGATAGCTCGTCGTTGATCGACGTCCTCACCAACGACCCGACTCACGGGCTAAACTCACTGCGCGCTCTGCGCACCGCTGCGTCGGTCGGCGCGCTGATCGTGTGTCCGGTCGTGTGGGGCGAACTCCGCGGCATGTTCGACGACGGCGTCCTCATGCAGCGCGCTCTGGCGGAGGCAAACATCGTCTTCGACCCGTTCGATCGAGAGTGTGCCGATCTCGCCGGTTCGGTTTGGAGCGAGTACCGTCGTCGGGGTGGGTCGCGGCCGAGAATTATCGCGGACTTCTTCATCGCCGCCCACGCACGAGTACGCGGCGGACGCCTGATCACCCGTGATCGCGGCTTCTACCGCAGCTATTTTTCGGGCTTGGAAATCATCGGCGACGGCTAGGTGGATCGACTTCGTCGACCCTTCGCATGCGGGCTGCGCCCGGAGCCGCTGGGTCGATTAAATCCGACACATTCCGATTAGAAGTGCTCGCTTTAGCGCTGAACGTGACTCGGTCGAGCCCCTCGGAAAAACTGCTGTTGCTCGTACGTCGCTTCGCGAGACCCGGTCTAGACCGGGCTCGCGCTACGTGTCAAAGTCGCCGTATCAACGACTCGCGCTCCGGACTGAGCGAACAGCACGTTGTGTTCGGCGATGATCTCGGGCGCGGTCTTGCCGTTGGCGTCCCACGTCCCGTGCGCGTCGCCGACCACGGTCACGCCCAGGCCGAGCTCCCGTGCACCGCGGACCGTCGCGGCGACGCACTTGTCGGTTTGCGCGCCGAGCAAAATCACGTCGCACGCACCGAGCTTCGCGACCCAGTCGACGAGCGCCGGTTGACTGAACGCGTTGCCGATCGTTTTCGAAAAAATCGGTTCGTCGTCGGCGCGGCCGAGCGCGTGCCACAACGCCCAGCCCGGTTCGCCGGGCGCAAGCTCGTCGCCGTTCGGCCCGTCGTGCCGAATGAAGGCGACCGCATGTCCGCCGGTGCGTGCCCAATCGATGACCGCCCGCACGCGCTCGATCAGCGAATCGGCGTCGCGAATCGGCGGTGACGTTCGGCCGCTGAACATCGCGGTCTGCAGGTCGATGACGATCACGGGAATCGGATCGGTCGGCGCGTTCGTGCTCATGGAGCAAGTTTAACCCGAAGGCGCGCCGGCGTCGACCGTTCGCGAGCGATATCGCGACGCCGCGCGCACCGTCACGCGCGTCAGCGAGCGCCGCAGCGTTCAGGTGAGCCGGTACACCGTGACGAGATCGTCGCGGCCTTTGATCTTCGCCTGCAGCCGTTCGCCGCGCAAGTGCAGTCCCGATCGCAGATACGTTGTCTCATCGCAATACGTCGCGCTCGGCGGCGCGGCTGACTGCAGGCGCGAGGCCAAGTTGACCGCGTCGCCGATCACGGTATAATCCAGCCGCCGCGTGCTGCCGATGTGGCCGGCGACAACTTCACCGGTCGCGAGTCCGCAGGAAATGCGCAGCGGCTCGCGGATGACGGGCTCGAGTTCGCGCACGACCTCGTGCAGGCGCGCGGCCGAGCGCAGCGCGCGCGCGGCGTCGTCTGAGCGAACCTGCGGCGGCCCGAAGACCGCCATGAGCCCGTCGCCGTAAAATTTATCGAGCAGACCGTCGTGCTCGAAGAGCACCGTGACGGCGGCCTCGAAATACGCGTTGAGAATCTCCACGACGCGCTCGGCTTCAAGGCGTGCCGCCATCTTGGTGAAGTCGCGGATGTCGGCGAAGAGGATCGTCGCCATGCTGCGCTTGCCGCCGAGTTCGACCGTCGAGGGCGTCTTCATCAGCGTTTCGACGACGTGCGGCGCGAGGTAGCGTGAAAAGGCGTCACCGATCGCCCGCCGTTGCTCGACGTCCGTGCGGTGCATCGTTTCGAGCGCTCGCCGTTCGGTCAGATCGGTGATCGCGATCGCGACGCTGGTACCGCCGCCGGCATCGTGCTCTAGCGTGAGCGGTGCGATTCGAATCTGCAGCGTGAGGCTGCCGCGGGTTGCGTGCAGCGCTTCGACCTCGAGCGCTCTGCCCACGAGCTCGGGTTGATTGATGAGCGTCGAAAGCCGTGGAATGAGCGCCTCGAGCGCGGCGAGCGGACGTCCGGTCATCGCGCTGGCCGGGATCCCGAACGTCTCGCCGGCCGCGTCGTTAAAGGTCGTGATCGTGCCGCGCGCGTCGAGCGTAATGACGCCGTTGGTGATCGACGACAGCACTTTGGCCTGCAGTTCTTCGAGCCAGACGATCTCGCGCAACTGCGAGCGCTGATCGTTGAACAGGCGCGCATTCTCGATCGCGAGCGCGGCCTGATTCGCAAACGCGATGAGCAGTCCCGGATCCTGCGGCGTGAACAAACCGGGTGTCACGCGCGAGTCCAAATACACGACGCCGATTCGGCGAGCTTTGTTCGTGAGCGGCACGCAAATAATCGAACGCAGGTTCAGCAGCCGAACCGAGAGCTGGGCATTAAAGCGCGGATCGCTCTGGGCGTCGGTCGTGATGAGCGTTTCACCCGACTCGAAGACGCGTTGCGCGGCGCTATGGGAAGGCCGCATCTCTTCGGAGTCGAGCGCGGCCTGATCCAAGCCGTGCATCGCGGCCAGCTTGAGCGCGCCGCTCTGCCCGTTTGCGATCATCACAAAACCGCGCTGCGCCCCGAGCACGTCGACGGCGATGTCGAGTACCCGGCGCAGCACGACGTCGAGTTCGAGCGACGAGTTGACGGTCTCCGCGACGCGCGCGATCGTTTGGGCCTTGAGGATTTCCCGCTCGTTTTGCGCGGCCGTCGCCGACAGCCGGCTCTCGAGCGACATTCGTTCGAGCGCGAGCGCGTCGAAAGCGTTTTCCACGGCGCGGGCCGTCTCGACCAGCCGCGGATCGCCGCTGATGCGCGCCATGTTCTGCAGCGACGCGAGAATCTTGCCCGATTCCTGTGGCGCTTCGGGAATGCTCATGTCGCCGTGATACGGCCGGCTGGGCTCGCGCGCCGGCCGATGGCGCACAACGCCCGCCGGGTAGCGTAAAAGATGACGACAGCGGTGGTGGAGGGGGTCCGCTGCCGTCGAAAGATTCGACCGTGCCGCACCCATCCTGGTTCCTCACGTCCCGGTAACGTTCCGCTCATATCGCACCTCTAGGGTAGGGCGATGGAACTCGAAATGGCCAACTCCGTCGGCTCGGAAGCGCTCGCCGCCCGCGCCGCGCTGACCCACCTCGCGCGCGGCGGCGCCGTCGATGAACCGCGCATGGCGAAAATCGCCCAAGCGGCAATTTTTGAAGAAGCACTCCTGTCCGCCGTGCACGCTCGGTTCAACGAGCTGCGCACGGTTGCCAAGTAAGGTGCGGGCATGAGCGGCGGCATGGAAATGGACTTGCTGACCTCGGCGGCCGGAGCGATGAGCGCTCAGCGCACCGTACTCGACATCGCGGCGCGGAATGTGGCGGCCGCGCAGGCATCGACGCCCGGGCACCCGTACGCCCGCCTCGTTGCCGACGTCGCCGCGCCGGCGGGCGACGCGGGTGATGGGACGAGCGACGCGCGCTTCGATCCCGATGCCGATGCCGGCCCGGCGTTTCTCGACGCCGCGGCTTCGGGTGCTGAGCCGGGCGTCCGCGTGCGCTCGGAGCCCGGATCCGGAGACGCGCTTAGCGAGATGATCGCGGTGCTCGACGCGCAGCGTGCGTACGAACAGAACGCCTCGATCTTCGATGTCGCAAAGCGCCTGGCCGAGCGCACCATCGACATCGGGCGCACATAATGCGGATCGATTCGATGGTGCCCGATACGGGCGCCGAACGGCCGCTGCGAACCAGCATCCCGGCGGGCGCGCCGAGCGGCTTCGCCCAGCTCGTCGACGCCGCCGGCGGCGCGCTGGATCGCGCCGACGCCGCCGAAGCGGCGTTCGCACACGGTCGCGGCGGGTTGCAGGAGATGGTCATCGAGCGCACCCGCGCTGACATCACGCTGGCGGTCGCGGCGAGCGGGGCGCAGCGCGCCGCGCAAGCCCTCAACACCTTGCTCGGAATGCAGATCTAAGCTCGTGTCCCTGTACCAACAGCTACTGACGCGCGGGCTGGCTTTGTCGGCGAAAACGAAACTGTTCTCGCTCGTCTTCGCTTTGGCGCTCGTCGCGCTGGCGGCGACGAGCTTTAGCGCGACGCGTGATACTCGCGTCGCGCTCTTCGCCGTTCCGCTGACGGCCGATCAGGCCGGCGAAGTGCAGACGCTGCTGGCGGCCTGGAATATCCCCTACGCGCCCGAGAGCGACAACGTGCGGGTCGCGCCGGGAAAGCGCAGCGACATCCTGCTGCGCCTGTCGATCGCCGGCGTTCCGCACGCGCATCTGGCGACGTCGGCCGAACTCTTCGCCCACGCCGGCGCGCTCACGCCGCAGTCCGTGCTCGAAGCCCAGACGCGCGATGGGTTGGCGGCCGATCTCGCGCTCGGCTTGCGCGGGCTCGACGGCGTCGCCGACGCGCGGGTCATCATCGCTCCGGCGCGGACGGGGATGTACGCCGATGAGGCGTCGCATGATGCGTCGGCGAGCGTCCGGATCACGCTTGCCAACGGCGCCCACATCTCGCCTCGC
Source organism: Candidatus Velthaea versatilis (assembly GCA_003134035.1). Taxonomy (GTDB): domain Bacteria; phylum Vulcanimicrobiota; class Vulcanimicrobiia; order Vulcanimicrobiales; family Vulcanimicrobiaceae; genus Velthaea; species Velthaea versatilis. The sequence continues at coordinate 8,880 of PLAE01000126.1, forward strand.
ACGATTGCCGGAATCCGCGCGTTCGTCGCCGGCGGCGTGCCCGGACTCGATGCCGCGCACGTCACCGTGCTCGACGATCGCGGTCTCGCGCCCGAGTCGGGGACCGACGGCGATGCGGCCGGCGAACCTGATGCCGACGGCGTGGCGGCGGCGTTGCAGACGGCGCTCGACGCGGCGTTCGGCGCGAACGCCACGATCGTGCGCGTCCACCGGGACGTGCTGGCCGAACGCCGTGACGTGCACGACGTGCGGCGCACGGCGCTTGGAGGCACGATCGCACGTTCGGCCAGCGACGAGCGCTATAACTCGACCGTCAAAAAGTACGCCAAGGCCGACAGCGTCGAGGACCGCGGAAGCGACGTGCGCGACGAACGCCGGGTTTCGCTGCCCGGTGCGACGCAGCGCCGTTCGGTGGCCGTCTTCGTCGATGCGTCCCGGGGGCTCGACCTCGCCAAGATTCGCTCGCTGGCAGAAGCCGTGACCGGCATCGACCCCGGGCGCGGCGACCTGCTGCGCGTCGAGGCGGTGCCGTTCGCGGCGCCGGTCGTGCCGCGCGCGGTGTCCGTCCCTGGCTGGGCGCTGCTCGGCGCGTTCGCGGGAATCGTGCCGCAGGCGATCGTCGCGTTGACGATCGCGGCGGTGATCTTCGGCGCTGCGCGCCCGGCACGGGCGCTGGCGCTCAAGCTCATCGACTCAGCCACCGTTCGGAGCACGTCGCGCGAGGTCGCCGGCATCCCGCCGGTTCGCGTCCGCGGCGCGCTCGCCGGTGAGCCGCCGCACATCGCGGCGGCGATCATCTCGGCGCTGCCGGCCGCGACCGCGACGGCCGTTCTCGAACTCTATCCGCCGGAGGAGCGGGCCGCGATCGTGGCCCGGCTCGCACGCGCGGCATCACCACTGGTCCCCGACGCCGAGGAGCTCCTCCGTGCACGCGCCTGACGCTCCATTCGTGCCGCTCGCGCAGCTCCTGCGCGAGCATCCCGCCGGGTTCGTTACTTCGCCGCGGGCCGCGAGCGGGTCGGCTCCGCCGCCGGCTACGAATCGATCGGGCCCGTCCTCGGCTACGGGTAGTCCGGCCCCGCAACCCGGAACCGGTTCGGCGTCGACGTCCGCGTCGCCGGCGCAGCCGGCACGCGAATCGATCCTCCCGCCTCCCGCGGCGGCGCATCCGATTCCGGTCGAGGACGGCCGGTTTTCGGCCTTACCGCACGCCGCCGCGGGCTTTTCCGGCCGCGGCTCGCGTACCGGCGCGGAAGGCGCGAGCGAAGCCGGCGCCTTGCGCGCCGCGCGGTTCTTCCAGGCGGCGTTGGCGGACGCGTTCGACTTGCAGCTGGCCGGATTGGTCCGCGACATCGCCGCCGAGGTCGTCGGCCGCGAACTGCGCTTGGCCCCCGCCGACATCGGGGAGATCGCGCGCCGGCTCCTGGCGGAGTATGCGGCCGAAGAACCGCTGCGGCTGCACGTCTCGCCCGGCGATGTTGCGTTCGCGTGCGCCCTTCCCATCGTCGTCGACCCGGCGCTTGCGCCGGGTGATGCGGTCTTGGAATGCCGCAGCGGCGACATCGACGCGCGGTTGGCCGTACGTCTCGCGGGCGTCAGCGCGGAGTTGGCGCGGTGATCGGCAGGCCGGGCGGAACCGTCGTCGGCGTGCGCGGCGGCTTGATCGAGGCACGGATGCCGGCCGTCGGTATCGGCACCGGCGTGCGGGTCCGCGCGCGCGACGGACGCGTATTGCCGGCGCGTGTCATCGCCGTCGACGGCCGGGGCACGACGCTCGCTCCGTTTACCGGTGTCGACGGCATAGCGGCTGGCGACCGGGTCGAAGCCGATTCGTCCGCGCTCGGCGTCTGCGCCGGGATCGCCATGCTCGGACGCGCGATCGATGCGCTCGGGCTGCCGCTCGACGGGGGCCGGGAACTTGCCGGACCGCGCGCCGGGACGCGGCGTATCGTGCCGCTGCCCGCCGATCGGGCGCGCATCGCCGCCCCGTTCGTCACCGGAATCCGCGCGATCGACGGTCCGCTGGCGTTCGGGGTCGGCGCCCGTATCGGCATCTTCGGCGCTCCGGGCTGCGGCAAGTCGACCCTGCTCGAAACGATCGTTGAGGGGTCCTCCGCCGACGTTACGGTGGTTGGGCTCGTCGGCGAACGCGGCCGCGAAGCCGAGCGCTGGTTAGCGCGCCGCGATGCGCGGACGACGGTGGTCTGCGCAACGAGCGACCGCAGCGCCGCCGAACGGCTGCGCGCGGCCGAAGTCGCCTTCGTGGCGGCCGAAGCGCTGCGCCGGCGCGGTTTGCACGTGCTGCTCGTGCTCGACAGTCTGGCCCGGGTCGCGGCGGCAGCCCGCGACTTGGCGGTCGCCGCCGGCGAGCCCGCCGGTCGCGGCGGCTATCCCGCGAGTGTCTTTTCCGTGCTCGCCGGGCTCATCGAGCGCGCCGGCGCGTTCGCGAGCGGTTCGATCACGCTCATCGCGACGGTGCTGTCCGACGGCTCCGACGAGCGCGACCCGGTCAGCGAGGCCGCTCGCGCCGCCCTCGACGGCCACATCGCCCTGAGCGAGCGGCTCGCCCGGCAAGGCTGGTTTCCGGCCATCGACATCCCGGCGTCGGCGAGCCGCACGCTGGCCGACGTGGGCACACCCCGTCATCGGGCTGCGGCTGCCGCTGTGCGCGAGGCACTCGCGTCGCTGGCCGAGACCCGCGAAGCCCGCCAGTTCGGCCTCGACCCGGGAGCCGGTGACTCCGCGGTCCGCCGCGCGATGCGCGCGGAAGCGGCGCTTGCCGCCTTCCTGCGCCAGAGCGAACCCGCGGACCGTACCACGACGCTCACGGAATTGCACGCTTTAGCCGATATGCTCAGCGATGGATATTCTCACTGAGATCTCGGCGGTCCAGAATCGGATCGCCGAGATTACCGGTGTGGCGCAAAACGCCGACGAGGCGTCAGTCGCGCCCGCCTTCAACAACGCACTGGCCTCGGCGATGGGTTCGGCACCGGCCGCGCAGACATCGCCGTTCGCCGCATTCGCGTCGCCTGCGGTCGCGCCGGCACTGGTTCCGCCGCAGCAGATCGATTCGCTCGTGGCGCAGAACTCGGCGACCTGGCAAGTCGATCCGTCGCTGGTCAAGGCGATCATTGCCAACGAATCGGGCTTCGACGCGAACGCGACCTCGAAGGTCGGCGCCCAGGGGCTCATGCAGCTCATGCCGTCGACGGCGCAGTCGGTCGGCGTCCGCAACGCGTACGATCCGGCCCAAAACGTGGCCGGCGGAACGCGCTATCTCAAGGGCTTGCTGGATCGCTTCAACGGCGACGTTCGTTTGGCGGTTGCCGCCTACAATGCGGGACCCGAAGCCGTCGCGAAGTACGGCGATGTTCCACCGTATGCCGAAACGCAGACGTACGTGCAGAAAGTACTGTCATCGCTTTCAGCGTACCAACAGCAGCGTACTGCGGGAGCAGCCGTTGCAACCGTTGCGGCACCGCCTTCCGAACAAGTCGATGCGGCGGTCTTAGCGCCTTAGCGTCAGCCGCGACGCGGCGTCATTGGCCTTCGTAGATCCCATCGGGTTGGTCGAGTTTCGTCGCCGATCCGCTCAAGACGCGCAGCGGTGAGACGTTCCCCGACGAGTCGTGCGTGTAGACGTAGACCGCGTCGGAGGAACATCCCGCCAGCTTCTCATGGATGACGTAGATGTTCCGCAAATAGCCGAGTCCAAGTTGACCGCCGCACGTATCGCTCGTTATGGTCGATATGAGCCGCGGGGTGAGTGATAACGGATAGCCGTTCATCGGACCGTTGCCGACGGTGTTTTCCGCAAGTCGCAGGATGCCGATGTTGCTCGTTACGAGATAGGTCTTCGTGGTTGGATCATCCGCGATGCCGCTGCTCTCCAAAGCTTCCACGCTATAAAGGGACGCCGGCGACGTGCCTTGGTAAAACTGCTTGACGACGGTTTGCACGCCGAACGTGGCGGCGGCACAGCAGACCGGGCCATTATCGTAGATGAGGTTGTTGCCGGTCGAATCGTTCGCAAGTTGAGTCGGCCAATAGTTGATCGTGCCGCTCGCGAACGGCGGCGTATTGCCCGAAGCATTCGGCGGAAAGCGATACAGCGTGCTGGATTCACCCACCGGGCCCGTGGTGCCGGCAACGTAAATCTTGCCCGTTCGTTGATCGACCGTCATGGCGCTGATCCTGTCGAGCAGCCCGGGAGCGGCGGGTGGCGGAAGATTGACGTTGAGCGTACGCAACGGCTTGACGTTGCCGTTCGCTCCCTTGGCGAAAACGAGGATCTCTTTGGGCAGGTTGACGACGTACAGATTGCCTTGTGCGTCCTCTGAAAGCTGCCCGGGAGCAGTGATCCCGGTATTCGCGCCGGCGATCACTCGGATTGGTGCAGCGGCAGCTTGTGCATCGTGATGATAGACCGTAATCGTATTGTTCCCGGCGTTGCCTACATAGAGCAGATCATTGGTGCTCGGCGTGTATTGCGGCTGCGGTTGCTGCACGGCGTCGCTCTGCGCTTCAACTAGCGGCTGCGCTTCATTACCCATACCGGAAGACGGCGTCACGCTCTGCGGGATCACACCCGTCGTTGTACCGCCTCCTCCGCCGCTGCAGGCAGTTAAAAACAAGAACAAGAGTGCAACGCCAATGGGAAAATGCTTCACGACATGGGCCTCCGATAAAAATGCTTACGCGCTGGGCTTGAGTCTAATGTGACGGCGGCCCAACATCTCTCAGCGGAGGTCCGCCGTTTTGGTGCCGAACGACCCTACGTAACGAGTGCGTTCGTTGACGTATTACCGACCTTACCAACCGCGTCGATCATGACCCAAGAGCGGCGAAAGCCTCGGCCTTCAAATACGGGGAGCATGTCCAGAAATGCAATGCGACGCCGCGTTCTTGGCGCGAGCAGGCATTGCGAGTTCGAGAGTTTTACACTTGGGAGCCGTCTGTTCGAGCTTTCAATAATTCGCGTTTGCCTTGGCGATGAGCATGCAGCGGCTTTCGGACGCCGTGGCCGTATCATTGCCGCCGCGGTCGCGCCTGCGCTTGCATTGATGCTGGCGGACCAGATCACCGCAATCGGCAGAACGATGCGGCGATCCGGCGCTTTCCGAAACGCCGATCGCCGGCGAGTCGGCTCTTGGGCACGGACGCGACCGACGGTCGACGCCGAGTGCGGCAGTTCATGGCGTTCGCGCGCTCCCGGCCGGGGGGCGCAATTCGCCGATTCGGCCCAAGCTGTGGGCGCGCAGATCGCTCTCGCTCGGGGCTTGCTCGCTTAAGGCTGCCGACTGCTGCATTTCGGTTGAAACTCCGAGCTGCAAATCTTCACCACCGAGCGTTCGGGTGATGTCCTTAAGGGGCAGCGAACGGGTTGCTCGGGCGGCGACGTTTGTTTGGCGCTTGCCGTCTATAATGCGCCGCTGAGCGCCGGTTGATCACGGGGGTAAGCGGAAGAGCCGTCCCGGGCTTCCGGGTTCAGTTTGCGCCTGGTTTCCGGGGCTCATCGAAAGGTGTGCCGAAGAGACCATCACGGAAGAAGATTCCACTAGAAAGGCGTTGGCGAAGATACGTCCCAGGTGCAGAACGTCCGCGCTGCGTTCGCGAACTATCGGTCTGCTTATGAGAGCTGCGCTCGCGCTTGCGGCGGCTCTGACGATCGCGCCGGTTTGGGCACCGGCGGCTTTGCCGCAGGCCGCTCCGCCGGTAACGGAGATTCTCGCCGCATACGCGCGCGCGACGCACGAGACCGACCTGACCACCTTCGAGTCGTCGGGAACGTTGACGGGCGAGGGTTTGAGCGGTGAATTTCACTCCTGGCGCGCCGGGACGAATGAGCGCGACGACGAGCGCCTGGGTCCGCGCTCGGAAACGACGCTGCGCTTGGGCGAGCATCTCTATCTGCGTACCTCCAACGGCAACGTGCGCGAACTCAGCGGCTATTTGCGCCGGCGCGCGCTGACCGCCGATTTCGTCGACAGCGGTGCGTTCGTGAACGCCCCGGAACGCTCGAAGTTCGCCGGTTATGGAACGCTCGACGGGGTGCGCGCTTGGCGCTTGGAAGTCCAAGCCGACGGCGGTGAGCCGGAAACCCTGTGGATCGATACGAGCACCAGATTGCCGCTGCGCGTCGAGTTTCTCGACGGGGACGGGCCGACGACGATCGACTTCTCCGATTGGCGTGAGGTGAGCGGCCGGCGCTTTCCGTTCCGCATGGTGACCTCGGACGGCGAGCGGCAATTCGACATCGTCCAGCAGACGACGTCGATCGCGGTCAATTCGCCGGTGTCGCCGGACGTGTTCGCGCCGCTGCACAACCGCACGATCGTCGCCGACGTGGTG
>PLAE01000261.1 GCA_003134035.1 Candidatus Velthaea versatilis
GCGACCTGCGCTACGACGTCGACATCACGCTTGAAGAAGCGTTCAGCGGAACGCAGCGCGATATCTCGTTCAACCATCTTTCGGCCTGCGCAACGTGTAAAGGTTCGGGCGCCGAGCCGGGGACGCTGATCTCGGCCTGCGACCGTTGTTCGGGAACGGGCGTTATGCGCCAAGTCCGGCAGACGCCGCTAGGTCAATTCGTCACCCAAACAACATGCTCGAAGTGCGGCGGCGACGGGCAGATGATCCCCTCGCCGTGCCAAGTTTGCCGCGGGCGCGGCCGGGTCGAAACCGAGAAGACGCTGTCGGTCAAGATTCCGGCCGGCGTTGACGACGGCTCGCGCATTCGAATCAGCGGCAGCGGCGAAGCCGGGTCGCGCGGTGGTCCGGACGGTGACCTGTACGTGTACCTTTCGGTCAGACGCCACGAGCGCTACCGGCGTGACGCGATGGACCTCTACGTCGATGTTCCGGTCTCGTTTCCGCAGGCCGCGCTGGGTGGTGAGATCGAGGTGCCGTCGATGGACGGCTCGATCCCGCTCACGCTTGCGCCGGGCACCCAATCCGGATCCACCTATCGCTTGCGCGGGCGGGGAATGCCCAGCGTTCGCGGCGCCTCGCGCGGCGACGAGTTGGTCACCGTCCACGTCGTGGTGCCGACCAAGCTCTCGAAGCGCGAACGCGAGTTGCTCGAAGCCTTTGCGCATGAGGGCGGCGATCGCGTCGAGGAGCGCTCATTCTTCGAGCGCGTCAAGGAAGCGTTCAAGGCCGACTAACTGGATTCGGCTGAGCCGAATCTGTGGCGTTTGCGGCTTCGCCGCAAGCCGCGGCCTGCGATCCGTGGCGTCGACGTGCTATGGTGTCGGCGTAGTCGGGGGTGCGGGTTGCTGCTGGGGCTGTTGTTGGGCGTGGCAGCCCCCGACTGCGGCGATCACCGCCGAGCTTACGACGGTTTCGCGCCGGGCAATCGTGAGTTGCGTTCCCTCGAGTGCTTGAGCTAGGGAGTTGAACGTGTTGTGGCTGACCAGCGTGGATTTTTTCTGCGCTTCGGCGGCGATATCGGCGGTCGGCGAGTTGTCGGGCAGGCCCGCGGATCCGATGAACGAGACGGGTTCGCTCGTCGGCTGCGATGGCGGCCCAGCTTGACCCGTCGCGGCGTCCATTTGGTCCGAGCGCTCATGCTGCATTTGACCCAGCGCTTCGGTGTCGAGCGTGCCGGAGACGAGATCGAGCGCCTTGCGCTGCGCGTCGGCGACGGCTAGGAGCTGGCTGCGCAGCGCGATCGCGTCTTGCTCGTCGTTCGTCCGCGGCACGGCCGGAAAGCGCGTCTTATCACCGAGCATCGTGTCGATGACTTTGAGGTTGTGCACCAGGCGCGTCTCGACTTGTTCGAGGTACAGCATGTCGATATCGATCGCGGCGCTCGATGTGCCGGCCTGATCGGAGGACATCTTGAGAAACGCCCGGTGACCGGCGCCGATGAGCTCGTCGTTTTTGATGAGGCCCCCAATTGCGGGCCGAATGTTTTCCTTGAGCGTGCTGCACATCGCGCTGGAGCGCACTCGGCCGATCTCCGGGAGTGCGGCCGGCGACGGCGACGGCGTGGCCGGCACGAACAGCGGCGTGACCGCCGCAAGGATCAGGTTCCAGATCATCTCGGCCGTGATTCGACGCCTCGGCGGGTACTCCGGCGCACCCAGCGGTACGTACGCAGCCCATGCCGCGCGACCGTTTCTTCATAACCCGCGTCGGCGTCGCGGGTGACCGCGTATCGCTCGCGCCCGCCGACGCGCGCAAACTCGTCACGGTGCTGCGCCGGCGAACCGGCGACGCGGTGCAGATCGTCGATGCCGCCGGTGTCGCGTTCGCCGCGCAGCTGGAGATCGAAGGCAAGACGGTGCACGCCGTGCTCGGGCTGCCGCTGCCCGGCGAGCCGGCCGAAACCGGCCTGCGGATCGTCCTCGCGCAGGCGATTCCCAAAGGACAGAAGATGGATTTCATCGTCGAGAAAGCGACCGAGCTCGGCGTCGCGGCCATCGTGCCGCTGCGCAGCCTGCGCGTTACCGGCGAGCGGACCGGCGAGCACAAACACGAGCGTTGGCAGCGGATCGCGCGCAGTGCCGCCCAACAAGCGGGCCGGGCCCGCGTCCCGACGGTCGAACCGGAAGCCGGCTGGGACGAGTTGCGCGCGGACTTCGCGCGTTACGACCGGGTGTATCTGCCCTGGGAGGACGCGCGCGGCGGCGGCTCGCTGCGCGAGCGCTTCGAGGCCGATGCCGGCCGCGGTGGTCCGGTCCTCATCGTCATCGGACCCGAAGGCGGCTTCTCCGCCGCGGAGGTGGCGGGCGCCGAAACCGCCGGCGCGGTGCCGGTCTCGCTGGGCTCGCGCATCTTGCGCACCGAGACCGCGGCACTCGTCGTCGTCACGGCGTTCCTGTACGCTCGAGGCGAACTGTAAGCCGGCGAAATCGCCCCAAACGTATCTGTTTGGGCCGCATGGCCGCCCGGAGCAAGGTAAACGGCAACGCCAGCACGGGAATGCCGCGGTGAGGGGGCGTACACCTTTCGATCCTCAATGGCACATACTTTAGAAACGCTCGCGCCCGGAACACCCGTTTACGTCGGTGAGGTACGCGTCGGCGACGTTCGCGCAATTTATACCTCCGGCGCATCGCGTCAAGCCGAACTCATCGTGGTTCACTGGGATTCGCGCGCTGAAGACGTCGCGGTTCCGGCCGCCGAAGTGGGCACGGTTGATGAGTCCGGCGTTCGGCTCATGGCCCCGGAGGTAAGCACGTATGCGACCCTTTCAGCCTTCGATCCGGCACGGTTCCCGACCGTGCATCCGCTCCCGTGACGGTGCCCGCGACGGCTGCCGGCACGCAACTGAAATTTTCGATCGTTGTTCCGACCTACAAAGAAGCCGGTGGGATCGAGCGGCTCATCGTGATGCTCGACGACGTCTTCAAGCGAAACAAGCTCGACGGTGAGATCATCGTCGTCGACGACAATTCGCCCGACGGAACCGGCGATATCGTCGAACGGCTCGCCGCCGAAGGGTACCCGGTGCGCTGTCTGCACCGGCCCGCGAAGATGGGGCTGTCGAGCGGCGTTATCGACGGCTGGAGATTTGCGCGGCCCGATTCCGAAGCGCTCGGCGCGATGGACGCCGACTTCTCGCACGACGCGAATATCATTCCGGCGATGGTCGAGGCGCTGAGCAACGGCTACGAACTCGCGATCGGTTCGCGCTACGTCAAAGGCGGCGGGATCGAAGATTGGCCGCTGCAGCGCAAGATCACCTCAATCGTCGCGATCGCACTCGCGCAGCCGCTCACGCCGCTGCGCGATATCACCTCGGGTTACTTTCTGGTGCGGCGCAGCGCGCTCGAAGGCGTCGAACTCGATCCGATCGGTTTCAAGATCGGGCTTGAAGTCATCGCCAAAGCCCACTACCGCAAGGCGATCGAAATTCCGTACGTGTTCACCGACCGCGTCGCCGGCACGTCGAAGCTCAACCAGAACGAGATTCTCAACTACCTGCGGCAGCTTGTGCGGATTTACCGCGGCCGCCTGACGGGCCGCACATAGTGCCGATGCCGGAATGGCTGCGGATTCGCCGCGGCGACGAGGCGTTGGGCGAAGACGCCGCGCAGTGGACGAAATGTCCGAAGTGCGGCGAGATGTTGTATCGGCCCGAACTTGCCGCATCGCTGTACGTGTGCAAGAACTGCGGTCACAACTTCCGCATGCACGCTTTCGACCGGATCAGCATGCTCATCGATTCGGACTTCGTGGAGATCGGCGCCGATCTGATACCCGGCGATCCGCTGGAGTGGGTCGACAAAGTTCCGTATCCGCAAAAACTCGAACGTGATCGCGAAAAGTCGCAGCTGTCCGAAGGCGTTGTGTGCGGTTTCGGCGCGATCGGCGGCTTTCCGGTTGCGCTGGGCGTGATGGACTTTAATTTTCGCGGCGGCACGATGGGCACCGTGGTGGGCGAGCGGATCGCGCTGCTCTTCGAGGCGGCGCGCGAACGCAAAGTTCCGTGCATCGTCTGCACCGCGTCAGGCGGCGCGCGCATGGAAGAAGGCATGCTCGCGCTCATGCAAATGGCCAAGACGACGCTGGCCGTGCGGCGTTTCATCGCCGGCGGCAACTTCTATATCAGCGTGCTGACCGATCCGACTACCGGCGGCGTGTCGGCGTCCTTCGCGTTTCAGGCCGACGTCATCGTGGCCGAAGCCAAAGCGTCGATCGGGTTCGCCGGCCGGCGCGTGATCGAGCAGACGATCCGCCAAAAACTGCCCGACAACTTTCAAACGGCCGAGTTTCTGCTCGAAAAAGGTGCCATCGACATGGTCGTCAAGCGGCCCGACTTGCGCGCGACGCTGATCCGGCTGCTCGATTACGCCGCCGGCGATCCGGCGCACCGGTCCGGCCGGAACGGTAAAGCGGCCGTCGCTCACGAAACACCCGAAGAGGCGCCGGCATGAACGTAATCGTCGAACGCGAGAAGGGACTGCTCGAACTCGAAGGGCGGATCGCCGATCTGCGCAAGCATAGCGCCGATCAGCCGGTCGACCTGTCGAACGAGATAACCGCGCTCGAGGACAAATACGCGCAGATCCTGCGCGAGATCTTCGGGTCGTTGACGCCCTGGCAGCGCGTCAACATGGCGCGTCATCCCAAGCGCCCCATCGGCAGCGATTATCTCGCGGCACTCGATGTTTTCGACGAGTTGCACGGTGACCGGCACTTCCGTGACGACCTCGCGGTCATCGCGGGTTTCGCCAAATTGCGCGGCCGGCGCGTGATGGTCATGGCGCAAGAAAAGGGCCGCGACTTCAAGGACAAAGTGCGCCGCAATTTCGGCTCCGCGTCGCCCGAGGGGTACCGCAAGGTGAAGCGGTTGACCCAACTGGCCGGTCACTTGGGCTTGCCGATCGTGACCTTCATCGACACTTCGGGCGCCGACCCGGGCATCAGTTCCGAAGAACACGCGCAGGCCGAGGCGATCGCCTCGGCCCTCGCGACCATGGCCGACGTGCCGACCCCGATCGTCGCGACGGTCATCGGTGAAGGCGGCAGCGGCGGCGCGCTCGCGCTCGGGCTGGCCGATCGCGTCATCATGCTCGAGCACAGCGTCTATTCGGTCGCCTCGCCCGAGGGCGCGGCGGCGATTTTGTGGGGCGAGTCGGCCAAGGCCGATGAGGCGGCCGCCCGGCTGCGCCTCACCAGCGACGACTTGCGCGATTTCGGCATCGTCGACGAGGTCATCCCCGAGCCCATCGGCGGCGCGCACCGCGACGCCCAGGGGACGATCTCAAGCGTGCTCGACGCCGTCGATGCGGCCCTCGAAGGGCTGCGGCATACGCCGATCCCGCTGCTGCTCGACCGGCGCTACGCCAAATTCCGGCGGATCGGCAACGTGTGAAACGCCTGCGTCACGTACTGCGCTGGGTGGGCCGTGCCGTCGTGCTGGTGATGGCGGGCGCGTTCTTGACCGTCGCCGGATTGCAGTACGCGCGAATCATCGAAAAAAATCTCAGCATGGCCAATCGGCTCGCGGCGGCGCAGAGCGACGTGCGCGAACTCGCGGTCAAGCGCGACGAAAACGACGCCCGCATCCGCCGGCTATTGGATCCGGAAGGTGCGATCCCCGAGATTCACGATAAGCTGCACCTCGTGCGCGACGGTGAGGCGATCATCTATCTTAAAAAGCATGACGGCGGACAGTAAGCGCGTTCGCGGGACGGTGATCAACGTCCACGCGCTCGGCGCGACCGTACGTTTGGAGGATGGCCGGCTCATGGCCGTGCCGATCGCCGACGTCAACGCCAATCGCGCGGCCTACACCCGTGCGCTCGATGCGCGCGCGACCACGTTGCCGTTCGACATTTTAGGCCGGTCGCTCACGCTGGCCAAGACGCGCGTCGATGAACCGATTGTCCCAGGGACTCCCGCGCCGAAGTTGCTTGACCCGGCCTTCGAGGCGCACATGAACGACTATCTCAAGTCGACCGAGGAATGGGCGCCGCCGGACCGGCCCCAGCCGTTCGAGCGGCATCTCTTTCGCAAAAAGCAGCGCGCAAAGATTTTTCGAGGCGACGCTAGCTCGTCCGGCGAACGGTTGCCGTAAATGACAGATGTAAGAGTCGAGCCAGTGAAGGTCCCGGGCAGCTTCGTGCGCATCCAGGGGACGTATTCGTCGCTGCGCACCGCCGAACAGCGCGTTGCCGATTTTATTCTGAAGCATCCCGACGAGCTTATTTATCTCACCGTGACGGAACTGGCTGAGAAGACCAACACCAGCGAATCGACCGTGGTGCGCTTGTGCCAAAAAATCGGCTACAAAGGCTATCAAGAGTTCAAGATCATGCTGGCGCGCGATCTGGTCGAACCGACCAACGCGATTTATGCCGCCATCGAGCCGGGTGATTCGCTGCAAACCATTAAGACGAAAGTCTTTCAGGCCAACGCGCAGGCGTTGCGCGACACGATCGAGGTCCTCACCGACGCCGAGCTCGAATTGGCGGTCAAGGCGATTGCGACGGCACGGCGGGTCGAGGTCTATGGCGTCGGCGGTTCGAACCCGCTGGCGCTCGATGCGTACCACAAGTTTCTCAAGCTCGGCATCGCCGTCGTCGCGCTGTCGGATGGCGACATGATGGCGATGTCGTCGTCGCTCCTGCAAAAGGGCGACGTCGCGCTGGGCATTTCCCATACCGGCGCGTCGCGCGACGTGACCGACGCGCTGTCCAACGCGCAGCGCAACGGCGCGACGACGATCTGCATCACGCACCGTTCGACCTCGCCGATCACGAAGGTCTCGGATATCAAGCTGTTTACGGCGGCCAAACAAACCGCGTTCCGCAGCGACGCCAGTTCGAGCCGCATCGCTCAGCTCACGATCATCGATACGCTCTATGTCGGCGTCGCGCTGTCGGGTTACGACAACTCCGTCGAGATGATCCGGCGCACGCGCGAGGCCACGGCCAACAAGCGGTATTAGGCGGCCTAGCACCGCGGCGTCGCCGCGCGCACTCATTTCGATCGGGACGAATTCGACCCGGCTGCTGATCCTCGACGGCGAACGCACGCTCACGGCGCAATCGGTCGGAACGCGACTCGGCCGCGGCTTGGGCAGCGACGGTAACCTCGATCCGGCCGCGCGCGCGGGCACGCTCGAAACGGTCCGCGCCTACGTCGCCGAGATCCGGGCGCATGCGGCCACGGTCGATGTGATCGCGACGAGCGCGCTGCGGCGCGCGACCGATGCGGCCGCGTTTGCCGCTGATGTCGCCGCGACGGCCGGCGTGGCGCCGCGCGTCTTGTCCGGCGATGAAGAGGCGACGTTTTCATTCGCGGGCGCCGTGCGTGGCGTACCGACGAGCGGGCGCGTCGGTGTGCTGGATGTCGGCGGTGGTTCAACAGAGCTGGCGGTCGGGACGGCAGCGGCGGTCGAACGCACCATTTCGCTCGAGGTCGGTGCGGTGCGGCTGAGTGAACGGCATCCGGCGCTGCGCGGGGAACGTGCGCTCGATGCCGCGGCGCGCGCCGAAGTCGGCGCGCGGGCGCGGGCCGACGCCGCGGCGATCCTCGCGCCGTTGCGTGCGTTCGAGCCGTTTGATGAACTCCTCGCGGTCGGCGGAACGATGTTCACGGCGGCCGCGATGCTCGCCGGCGACCCGCTGGCCGACGGCGTCCGCGTCGACCGCGCGCAGCGGCGCGGCACGATCGACGCGTTGCTGTCACGCGATCTCGAGAACCGGCGCGCGATGCCGCACATCCGGCCCCAGCGGGCCGACATCCTGCCGGCGGGGCTCATCATCGTCGACGCTGCCTGCGATCTGCTGCACATCGACGCGCTGCGCGTGAGCCATGCCGATCTGCTCGCCGGCTACCTGCGTTCGGCGCTCTACCGTGCCGCCGCCCTGCCGGTGCCGTCGCCGTAAGGATGATCGCGCGGCGTTCGGGTCCAACAACTTGCGCCATGGGATGATGGTGGAATCGGCAGACACAGCAGACTTGAATCATTGAGCCGATCGGCCGGAAACGACGATCGGGATGCGCTCAAAGTCGGCGAACTCTTCGCAGCCGCGATCCGGCTGCATGACGACGCCGAGCCAAGCCCATTCGCCAACCCGGCCGAGATTCGGTGGGCGCGGCGAGTCGGAAGGTGTAGAGACTGGACGGGCGCGGCCTACNNAGTGGTACGAAAATCTGCCGCCCGCGAGGGCATCCGGGTTCGACCCCCGGTCGTCCCAATATTTTCCCCGATCCGCGGTCTGGTCAGCTTATTCGTTGAGCTCCAGATTCGGATCGGGGATCTCCAGGATGCCGATTTTTTCGAGCGCGCGCGAAAAATCGCGCTTTATCGTGCGTCCACGATTTCGGCGATATCGAGAGAGCAAGATGACGGCGTCGACGTCATTTAAGCAGCGATCGCCCGGATGTAACATTTTGCTGGCCGCGTCAATCACCTTTGAGATATGTTTTCGGCAGACCCGAACACCAAGCACCTCATAGGCCGCGTGGAACCCGCTACCTGTGCGCACGCAGAGATCGCATCCGGGACGTAGACTGTTACTCAAAACGGTGACCCTGACGTGAGCCCCGTAAAACGAAGCGATGATGTGTATCTTAAGCTGTGTCAGAAAGCCTTTACATCTATCGAAATGAGTAGTTAACAAGATCGACAAGGAAATGCAAAGTGCGGGACGAGCGACAAATTGTGCCGACGCGTTGCGCGAACGTATCGCTGCCACCGACATGTCGCCGGAATGCAAGCCGCTGCGCCTTTGCGTTGCTCTACCGAGGAAGCTCAAGCGCGTGCTCGCGGCCGACGGCTAAAGTGAATTGGGCGCCGGCGCATGGGATAGAAACGTCGCGGATGAGGGCGAAAGCGATCGATCCGTCATCTCGGGTGATGAGCTTCGCCAATCTGAAGCTCATGGATTTTGCCGTCGCGCGCGCGCCCGAGGTCGTGATGGCCGTCGACTGGACGAATGGCGGTTCCCGGCTTTTGATAACGTACGTGAACGCCGCCTTTACGCGGCGTTGCACGTGGGAAGAGGCGATCGACCAAAGCCCGACGATGCTGTGTGGCCCGAGCACCGATCGCGACGTGTTGAAGCAGGGCCTGCAGAACGTCCTGCGCGATGGCCGCGGAGTTCGACGTGATTCACTATCGCAAAAACGGCACGCCGATCTGGCTTGAAATTGTTATCATTCCCGTGACCGACGCAAATGGTGCCACGATGGGCCCGTTATCTTTTGCCCGCGAACTCAAGCATCTTCGGCCGCGAATGTACGCACGAAATGAACTTTCCGCGGTCTTCTTCAAACGCCACCCATGGTCGTTCGCCCGCTGAGTTGCTTCTCAAACCGAGCCGACTGATTAGCTCTAGCTCTCATCGGCGAACACGCCTACAGGATGCGCTTTGCGGGGACTCGAATGGGACCCGGTTCTTAAAACCCGGCCGGACGCCGGGTTTCGTTTGTCCCGGAGGTTCGCAAGCTGAAAATCGTCGTAACCGTGAAGCTGGTGCCGGATACAAATGCCGACAAGCGCATCGATCCGGCGACCAAACGACTCGTGCGCAGCGGCGTCGAGACGGTCCTCAATCCGTTTGATGAGTACGCCATTGAAGCGGGCTTGCAGCTCAAAGAAAAACTCAACGACGGCTCGACGGTGACCATCGTTTCGATGGCGCCCGAGTCCGGTAAAGAGATCGTGCGCAAAGCGCTCGCGATGGGCGCCGACAACGCCGTGATGCTCAGCGACCAGGCGTTGGCCGGTTCCGATGTGTGGGGCACGGCGTACGCGCTGGCGGCCGCAATCCGCAAGGGCGGGTTCGATCTGGTTTTGACCGGCACGCAGTCAACCGACGCGAATACCGGCGACTTGCCCGGCGCGCTGGCCGAATATCTAGGAGTTCCGGGCCTCACGTATGCCCGCAAAATCGAAGTCGCCGACGGGCGCGTGCGCGTGC
The DNA here is from genome assembly GCA_003134035.1 of Candidatus Velthaea versatilis. Classification (GTDB taxonomy): domain Bacteria; phylum Vulcanimicrobiota; class Vulcanimicrobiia; order Vulcanimicrobiales; family Vulcanimicrobiaceae; genus Velthaea; species Velthaea versatilis. Next base: position 9,999 of record PLAE01000261.1, read on the forward strand.
AACGCGAAACCGAGACCGGCTACCAGACCCTGAGCGCGCCGCTGCCGGCGCTGGCGAGTATCACGAAGTCCGCCGCCGAGCCCCGCTATCCATCGCTTAAGGGCATCATGGGCGCCAAGAAAAAAGAGATCGCGCTGCTGCGCGTGGCGGACCTTGAACTTACCAAGCCGGTCGGCGGCGACGGTGCGAAGGTCGAACTCCTGGAGTTGGCCGCGCCGCCCGTGCGCGGCAAGGGCCAAGTCGTCACGGCGGCCGACGCGGTCGACGGCGCGAAGCGCATCATCGACTTCCTCAAGGAGCGCAAACTCCTCTAATGAAAAACGTCATCGCGTTCATCGAGCACAAGAACGGTCAGGCCCGGCGGGTGTCGCTCGAAGCGGCTTCGGCGGCGCGAACCGTTGCCGATCTGCTCGGAGGCACCGCCCACGCGGTGATCGTCGGCGGCGACGCGGCGGCGGTCGCCGCGCAGCTTGCGGCGTATCCGCTCGATGCGATCCACGTGCTGGCCGATGCCACGACCGACAAGCTCATCGATCCCGCCGTCGATGCTCTGTCCGTCGTCGCCGGGGCCGCAGGGCCGTCCCTGATTCTGGTCGGCAATACGATGATCGGTCGCGACGTCGGCAGCCGCTTCGCCGCCCGGGTCGACGCGGGCCTCAATGCGGACGTGACCGAAATCCGGGTCGACGCCGGCCGCGTCGCCTGCGTTTCGCCCAAGCTCGGCGGTTTGAGCATCACGACGTGCGCTTTCAAGAGCGACTACGGCGTGGCGGCGATCCGGCCCAACGTGTTCGCCGCGAAACCCGGCGCCGGCCAGGCGGAGATCGTGGCGATCGCGCCGCTCGGCAAGACCTATGCCAGCGTCGTCGAGGACGAAGTCGAGGAGGTCGCGCCCGAGCTCGGCGTCGAGGAAGCGTCGGTCGTGGTGAGCGGTGGGCGCGGCATGGGCGGACCCGAACCGTTCAAGACGATCCTCAAAGACCTGGCCGACGCCTTGGGCGGAGCCGTCGGGGCCTCGCGCGCCGCCGTCGATGCCGGCTGGATATCGCATGGCCATCAAGTCGGGCAAACCGGCAAGACCGTGAGCCCCCAGCTCTACATCGCCGTCGGAATCTCCGGGGCCATCCAGCACAAGGTGGGAATGCGGACCTCGCAAACCATCGTTGCCATCAACAAGGACGGCGGAGTTCCGATCGGCGAGTTCGCCGATCTGCTCGTCGTCGGCGACGCGTTCGCCATCGTCCCGGAGCTTGCCAAGCAAGTTCGGGACGCCAAGGCCGTTCACGCGTAACTATCCGGGCGCTGCCGCACGTTGATACCGTGTCGCCGCTGCCCGCGTGCCCCCGCGACTGACGTGCCGGGGGTTCCTCCGTAGTAGAAAGTCGAGCCCGTGATTCGTTCCAAGCATCTAGCCGCGGCCGTTGCCGCCGCGGCACTCGTCGTCATTTGCGCACCGGTGCCTTCGTCGGCCAAAGCAAAGCCGAGCCCCGGTCCGACGGCGACGGCCTCCCCGTCACCGTCCGCCTCGCCGACGGCGACGCCCGAACCGCTCGACGTCCAGGTTCCGCGGCTGGAAGCAAAACTCAAAACCGACCCCAACGACAAGCCCACGATGACGCAGTTGGCGCAGGATTACTATTCGATCAACCGGCCGGATCTGGCGCTGGGGTTATCGCAAAAACTGATCGCCTCGGGCGACAAAACGGCGCAAGTCTATTACGTCGACGGGATCTCGAACGCCGCGCTCGGGCGCGAGAAAGAAGCGCTCGCGGATCTGGAAAACGCCTCCAATCTCGAGCCGACTAACGCCGCGGTTCTGGGCACCCTCACGACGCTCTATTTGCGCGCCAACCGCCCCGCCGATGCCGAGAAAGTCGCTAAGCGCTCGATCACCTTTAACAAGGGCGATGAAAATTCGCTTGTGACCTACGGACAAGTGCTCGCAGCGGAGCAGAAGTTCGATGAAGCGCGCACCCAGTTCGAGGCCGCCGCGAAATTGGCGCCGACCGATCCGCATCCCGTCGTGCTCGAAGCGCAGACGTATGCGTCGCAGAACGCGATCGGCTTGGCGGCGCAAGTGTACGATCGCGCGGTCGCGATCGATCCCAAGAACGCCGAAGCCTTAGCCGGCAAAGCGCAGATCGCCGGCGTTCAGCACAACGTCCCCGTCGCGATCGATACGTTCAAACAACTGCTCGCGCTGGCCACGACCGACGAAGAAAAAGCGGCCGTTGCGGACCAGATGGCGCGCTTGTACGCCGTTGAAAAGATGGACTCCGACGCTGACTCGACCTATCGCAATGCGATCGCGACGTATCCAAAAGTGCCGGCCACGCATTTGAATTACGGCGACTATCTGTCCTTCAAAAAAGACAACCTCGGCGCGGTGCGCGAGTGGACCGCGGCCGCCGGTCCCAATCGCGACAACCCGGACGCGCTTTCGCGCTTGGGTGACTACTACAAACAATCCGGCGATCTGTCGCGCGCGATCGACAACGACAAGCGGCTCACCGAGATCGCCGGATCGGATCCGCGCACGTGGCTTTTGCTCGCCGGCGTGTATGCGCAAAATAAACAATACGACAAGGCGCGCGATGCGTTTCGCCACTCGTACGCGCTGGGCCGTTCGGCGGAAGCGCTCGTCGGGCTGGCACAGTCCGATTTCGCGACCAAAAACTACAAAGAGACGATCTTGATCTTCTCCGCGCTCGACCACAACGCGCCGAACTTCACCAAGCAAAACCCGCAGGTGCTCTACGTGCTGGGCCAAAGCTATCAAAAGACCGGCGATAAAAAGAACGCAAGAGACGCCTACACACGCTTTATGGCCTACACCAAACCCGGTTCGCAAGCGCAGGCCCAGATCAAACAGCTGATCAACCAAATGGACACGCCCGAGCTCAAATCCAGCCCGAAGCCAAAACCGGCCGCCGGCGCAACGAAAGCGCCGGCGAAACCCTAACCATGCTTGTCGCGTACGACGAACGGCTGACCGACCATCTCAGCGGGCTGCGGCACCCCGAGCAGCCCGATCGCGTGCGGGTCGTCGCGCGCGAACTCGAACGTCGCGGCATGCTCACGGACCGGATCGACACCGTCATTGCGCGGCCCGACGAACTAGCGCGGGCACACCCGCTGCGCTACATTGAACTCGTCAAGCGCGAATGCGCGCGGCTCGAAGCCGACGAGGCCGCGCTGCTCTCGACCGGCGACACCCACATCGACGCGGGCAGTTACGAAGCGGCGGCGCGGGCCGCCGGCGGAACGCTCGCGGCGCTTTCCCGCGTGTGCGCGCAAGGGCGTTCGGCGTTCGCGCTCGTCCGGCCGCCCGGCCATCATGCCGAGCCGGCCCGCGGCATGGGCTTCTGCGTCTTTAACAATGCCGCGCTCGCGGCGCGCACCTTCAGCCTGGAAACGGGCGGCAGCGTGCTCGTCGCCGACATCGACTATCACCACGGCAACGGGACGCAGGCGCTGGTCGGCCGCGGCTTGTCGTACATCTCCACCCACGCTAGTCCCGCCTATCCGGACACGGGCGCTGCCGAGGAGAACCATCTGCGCGCGGGCGGCGCGCTGCTCAACGTGCCGCTCCCGGTCGACGGGATCAGCACAGAGGCGTTCGTCGCCATCTGGACCCACACGCTGCGCACCCTCGCGGCGCGAATACGGCCCGGACTGCTGGTGGTGAGCGCCGGCTACGATTTCGTCGCGGGCGATCCGGTCGGCGATCTCGGCGTCGCCGTTTCCGCGTCGCGGCAGATCGGCCGGATCGCGCACGAGATCGCCGCCGACTACTGCGGCGGACGGGTCCTCTTCGTGCTCGAAGGCGGCTACGACCCGGCGACGCTCGCGACGTGCGTGGCCGAAACGATCTCGGGCTACGAAGAAGACCGGGTCGTCGACCGCGCCGAGCCGGCCTCGATCCCCACGCGCCAGCGCGCGATTCTGGGCAATTTCGAGTCCGCGACGGCATGACCGCCGTCGTGCTGCTGCTGCGGCTCGCCGTCGGCGCCCTGTTCATCTTCGCGGGCGCATCGAAGATCGGTCACGCCGGGCTGTTCGCCGCCCAAATCACGGCGTTCGGCCTGGTGCCGCGCCCGCTGATCGCCCCCATGGCGCTGCTGCTCCCGGTCTTCGAGGTGCTGCTCGGCGGATATCTCGTCTTGGGCCTCTACACGCGTGTGGCGGCGATCGTCGCCGGCGTCCAGTTGGCGATCTTCGCGGGCGCTATCGCCTCGGCGGTCTCCCGCGGCCTCTCTCTGTCGTGCGGCTGCTTCGGTCCGTCGGATACGACGGTAACTTCGTGGCCCGAAGTCGCGCGCGACCTGGGCTTCGCCGTGGTCGCGGCGTTCATCGCCTGGCGCGCCCCTGGGATGCTGGCGCTCGACCGTCGAATTGGTAACGTGAAATGAAAGCCGACGTTCGCTCATCACGCCGCCCCGCAGCCCCCGACCGGCGCAAGCCGATCCTCTACGTCACGTTGGGCGTCATCGCGATCGCGCTCGTCGTTACCGTCGCGATTCTCTCGCGCAACCCGTCGGTCGTACCGCAGGCCGCAACCGAGACCCATGTCCAATCGAAAATCAAGGTGGGCGATGCGGCGCCGCCGTTCGCGGTCGCGACGACGGCCGGCCCGTTCGATCTCACGACCACCAAAACGCCAGTATTCCTTGAAGTTTTCGCGACGTGGTGCCCGCATTGCCAGCGTGAAACGAAGATCCTCAACAGCCTGTACGGGAAGTTTGGCAAGCAGATCAACTTCGTCGCGGTGTCGGGCAGCAACGTCGGCATCGATGAGAACACGCCCGAATCCCAAGCCGATGTGATCGGTTTCGTCCAAAAGTTCAACGTCACGTATCCGGTGGCGTTCGATCCGGAGCTCAAGGTCGCCGGTGCCTATTTGCAAAGCGGTTACCCGACGATCGTGATCATCAAGGCCGACAAGACGATCAGCTACATCGGCGACGGTGAGTTGACGGAGCCGACCCTCGAAACGGCAATCAAAACAGCGCTCTGAGTGGCGTTCACAATGAGCTTAACCGGCGTTCGCAGTGAGCTTAACCTGCCGTTCACAGTGAGCTTAACCCGGCGTTCACGATGACCTAACCCGGCATTCACGACATGACAACGCGCGCGTACGTATCCTAGTCGTCATACCCTCACCTAGGAGTCATACGCACATGTCCCTGTACCGTTCTTTCCCGGTCCTCGCACTGATCGCCGCACTCGCGGCTCCGCTCGCCGCCGGCGCGCAGACGCAGCCGCCGGCACCGCCGCCCGCCGGAGACACCGCGCAACCGCCGGCCGGCGATGCCGCCCCCGGCGTCCATCGCGGCAAGCACCATCGCTCGTCGTTCTTGCATGCGCTGCGCGCGGTGAACCTCACCCCCGCGCAGCAACAGCAAGTCGCCGCATTCCACGATCAAGAGCAGAAGGCGAATCTCAACGCCGATGGTGCGACGCGCACAGCCAACGCCAAGAAAATGCGCAGTCAAATCCTGGGCATCCTCACGAGCGACCAGAAAACGCAGCTCAGCGCTCAACTACATCGCTTGCATCACATGACGCCGGGCGCCGGCGCGCCGAATCCCGCCCCGCAGCCGGGCGCGAACTAGGAGGACCGACTTCGTCGGTCCGTCGCGCTTGCGGCTGCGCCGCAAGCCGCCCTTCGTCGCGTTCGGGCTTCGCCCGAGCCGCCTCTACGGGACGACGCTGATCGCGATCTCGACGAGTTCTTTCACGTCGAGATCGCCGACTAGCGCAAATGACAGATTCTGCTCGCGCCAAGCGAGCAGCGTCGTGGGCCCCTCCTTGACATACTGGGCGTCGTGTCCCTCAAAGCTGATGACCGAGGGATGCAGCGACTCGAAATCGGCCGCGGCATCGCTCGCGTTCTCGAACAGCGAAAGATTGCGCAGACCGTCGGAATACAGTAAGTGGAGGCTCTTCACGCCTTTGATCGTGCTCGTATCGGCGCTGATGAGCGCGAAGCCTTCGGGAAGATAGCGCGGCCCGACCGGCCTGAATCCGGCATCGTGAATCGCCGCCCCGATGTCGGTCGACGGCTGCGCGAACCGGCGTTCGGGCAAGGTCGTGAACCCCGCCGGGACGTCGGTCACGAAGATCCCCTCGGGGATGTCGCCGGTGTAACGAATCTCATCGAAGCGCATGCGCGTCGCGAGGGAACCGTCGCTGTGATACGTTTCCTTCGCGAGCACGATCTTGGTTTGGGCATCGATCCATAGCCGCATCATTCGTTCGCCGGTGTGGCGGTTTACCAGCGAGACGGTTTGCGCGCTCCGGCCCGCGACCGCTTCCTCCGGTCCTTGGACGGCGGTATAGTTGGCGAACACCAGCGCGATATTGTTGTTGTAGGCCACGGCGTTGTCGGCGGCCAGATTTTCACTGGTCGCCACCGTCTGTCGATGGACGTCGAAATCGAACGTCTTCGCGCCGCGCGTGATCGTGTATTCGCCGTACGCCGCCTGCGGTGCGAGATAGGTGCGCCGGGTATCGTCGGGCGCTTTGTGCTCGATCCGCACGATCGTGGCGAGGGCTTGATTGGCGCCCCAGCGCGTCGATCCCAACTCGCCGACGTACGAGATGCGTTTGGGGGCTTCGGTCGCGGCGCGAACGAGTTCGTCGGCGTTGGGTGCCGGCGCCAGCGCCGTTACGGAGAAGAGCGCGAAGGCGGCGAGTGCGGCGTTATTCGCGCGACGCGGCAACGTCGTCAAGCGTTGCGGCATCGGCCGCATCGATGAGCGGAGCGTTCACGCGCGCGACCGGCGCATCGGAGCCGGAGGCCAGCGCCGAACTCGTGCTGAGGTGGTCGGAAAGCGGGTTCTGGAGCGCCTCGGCTGCGTGCTCTTCAAAATAGTATGCCGCTGCGACCGTGGGCGAACTAGAAGCCTGTTCGCTGCGCAAAACCGGGACGCCGAAATACAGGAGCAATGCCAGAGCCGCCGCCATCGGAACCGCGAACGCTGGGCTGACGAAGGCGCGGACCCGATCGAGCAACGACGGCCGCGCCGAACGGATCTGCGCCCACACCTGCGCCCGCAGCATCGGCGGAAGTTCGCGCTCGGTGGCGCGCGCCGATGACCGCAACAGATCGCTCAGCGACGCTTCGGCGTCGAAGCGGTCGCGGCAATCGCCGCAAAGGGCGAGGTGGGCGTGGATCTGCGCATCGATCGCGTCGGAGACTTGGTGGTGGAGATAATCGATGATGTCGTCGTCAGTATAGTGTTTCATCGTTCTGTTTCTTGTTGCGATGCCCGAGTCACGAGACGCCGGAGCAGTGCGCGGGCGCGGTGCAGGCGCGAGCGAACGGTTCCGATCGAACATCCCATGATATCCGCGATCTCTTGGTAGCTATATTCCTCTATATCCGCGAGAATGATGACTTGGCGCTGCTCGATCGAGAGTTGAGCTAGAGACCGGGCCATCGGTTCCCCGAGCTGGCCAGCCATGTAGTCCTCGATCGGATCGACGGCTAGCGGCTTGGCCCCGCCAAAATCCTGCGGGGCGTTGTCTTCGGGTATCTCTTCTTGGAAACGTCCTTTTTTGCGCCGAAGTTCATCCCGGTACAAATTCGTGACGATCCGGTAAATCCACGAAAGAAATGACGTACCCGGGACAAAGGAGCGCCACGCGCGGTAGACGCGAATGAAGGCGTCCTGCGTTAAATCGCGGGCATCGGCTTCGTTGCCGGTGAGCCGATAGGCGAAGTTGTACGTCGCCTTGCCGTACTGCTGCATCGCGCGCTCGAGGAAGGCGTCGGCGTCAGCAGAGGGCGGGTCGACCGGCTTGCGCGGAACCCCCATCGGGGGTAGCGTCTTCGGGACACCTTTCCTCGCGGCCTGGGTTACGACTAGAGCAGCAGGTTCGAGTTAGGTGCTCCTACTATACTTCATAGGACCGCCGAAAACGTTAGAGGAGCCGAATGGCCGCCGTTCACGCGAAACCCGTTCTCGGTACGAGCCCGCCCGGGCGCCGCCGCAGCGTGATATGGAAGTATCTGGCCGTGGCGGGTCCGGGTCTCGTCGTCGCCTTCGCCGACACCGAGGCGGGGAGCGTGACGACCGCGGCGACGTCCGGCGCCCAATTCGGGATGAAGCTGGTCTTGCTCCAGTTGCTGCTGATCGTGCCGCTGTTCGTCGTTCAGGAGATGACGGTGCGGCTGGGAACGGTCGCGGGCAAAGGCCACGCGCAGCTCATTCGCGAGCGCTACGGTTTGGGCTGGGCGTGGGTGTCGCTGGGCACCATGCTCGTGACCAACATCGCGGCGCTCGTCACCGAATTCATCGGCATCGCGGGTGCCGCGCTCGTGTTCGGCGTGCCGGTCGCGCCGCTGGTCATCGCGGCCGCGGCACTGCTGATCGGGATCGTCTTCACCGGCAAATATCGACGCGCCGAGTACGCCGCGCTCGCGCTGTGCCTGCTCGAACTCCTGTTCATTCCGGCCGCGTTCGCCGCGCATCCCAGCGCGGCGTCGATCGTCAAGGACGGCTTGTTCGGTTCGCAGCCGCTGGGCGATCGGGATTACCTGCTGCTCGTCGCCGGCAACATCGGTGCGGTCATCATGCCGTGGATGATTTTCTATCAGCAGTCGGCGACCGTCGATAAAGGCCTCAAGCCCCAGAATCTGCCGTTCGCGCGCGTCGATACGGCGATCGGCGCGGTGCTCACCCAGCTCATCATGATCGCGATCATCGTCACGGCCGCCTCGACGCTGTTTATCCACGGACAGAAGGTCGAGGACGCCGCCCATGCCGCGCTCGCGCTCGTCCCGCTAACGGGCTCGAAATTTGCCGGGGTCGCCTTCGGGGCCGGGCTGTTGGGTGCCGCGATGCTCGGCGCGCTGGTCGTTTCGCTCGCCAGCGCTTGGGCTTTCGGCGAAGCGTTCGCATGGCCGTGTTCGCTCAACTACAACTGCACCGAGGCCAAGCGTTTCTATGGCCTTTATGCGGCGATGGTGATCGTCGCGGCCGGCATCGTCCTCATTCCGCATCTGCCGCTGGTGCGGATCACGGTCTACGTCGAGGCGTTCAACGCGCTGGTGCTGCCGATCGTGCTCGGCTTTCTGCTCGTGCTCTCGAACGACAAAGCGGTGTTGGGTTCGCGCGTGAACTCGACGCTCGGCAACGTGGTCGCCATCGGCATCTCGGTGGTCTGCATCGCGCTGGGTGTCTGGTACGGCTTCCTGACCATCACGGGCCAAGCGGGCTAACGAACCTACGGGCCGAGCCGCGACGGATCTGGGGTGGCGGGTTAGGCGAGGCCGAGGCCGAGGCCGCCGATGCCGCGTCGGCCGAAGGGCAACGCGGGGGTGAAGACGAGCCGGACGGCTCGCGCGGCGAGTTCGGCTTCGCGGGCGTTGCCGGCGACGATGTAGCAGGCGACGCCGCGCGCGGCGACTTCGCGCAAAACGGCCATGAACGTTGCCGCGTTGGGGGCGTTGAGGCGGTCGAAGAAACCGCGCAGGACAATTCCCGCCGGATCGGCCGCCAAGCCGCGGGCCAAATCCAGTTGCCGCTGCAGCAGACGCGATGCCCCCAGGGCCGGCTCAACGGCGTCCTCGATCGCGATCCCGGCGCGCACCATGGCCAGCGCCGCCTCGCCGCGCGTTTTGACGGCGGTGCGGTGCCACAGGACATCGACGGCGGCGAGCAAGTCGGCCCAGAACGAGGGCGCGACGGTGACCGATCCACCGCGCGAAAGCGGCTCTTGCGGCTCGAGAATGATGGTTTGGCCATACCGGCGGACGGTCACCCCGGACGGCTCCTCGGGGTGGTTCGGATCTGCGCTCACGATAGGACTATCCTTTTCCCCATGACCTTGCGTTGAAGGCTATTACCCATCCGGTGCGTTCAGGTTTCTCCTGCTTGCGTTGAGCCCGCCTACGTGGGATGAGAGTTGAGGCAAGTTGCCCCGCCCGCAAAGGGGGGGGCGAAGATCGGGTCCGAAGTGTTCGGCCCCGCAGCCCGTCCAAGAGAGAGAACCCTGGTGCATACCCCACGCTCCGCATTCGAGTCCAATGACACGGTGAACCGGGTGGTCTCGCTGCTGATCCGTTTTCCGGAGATCCACAGCATCCGGTCGAGCCCGGCGGACGAATCGCTGACGCTTTCGTATGCCGTGGGGCTGCGCTTAGACCGCTGCGCGATTCGTGCGTTCGGCGATTGTGTCGGCGAGCACGTCGGTGCAATTCTCGAACTGCGCGGCGAGACCCCGGCGAAGATCAGCGTTACGGGCGAACGTGACGCAAATGTGACGTTTCTGCACGTCAGCCGCGATTTCGGCACGTTTACGCGCGAGGAGCTCGAGCTGCAGGTCGCCCTATTCGGGGATCGTTTCGGCGCTTCGCTCGTCAAAAATCCAGCCTCGGACGACGCGCTCGATGACGACCCGGCCGATCGCGACGAGTTGGTCGAGGCCGCGCTTGACGCATTGCGCGATCCCTCGCAGCGCAAGCGGCTCGTCGGATTCCGGGAAGAAAAGCGGGTGCTCGTGTATTTCGTCCATTCCGGCAAAGGTGCCAAGGCTAGGGCCCGATCGTAAAATCGACGATCACCATCATGGTCATCGGCGACGTCATGGGGTCGCCGGGCCGCGAAACGCTGCAAAAGCATCTGCCGTTCGCCCGCGAGCAGCACCACGTCGACG
>PLAE01000026.1 GCA_003134035.1 Candidatus Velthaea versatilis
CGGCGCTGCCGATCATGGCCGCGGCGCTCATGGCCAAGGGCAAAGTCACGCTGCACCGGGTCCCGCGCATCACCGACGTTTCGGTGATGTGGTCGCTGCTCGAGGCGCTCGGCGCACGGCTTTCGCTCGATGGTCCCAATACGATCACCATCGACGCGAGCAACGTCGCGACGTACCGCGCGCCCTGGACGCTCGTGCGCAAGCTGGCCGCTTCCTTCGACGTCGTCGGTCCGCTGCTCGGACGCTTCGGTCGCGCCGAGGTGTCGCTGCCCGGCGGCTGCATCTTGGGCACGCGCGCAACCGACATGCACGAGATGGCGATGCGCACGCTAGGCGCGACCGTCACCAACGAGCACGGCTATCTCATCGCGCAAGCGGCCGGCAAACACTTGCAAGGCGGCGATATCGAGTTTCGTCTGCCGTCGGTGGGCGCGACCAAGAATGCGATGCTCGCGGCGGTCCTCGCGCGCGGCACGACCACGATTCGTAACGCCGCGATGGAACCCGAAGTGGTCGATCTGGCGAACTTTCTCATCGCCATGGGCGCGTGCATCGAAGGCGTCGGCGGCGACACGCTGCGCATCGACGGCGTGCGTGAACTGCACGGCGTCGAGTACACGATCATCGCCGATCGGATCGTCACCGGGACGCTCCTGTTGGCGGGCGCCATCACCCGCGGCGACGTCACGGTGACGCGCTGCCGGCCCCAAGACCTCACGGCGCTCGTGAGCAAACTGAGCGAGTGCGGCGTCGCGGTAACGCAGGGAACCGACTGGATTCGCGCCTCGGCCGCTTCGATCAAGGGCGGTACCGACATCGTGACCGCGCCGCATCCGGGTTTTCCGACCGATCTTCAGCCCCCGATGCTGACGTTTTTATGCACCACGCCGGGGACGAGCGTCGTCGAGGAATCGATTTTCAACGCGCGCTTCCAATACGTCAACGAACTGCGCCGGATGGGCGCCGACGTGCGCGTGGCGATGGACAACAACACCGCGCTCATCAAGGGCGGTTTGCCGCTCTCGGGCGCGCCGGTCGAAGCGCCCGACATCCGGGCCGGCGCGGCGCTCGTCGTCGCTGGTCTGGCAGCCAACGGCGAGACGGAAATCATCGGCCTCGAGTTCATCGATCGCGGTTACGAGCGGCTCGAGGAAATGCTGTCCGCGCTCGGCGCGCAGGTGCAGCGCGCGAGCGGGATCACGCCGTTCATGGAGCCGACCGGGACCTTTGAGACCAGTGCCTTTCCGCGCGTTTCTTAGCCCGAAGGCCATTACCGACAGCCTCCAAGGAGTGTGGCCGACTTGTCGAACGGACGACGACCGCGGCTTGCGGCGAAGCCGCAAACGCCAAGGATTCGGCGCAGCCGAATCCAGCTTCGGGGATTTCGCTTGCCGGGCCCGAACGCCACAACGGACCCGTTGTGTCCGCGTCATCGGGACGCTTTAACGTCCGCGTGCCGTTTCTCGTGCGCGCGTAAACTGGAGTACACCCAAAATCGATATCGGGATTGACCTTGGTACCGCGAACGTACTGGTGTACGTGAGAGGGAAAGGGATCGTTCTGCGCGAGCCGTCCGTTGTCGCGAAGGATATTCGAACGAATCGAACGCTTGCCGTCGGCGAGGAAGCCCGCCAGATGCTCGGCAAGACGCCCAGCCACATCCAAGCCATTCGCCCGCTGCGCGACGGCGTCATCGCGGACTTCGAGGTCACCGAGGCGATGCTGAGCTATTTCATCAAGAAAGTGATGAAGAACCGTTCGTTTTTCGCCTCGGTCTTTCGGCCCAAGCCGTCGGTGGTGATCTGCGTTCCGGCCGAGATCACGTCGGTTGAAGAACGCGCCGTGCGCGACGCCGCGAAGCTTGCCGGCGCGCGCACCGTCGACATTATCGAAGAACCGATGGCGGCGGCGATCGGCGCGGGTTTGCCGATCGACGGTCCGTCCGGCAACATGGTCGTCGATATCGGCGNNTACAACCTGATGATCGGCGAACGCACCGCCGAAGAGATCAAGATCAAGATCGGCTCGGCGTACCGGCTCGAATCGGAGCTCGCGATGGAGATTCGCGGCCGCGATCTCATCAACGGCCTGCCCAAGACGGTGAAGATCACCAGCGAAGAAGTGCGCGAAGCGCTCTCGGAGCCGGTGCAGGCGATCGTCGAAGCGGTCAAGACCGTGCTCGAAAAGACCCCGCCCGAACTCGCGGCCGACATCATCGATCGCGGCGTCATCCTGACCGGCGGCGGTGCGCTGCTGCGCGGACTCGATATCTTGCTGGGCGAGGTCAGCGGCATCCCGGTCATCGTGGCCGAGGACCCGATGTCGTGCGTCGCGATCGGTACCGGACAGCGCGTCGCCATCTAACACGATTCGGCTGCGCCGAATCCGTGTCGTTCGCGCGGCCGGCGGAACTTTAGCTCCGGCCGCGCGTATCGACCAGCGCAATGGTGCATGCTCTGTTTCGTCGGGCGGCCGCCGCGACGACCCTCGCCCTCACACTCGCCGCGGCACCGGGCGGCGTGACGACGCGCGATTTTCGCATCGAGACCGATCAGACCAACTCGAACCTCAATGACGGCAATTTCTCGATGCCGCACCGGGTCAAGTTTTTCCGCCCCGGCACCGACGTCGTCGGCGACAGCGCCACGGGCAACTACAAGGCCGGAACGGTAACGATCACCGGCAACGTCGTCATGCACGATAGCGGTCAGAGTCCTGGTCCCGGCGGTGCCGCGCCTAGCGGCGGCGCGTCGACCCTCAATTGCAACGAGCTGCAAGTCGACTCGAAGCGCAAGATCTACATCGCCACCGGGAACGTGGTCTACGTCCAGGGTACGCGCCGTGCGACCGCCCAGAGCGCGCGGCTCGATCAAGCAGCGCACACGCTCGACCTCACGGGCGACGTGACGCTGGCCGACGGCGACCAAACCCTTGCCGCGCAAGTCGTCCATTACAATACGCTGACCAAGGACGTGAGCACCAGCGGCAACCCGGTCACGCTGATCAAGCCGGCGCCGCCGCCGGGCTCGGCGCCGTCGGGCAGGCCGCGCTCGGGCTCACCCCCGCCGGGCGCTCAAATGCCGGGCGAGCCTGCGTCCACGCTGCCGACGCCGCATCCGGCGGCAAAGGCGACCTCCAAGCCGAAGTAGAGCTCCGATGCTCGGACTTTTCGATACCGGCGGCAGCGGCGACACCGGCGGCACGGTGCGCGCGCCGCTGGCGGCGCGCATGCGGCCGCGCACGCTCGACGAATTCGTCGGCCAGGACCAAATCGTGGGTCCGGGCCGCGCGTTGCGCCGCGCGATCGAGGCCGATGCGATCCCTTCGATGATCCTCTGGGGGCCGCCCGGCACCGGCAAAACCACGCTCGCGCAGATCATCGCGGCGCAGACCGGCGCCCATTTCAGCGCGCTTTCGGCGGTCAGCGCGGGCGTCGCCGATCTGCGGCGCGTGGTGGCCGACGCGGCGAAACTCAAAGCCGCGGGCCGGCGCAGCGTGCTCTTCATCGATGAGATCCATCGCTTCAACAAGGCCCAGCAGGACGCGGTGCTGCCCTACGTCGAGGACGGCACCGTCACGCTGATCGGCGCGACCACCGAGAACCCCTCGTTTGAGGTCAATTCGGCGCTGCTCTCGCGCTCGCGCGTGTTCGTGCTCAACGCGCTGGGCGACGACGATGTGCGGACGCTGCTCGAACGCGCGCTGGCCGACCCCGAACGCGGCCTCGGCGGCAGCGGCGCGGCGATCGAGCCGGCGGCACTCGACGCGCTGGTGAACTTGGCCAACGGCGACGCGCGGGTCGCGTTGGGAACGCTGGAGTTTGCCGCCGCGGCGGCGCCGCTGGACGCCGCCGGCGTGCGCACCATCGGCCCGGCGACGATCGCCGAAGCGCTCCAGAAGCGCGCGCGCACCTACGACAAGGGCGGCGACGGCCACTACGACATCATCAGCGCGTTCATCAAGACCGTGCGCGGCAGCGACCCCGATGCGGCGATCTACTATCTCGCGCGGATGATCGAGAGCGGCGAAGATCCGCTCTTCATCGCGCGCCGGCTCGTCATCTTGGCCAGCGAAGATATTGGTCTCGCCGACCGGCACGCGCTGCCGCTGGTGATGGCGGCTCAGCAAGCCGTGCACTTCGTGGGCATGCCCGAGGGCTTTTATCCGCTGGCGCACGCGACGATCTATTTGGCGACCGCGCCGAAATCGAACACCGTCGGCCGGGCTTACGGGGCGGCGCTGGCCGACGTCACGCAAACGCGCAACGATCTCGTCCCGGTTCACCTGCGCAACGCGCCGACCCCGCTCATGCGCAAGCTCGGTTATGGTGCGGGATATAAATACGCGCACACCGACTATGCGCAGATGGATGCCGCGGGCGACGCTCCGCCCGCGGCGGAACTGCAGCCGAATTTGCCGGCCGCGCTGCGGGGCCGGTACTACGTCGAACCGACCCGCCAAGGCGACGAGGCGCGGCTGCGTGCATGGTTCGACGAACGGCGAAAAGGAAGTTCATGAAGCGCATCTATCTCGATCACGCCGCCACGACCCCGGCGCGGCCCGAGGCCGTCGCGGCGATGCTGCCGCTGCTGACCGAGGGCGGTTACAATCCGTCCTCGATCCATGCCGAGGGCCGGGCCGCCCGCGCCGCACTCGACGACGCCCGGGCGCTCGTGGCCCGCAACTTGGGTGTCCAACCACGCGCGGTCATTTTCACCGGCGGCGGCTCCGAATCGATCGCGCTTGCGCTGTTTGGCGCGGCGCGCGCCGCCGCCCCCGGCCGACGTCACGCCGTTACGAGCGTGGTCGAACATCACGCGGTGCTGCACGCGATGGAGCAGCTCGAAGACGACGGTTGGACGGTGACCCGCTTGCCGGTCGGCGCGAGCGGAACGGTCGACCCGGCGGCCTTTGCCGCTGCGCTGCGGCCCGACACGGCGCTGGCGAGCATCATGCTCGCGAACAACGAATTGGGTTCGATCTCGCCCATCGCCGAGTTGGCCGCGCTGACCAAGCGCGCCGGCGCCGTTTTTCATACGGACGCGGTCCAAGGCCCCGCGCTGCTCGATGTCGACGCGACGGCGCTGGGCGTCGATCTGCTCTCGATTTCGGGGCACAAATTTTACGGACCCAAAGGCGTCGGCGCGCTCGTCGTTCGCGGCGGCGTACCGCTCGTGCCGCTCATCGTCGGCGGCGGCCAAGAGAACGGCTTGCGCGCCGGAACGGAGAATGTCGCCGGCATCGCGGGTCTGGCCGTCGCACTCGATCTCGCGCGCGCGGAGCGGGCGGCGTTGCGGGCTCGGCTCGGCGAGCTGCGTGACCGGCTCGAGAACGGCATCCGCGCGGCGGTCCCGGGCGCGCTCATCAACGCCGCCGGGGCGCCGCGCCTGGCCAATTTGTGCAGCGTCGCTTTCGCCGACCTCGACGCGAGCGCGTTGCTGATTCGCCTGGATTTGGAGGGCATCTCGGCCTCAGCCGGAAGCGCGTGCGCCGCGGGCTCGCTTGAGCCCAGTCATGTTGTCGCGGCGCTCGGCGTGCCGGAACCCTACCGGACCGGCGTGATCCGCTTCTCGTTGGGACGAGCGAGCACGTCCGGCGAAATCGAGCGCGTACTAGCCGCCTTACCGCAGATCGTCGCCGAAGTCCGCGGCACTGCGGCCGTCGTGTAGAGGAGACGTTATGTGGGTATCGAGTTTGAGTGTATCTAACCCGCAGTCGGAGGTTCGGCATTGACGGCCCCAACGGATTGGCCCCATCTCTTCTTTTCCGTTGCCGCCGGGCTGGGCGTCTTACTCATTGGAATCGGGATCCTCGTTGTTTGCTCGGCGATCGCGGGTACCCTCAAGCGCGTGAACTTGACGCTTGACGAAGTCGACCGGCAAGTGGCTGCGCTCTCGGCCCCCGTCGCGGAGACGCTCACGCATGTCGGCGGGATCGCCGACACGGCCGACTTGACGATCGCCAAGCTCGGCGGGGTGGTGGGAACGCTGGAAATTATCGCTGGCGGCGTCGTGAAAACGTCCGGATTAGCCGGCGAGGCCGTGAGTCCCGCGATCGTCAATCTCGGCGCAGCGCTTACCGGTCTCACCGCCGGGCTGCGCAGCTTCGTGAACGGGAAGGGGTCGTCGGGCGGCGGCCCCGCTTCGGAGTATGCCCCGCACGATCGCTCGGAAGCCGTTCAGTGAACGACACGATCGAACCGCAAGCACGGACGGCCGACGTCGTGGAAAGCGCCACGCCGAGCTTCTTGACCGGACTGCTTTTGGGCGGACTCATCGGGGTGACCGTCGCGATGGTCGTTGCTCCGCAAGCCGGAGACGACACGCGCGATGTGCTGCGGGCCAAGGCCAAGGAAGCCTCGGCCAACGTCCGCGAGGCCGCCGACGACCTTTCGCGCAGCGCGCAGGCCGCCGCCGGCGATGTCGCGTCGTCAGCCAACGATCTGCTCGCGCGTGGAAAACAAGTCGTCGAAGATGCTCGGGCCCGATTCGACGTCGCGGTTGCCGAAGGCAAAGATGCCGCTGCGCACCAACGCAGCATACTCGAAAACGAAACGTAGGAGAATCGGTGGATATCAAAGTGAACGTTCGCGAATCGGAAGGCGACGCGTACGTCGTCGACCTCACCGGGGAGATCGACGTCTATACGTCGCCCAAGGTCAAGGATGCGATCTCCGAGCTCATCGATCAAGAGCATTATAATCTCGTCATCAATCTCGAGAAGGTCCGTTACATCGATTCGACCGGCTTGGGCGTTCTCATCGGCGGACTTAAGCGCGTTCGTGAACACGGCGGTTCGGTGAACTTGGTTTGCACGAATCCGCAAATCAAGAAGATCTTCGACATCACCGGGCTGGTCAAGATCTTCGGAATCTTCGATGATGAACAAGGCGCCATGAAGGCCCTCGTGTGAATCCAGCGCTCGCGGCTGACCCCTCGTTCGGCAAAATCGAGCTCCGAATTCCAGCCAAGGCGGAATGGGTCGCGGTCGCGCGCCTTGCCGTCGCCGCCGTCGCCAGCCGGATTCATTTCTCCGTCGATGAGATCGAGGACATCAAGCTCGCCATCGCCGAGGCGTGCACCAACTGCATCGGGCACGGTGGTGAGGGCAACCAGATCGAGATCACCTCTGAAATTTTCAGCGACGAAATGCGCATCAGCGTACGCGATCGCAGTCTGGGGCACAAGCTCGAATCGGTCGAGAAAGATACCGGGTTTGCCGAAGGCAAGCGGACCGAGGAGTTGGGCGTGTTTCTCATTCGGGCGCTCATGGACGAGGTTACCTACGACGTCGATGCCCGTGCCGGCACCGAGTTGACCATGATCAAGCGCGTAAGCTGATATTCGTTTAAATATATATGAGCTCAACTCCGCACGTCGAAGAAGAACGCTGGGACCGCAATCGCGCGCGGCAAATATTCGCGCGATTTTCCGTTGTCCGCGGCGACCGTTCCCTCGACAGCGGCCCCAATAACGTCGGCGAATCGGAATATGAGCGGTTGCGCAACGAACTGGTCGTTGCCCACCTGAATTTGGTTCGCTATCTTGCCGTAAAGTTCGCCAATCGCGGGGAGGCGCTTGACGATCTCATTCAAGTCGGAACGGTCGGCCTGCTAAAGGCGATCGACCGCTTCGACCTCGAGCGCGGCGTCGAATTCACGACCTATGCGACGCCGACGATCGTCGGCGAGATCAAGCGCTATTTTCGCGACAAGGGCTGGGCGGTCAAAGTGCCGCGCCGGCTGCAAGAGCTCAATCTCGCGGTCAATCGCGCGATCGAAAAACTGACGGTGAAGTTGGGTCATTCGCCGACCGTCGCCGAACTCGCGTCGCACCTCGGGGCATCCGAAGAAGATATTCTCGAAGCGCAAGAGCTCGGCCAAGCGTATAATCTGCTTTCGCTCGACACCGAGCTCAATGGCGAAGGCGACAAAAAGTCGCAGACGCTCGCGGACTACGTCGGCCAGAACGATGCTGCGCTCGATTTGCTCGAAGACAGGGCAAATCTCGAACGTGCCTTTCAGGTTCTGAGCGGACGGGAACGGGTTATTTTGTATTTGCGCTTTTACGAAAGCGTATCGCAGACCGAGATCGCCAAGCGGCTCAACGTCTCGCAAATGCACGTTTCGCGCCTGCAGCAGAAAGCGCTCGAAAAGTTGCGCAACGTTCTGCAAGAGAAGTAGCGGCGCGACGGCGAACGCCGTCGTCGGGCGGTTCGATAGTCAACCGCTTTACTCGCCCGCCGTTTCGCCGCATCCCACTCGCCGTGCAGCGCAAACGCAGTTCGGGCAGCGGCTTGCGCCGAAAGAGATACACGGAGCGGCATTTAGTTTAGGTCGTCGTAGGACATACGCCGCGCAAAAAGGGCCTATCGTTCGGGGTCGTGTCGCCCAGCAGAGATAGCCGCTTACCTTGAGTGTCTTGCCATCGACGTTTGGCTCACTTTGATAGGAGCGATAGCCGGCGCGATTCGAGTCTCAGACTCAGACCTGCGTTGTTCGCGCTTCGAACATCAGCGGTGGAGGGCTCTTTCGCACTCGGCCTTAAGCGAAACATATCGAACGGCGCACCCGAAAATTAGCTTTGAAGCCCACAGGAGCAAGAAAGACAGCACGCGATGATGCCGCTGCGCTCGGAATTCCTTTTCACCATCGCTGGTACGGTTTCAAGTCCGGTTGAGGTTGGTTCCACGCCATCGGGCTTGCGATGGATATTCCCGATAACCGGCGGCACTTTCGAGGGGCCGAGGCTACGCGGCACAATTCTGTCGGGAGGCGCAGACGAGACCCTGGTACGTTCCGACGCGGTCACCGTGCACGACGTTCGATTGCTGCTGGAAACCGAGGATGGTCAGCTGATCGTCATGAGGTACGGCGGGTTGCGTCACGGGCCGCCTAATGTGATGGAGCGTCTTGCGCGTGGCGAACCGGTCGACCCGTCGGAATACTACTTTCGCATTGCACCCCTCTTCGAAACCGGATCAGAGAAGTACGCCTGGCTCAATCGTATTCTCGCCGTTGGAACGGGGCATCGGTTGCCGGCCGGACCAATCTACGATGTCTACGAGCTTTTATGATTAGGATTAGGCATTAGGCCTAATCTGACTCACAGGAAAATAAGCGCGGATGCAAACATCGGCTCACTG
>PLAE01000033.1 GCA_003134035.1 Candidatus Velthaea versatilis
AACGAGCGACGCGAGAGAACGAGTGACGAAAGAGAACGAGCGTGCGAGGTGCCAAGGGTTAGCGGGTGTTTGGCGGGTCGCCGGCTAGGAGCATAGCCGCGAAGTGTGCTCGAGCACACGAGCGGCGTAGCGACGACGTCCGGCGGCCCGCCAAACACCCGCTAACGGCGTTTGCGCAGCACGTCGATGAGCACGGCGAGCACGACCGTGCCGCCGGTGACGACTTGATTCCATTGCGGCGAAACACTGAGCATCACGAGCGCGTTTGGAACGACGCCGACGAGGACGATCGCGCCGATGAGCGTGCCCCACACCGAACCGACCCCGCCGGCCAGACTCGTCCCGCCGATCACGACCGAGGCGATCGAATTGAGTTCGGCCGATTGGCCGTTGCTCTGGCTGCCGCCGAGGTTCTGCGCCATGATCATCATCGCCGCGCAACCGGTCAGCAACCCGCTGATCGCATACACGGCGATTTTGTACCGATCGAGGGCAACGCCCGATAAACGCACCGCGGCTTCGTTGCCGCCGATCGCGTAGGTATAGCGGCCCAGGCGCGTGTAGCCGAGCACGAACGATGCCAGCGCGTAGATCGCCAGCGTGATCGCAATCGGGATGACCGGGCCGATGTCGCCGCCGTAGATCCAATCCCAGCCGGCACCGTCGACGCTGATCGCCGAACCGTTGCTGAGCACCAGCGCCAACCCCGCGAGCGCATTGAACGAACCCAGCGTGATGATGAACGGCGGCATCTTGAGCTTGGTCACGAGCAGCCCTTGGGCCAGCCCGACGGCAACGGCAAGCGCGATACCCAGCGGCAGCGCGATCCAAGCTGCGATGGGATGCGCGTGCGTCTGACCACCGGACAGCATGAGCGCCGTGCAGACCGTGGTCAATGCCGCCAGCGAGCCGACCGACAGATCGATACCGCCGGTGAGGATCACGAAGGTTTGGCCGACCGCGATGATCGCGATCGGCGCCGTCTGCTGCAGCAGCAGCAGATAGTTATTGATCGACCGGAATTGTTCGTTGAACGCGGCCAGCGCCGCGCACAGCACGACGAGGCCGAGCAGCGAGCCCAGCCGGTTGAGCACGGCGGCGGTGCGCCGGCGCGGGGCGGTCTGGGCGCTCATGCGACCCGCCCGCCGGCGGCGTAGGCCAGCACCGTCGCTTCGTCGGCCGTCGCGGCGTCGAGTTCGGCCACGAGCCGGCCGCGCTTGAGCACGCCGATGCGGTCCGCGAGGCTGAGCAGTTCGGGCAGCTCGGAACTGATCACGATCACCGCCATCCCGCCGGTCACGAGTTCCCGAATGAGCGCGTAGATTTCGGCTTTCGCGCCGACGTCGACGCCGCGTGTGGGCTCGTCGAAAATCAGCAGTTTCGGCTTGACCGCCAGCCACTTGGCGAGCACGACTTTCTGCTGGTTGCCGCCCGAAAGGTTGACCGCGAGCTGCTCGGCGCTCGGCGTGCGGATGCGCAAGCTGGCGATGAACCCCTGCGCGATCTCGCGTTCGCGCGCGCCGCGGATGATGCCGAATGCGCGCGCGATCCGGTCCAGCACCGTCATAGTGATGTTCGCGCGCACCGTCAACCCGAGCACCAGGCCTTCGGCTTTGCGGTCCTCGGTCAGCATCGCGATGCCGGCGCGCACCGCGTCGCGCGGCGCGGTGATGAGCACCGGACGGCCGTCGATGGCGATCTCGCCGGCGTCGAGCGGATCGGCGCCGAATATTGCGCGCGCGACTTCGGTCCGGCCCGCGCCGACGACGCCGCCCAACCCGTAAATTTCCCCGCGACGCACGCTGAACGACACATTCTCGAAGGCCCCGCGCCGCGTCAGTCCGCGCACCCGCAGCACTTCGGTGCCTTCGGGCGGCGGATTGGGCGCGCGCAGCGCGCGCTCTAGGGTTCGGCCGACCATCAGCCGCACGAGCGTGTCGAGATCGCTGTCGGCAACGGCCCGCGTATCGACGACGGTCCCGTCGCGCATGACGGTGACCCGATCGCAGATTGCGAAAATCTCGTCCAGCCGATGGCTGATGTACACGATCGAAACGCCGCCCGCGCGCAGTTCGCGAATCACCCCGAAGAGCTCGTCGATCTCCGCCAGACCCAGCGACGCGGTCGGCTCGTCCATGACGATCAGCCGCGGCGTGCGGTGCAGGGCTTTCGCGACTTCGACGAGCTGCTGCCGCCCAACGCCCAGCGAACCGACCGGCGCGTGCGTATCGAGTTCGACGCCGACTCGCGCCAGCAGCTGCGCTGAGCGCCGGTGGATCGCGGCCCAATCGATGACCGGTGATGCGCCGATGCGCGGTTCATCGCCGAAGAAGACGTTCTCGCCGACCGACAGCTCGGGAATGAGGTTGAGTTCCTGATAGATGGTGACCAGGCCGGCCGCCAGCGCCTCCCGCGGGGCGGAGAAGCGGACCGGGACACCGTCGAGCCGGATCTCGCCCTCGTCGGCGGCGTAAGCGCCGGCGAGGATCTTCATGAGCGTCGATTTGCCCGCACCGTTCTCACCGACAAGGGCATGCACTTCGCCGGCGTGGACGTCGAAATCGACGGCCCGCAGCGCGCGGACGCCCGGAAAGCTCTTACCGATCCCGGACATCTCGAGCAGCGGGGAGGCGCTCCGGGCTGCGGTCATCAGTCCACCTCATGGACGCAAGCGGAAGAACATTCTTTTGACAAACAGCTTCGCCGTCAAAGGTAATCCTTTACCTCCGGCATTGTCAAATCTTCGGCAAGCGCGGTCTTCGGCGACCGGCAGTTCAGCTTCAGGCAACGCAACCGCCTGCCGGGGCGGACGCATCCGGAGCTCGGCGAAGCCTTCGAAAGGCAATGCCCCACCCGGCACGCCGGGCCGGCGTGATGAGAAACGGCTGAAAATACGGTGCCCGACGCTCGGCCTGGGCGCAATCTAAGCTAATGACGCAATACTGCTAGAAGCGTGCCAACGCGCGCTTCTGAGCGCCGCTCGGCGTTTTTTCAACGCACGGAGATACCGACCGATCATGGAAAACCGGCTTATTCGGATGAAAACCTCGCTACTCACGATCGCGGTCGCGACCGCGCTGCTCACCGGAGGCGGCACGCTCGGCGCGATCGCCACCGGCAACGTGCCGGCCGCGTACGCGCAAGATCAACCGGCCAACGGGGCCGGCCCGGGCGGCTCGCAGCGCGGCCGCATGGGCAAGGTGCTGATGTCGCTCAACTTGAGCGACGCGCAGAAAACGCAGATCCGTTCGATCATGGCCGACACCCGCAAGCAGAACGAAAACGTTACCGATCGCGATCAGCGGCGGGCGAACTACAAGGCCGCGATGACCAAGGTTGAAGCGGTGCTGACGCCCGCCCAGCGCACCGAGCTCCACGCCAAGCTCGATGCGATGCGCCAGCCGAATGACGCGCCCCATTCCTAACCGCCAACCGGTGACGGCGCGTCGGGCGCTGACGGTGGTCGTGCTGCTCGCCGCGCTCCTGGGCGGGTGCGGCAACGGCACGGCCAAGCGTACGCGGACGGCGGCATCGCCCAATCCGATTCCAACGGCCGTCGCCAAGCAATCGACGGTCCACGCGACCGCGTCGATCTCCGGCGTGATCGCGCCATTCCAGAACGTCGCGATCACCAGCTCCCTGAGCGAACCGGCCGATAGCGTGAACGTGCTCGAAGGCGACCACGTGCGCGCCGGCCAGGTCGTGGCCCAGCTCGACACCGCCGATTTGCGCGCGCAGCTCGCGCAAGCGCAAGCCAACGTCGAAAGCGCGCTCCGGACGGCCGAATCCAACGCGGCGAAGGTCAAGGTGGCGCGCTATACCGGCACGCTCGACATCGGCCAGGGCAGCCAGTCCGTCGACTCGGCGCGCGCGACGCTGGCGTCGGCCCAGCAAACATTGAGCAACGACAAGCTCAACCTGCAGCGCGACCGCGCGTTGCTGGGCAGCGGCTACATCGCCCAGCAGACCGTCGATCAGCAGCAGACGCTGGTCAACACCGATACCGGCACCGTGCGCACGGCTCAGGCGAACTTGAGCTCCGCGATCCTTAACGAGAAGGTGAACGGCAACGCAGCGAGCGGTTTGCAAGCCGCGAATGTGGCGTCGGCCGTCGCCGATGCCAACGCCTCCCGCGCCGCCGTCGATCAGGCCCGCGCCACGGTTCTGCAGTATGAGGTTTCGATCTCCAAGGCCAAGATCGTTTCGCCGGTCGACGGCGTCGTGGTCAACCGCAATCTCAATCCGGGCGAGTATCCCGGATCGCGCACGATCTTCACCATTCAACAGCTCAGCCGCGTGTACGCGATGCTCAACGCCTCGAGCTCGGACACCTTCGCGATCCCGGTCGGCGCGCACGTGACGCTGGCCATTCCGGGCAACGGCGGCCGGACCTACACCGGCAACGTCGTCGCGGTGCTGGGGCAAGTCACGCCGGGCTCGACCAACTTCACCGTCGAAGTCCTCATCGCGAACGCCGACGGCAAACTGCAGTCCGGACTGCCGGTGTCGGCTACCGCGGCGCTGCCGGCCGTCAGCGGGGTCGGGATTCCAACCGCGGCGTTTCTCGACGACACGCATACCACGGTCATGGTCGCCGACGATCAGCTCGTCGACGTGGTGGCAAAAACGGTCAAAGTGCGCGAACTGGGGTCAGACGGCACGACGTCGATCGTGAGCGGGCTCAAAGCGGGTCAGGCCGTGATCGCCAACGGTCAGCTGGGCGTCACCGACGGGCAGTCGGTGGCCCAAAACTGATGCACTTTCAACGGCGTCGTTCGACGAACGCGTAAATGCGATTCACCCAGCTCTTCGTCAATCGGCCGCCGCTGGTGTTCGTCTTGCTGGCGCTCATCGCGATCGTCGGCGGCTATTCGCTCGCGACGCTCGTGCAGCAGCAGTTCCCGAACATCGACTTCCCGACCGTCAACGTCAGTGTTTCCTATCCGGGCGCGTCGCCCTCGGAACTGCGCGACGCCGTCGTGCGGCCGCTCGAGGACGCGATCGCCGGAGCCCCCGATCTCGATCACATCACGACGTCGATCCAACAAAACCAGGCGTCGATCTCGGCGACGTTCACGCTCGACTCCAATCAAACCACCGACTTGACGTCGGTCCAAGACCGGATTCAAACCGCGCAGAGCGCGCTGCCCGTCGACCTGCCGGCGCCTTCGGTGCGGACGTTCGATCCCGCGCAAGCCGTCGTCGTGACGCTTTCGCTGACCTCCAGTTCACTGAGCATCGCGGGCTTGTCGGCGATCGTCACCAACCACATCGTCCCGGCGCTCGAACAAGTCGACGGCATTTCGAGCGTCGGCGCCAACGGCACCGTGACGCCGGCGCTCGAAGTCACGATCGATCCGCACAAGCTCTCGAGTTACGGCTTCACGCCCAACGACGTGGTGAGCGCCATACAGGCCAACAACGTACGCGCGCCGGGC
>PLAE01000149.1 GCA_003134035.1 Candidatus Velthaea versatilis
TAGGCGTTGACGGTTTGGCCGATCGCGCCGAAGGTATATGGTGCGGCATACAGCGATGACGCCGTGCAGGCGGCCAGCGTGGCCGCAAACTTGGTGCCGTTCTCACACGCCTGCAGTGTCGTCACGCCGTCGTACGTACCATACGAACCGCCTTGCGGTGAATACTGGCCCTCCAAGCCGAGGAACTCGAGCGTGAGCGACGACGTCTCGTTGAATCGATAGCGGCCTTTGACGAGTTCGCCCTGCAGCGAATAACGATTCGAGTAGTCGCCCTGCCATTGCTCGAGCCCGATCAGACGCGGAACCAGGCCGGTGCCGATCGGAATCGCCGATGTCGCGCCGATCCGGTCGCCGTAGTAATTGTCCCACGGTCCGCGGTAGCCCGAAAAGGCTTTTTCCACGAGCAAGCTGGCTTTGCCGTCGAGGAAATTGACGTCCGCGAACGTGTTGTACTGCGAGCCCTTGTATTCGTCGTAGCCGAAGGTCAGGCCGGCCGAATTGGCGGCCGTGAAATCGCGCGTCCGCAAGTTGACCGTGCCGACCGCCGATTCACCGGCGATCGCTCCGTTCAACCCGGTGCCCTTCACGACTTCGACGTTTTGGAAGATCGAGCTAACGGCGTAATTCGTGTTCCACTGACCCGAGATGCCCGAGCTGATCGGATGGCCGTCCACGGTTACGCGCGTTTGCAGCGGCGAGCCGCGCACGACGAAGTCGGTGTTGGGCGTCGATGAGAACGTGCGCTGCACGGTCACGCCGGGAAGCGTTGCGACCGTGTCGGTGAGCGCGGGGTTCTGGCGCAGCGCGATGAATTGCGCCGGCAGCGTGCTGACCGCCGACTCCGAGATATTGAACGGGTTGCGGTTGTACGACGTGCTGGAGCGGCCGATGACGCGCAGCGAGCTGAGATTCGCTTCGGTCAGCGCGATCGTCAGATTGAGCGCGTCCCCCGGCACGACCACCACGTTGTCGTTTTGCGCGCCCTGATAGCCGCCTTTGTTCACGACGATGCTGTAGACACCCGGCGCCACGGCCAGGGTAAAGTGTCCGTCGCTCGCGGTGTGCGCGGTCAGCGTCTTGCCGGCGCCGGTAACCGACACCACGGCATCGCCCAACCCGTTGCCGCGCGAGTCGAGGACGCGCCCCCCCAGCGAAGCGGCTTCGGCGGCCTGGGCGACGATTTGCGGACCGGACGACGCGGCGGCGGGTCCGGCAAGACAACAACAAAGAAGCGCCATCAGTGACGCCGCGATCGGAAACGCGCGCATTCAACCTCCTCAATACGGGCCGCCGGAACAAGCCGAAGTCCAACTCTGCCGAAGCGTAACGGTGAAAGATTAAAGCACGGTTAACACACGTAAGAGCCGGCGTCAAGTGGCGCACGCGGTTGCTGCTCGAAGGATCGGTTCCCGGTCTGGCACTGCCTTTCGCCGCTTGGGGCAAGACTTGCCCGAGCTCCTATCCTAGTGGCGAGTCGGGTTTTCTACCCGACTCCGCGGTTCGGGCGAAGCCCGGACGTGAAGGGTCGACGAAGTCGACCCAACTAGCGGACCAAGGGTGCGAGCACGGCGCGCTGCGCGTCACTCCACGGCGCCGAGCGGCCCGCCTTCACGCTGACGATCGCGACGCGCGCGACGGTGCGCACATCGGCGGCGCCGTCCGAGGTGATGGCGTGTTCGAGAATCGCGCTCGACCGGCCGAGGCTCGCGACGCGCGAGTGCACGGCCAGCTGCTCGTCGTAGAAGCACGGGCGCACGAAGCGCAGCGTTATTTCGACGGCGTTATGCATGAATCCGAAGTTTGGCACTTCACGCTCGGGATCGCCGAGCGCGTTGAGGAAATCCAGCCGCGCGATCTCGATGTAAGCCGTGTAGAAGACGTTGCTGACGTGGCCCAGCGCGTCGGTCTCGAAGAAGCGCGGCCGGATCTGCTGGGCCCAAGAAAAGGAGCGCAGCCATTCGGCTTCGCTCCCCGGCGCATAGAGTTCGAGCGGCACCCGCGCTTAGGCGCCGCTCGTCGCGGGCGGCTTGCGGCTCAGCCGCAAAAGGTTCGGCGCAGCCGAACCCACCTAATGGAGCTTTATCGCCGGCGCGATCCCTGCTTGGGCAAAAGTTTCCTCGAGCAGCGACTGGAGTTCGCCTTTTTCGGCCATCGGTCCGAGGATGTCCGTATCGCCCATGAACTGGCCCTTGATGAACACCTTGGGCAGCGTCTGCCAATCGGTCATCTCCGAGAGCACTTGGCGCTTGGGCATATTTTCGAGCACGTCGACGACCGTGAACGGGTAGCCGAAGTGATTGAAGAATTGGATCGTTTCGAGCGTGAAGCCGCAGCGCGGCGCGTCCTTGGTGCCCTTGCCGTAAACGATGATCGGGTTTGCGGCGATCTCTTGTTCGATTTCTTGGCGGATCACGTTTGACATTTAGGTCTCCAGCAGTTCGGTGCGAATGGCCAGGGCGTGAATCCGCCCGTCGGCTCGCGCTTCCGCGAGCGCCTTCTCGACCATGCGGTGGCGGTCGAGCGGTGATTTCCCCGCGAAGAGCTTCGAGCGTATCAACACGTCGAAGTGGTCCATGGTGCCGGTGCGGTCCCAAATCTCCACCTGCGCGTCGGGGAAGCTGCGGCGGATCAAGGCGGTCATCGACGCGTCGTCAATCATCTCGGTTCGGCTCCGCCG
>PLAE01000074.1 GCA_003134035.1 Candidatus Velthaea versatilis
GGCCCCTTGTGGTCGACCGTCGTCAGCCGGGTCAGCTCAGCCACCGCGCCGCACCGGCGGAACGCCTCGATCGCGTCTCTGACGTTGCCGCTCAGTTCGCGCGCGTACGCTTCCTCGATGACCCAGCCCAGACGTTTGAAGACGTGCGTCGCCTCGCGCGCGAGGCGGTCGGCGTCGGCTTTGCGCCGTTCGCGCAGGGCGACGCGCGCATCGAAGAGCAGCAGCGCGGCGCGCGCGGCTTCGGCGTAGGGATCGGCCGCGACCCCGACGAGCAGCGCGCGCGCTTGCGGCACCAGCGACGGAACGCTGCGCGCGATTCCGTCGGCGAACCAAAGGACATCCTCGGCGCCGGCGAGCTGGCCAATGATGCCGCCCGCGAAGGCGCCGCTGTCCGCGCCGGTGATGACGCGGCGCGCGAGGGCCGCGCCCGCGGCCATCGCCAGCGCATTGCGGTCGGTCAGTGCGGCGGCGCGCGCGATCGCGTCGTCGATCTTGACCAGCCGCAGCAGCTCATCGTCAGCCATGAGCGTTCCCAGGCGATACACCAGCGCCTGGCCTTGCACCCAAATGACTTCGACGTCGTGGTCGATCGCGAGAAATTCGAGCAGCAGCGCGCGGGCGTCGGCGAGCTGGCCGCGCAGCAATGCCACGAAAGCGTTGTTGGCGATCAGCCAGGCCACCAGGCGCGGCGAACGCAGTTCGCGCGCCACCTCGAGGGCGCTGGCGTAGTGTGCGCCCGCGCCGCTCAGATCGCCCATGCGAAAGCGAATGTTGGCCCAGTTGTTGAGCCCGCGCACGACCTGTTCGCTGTCGCCGTAGTCGCGCGCGCCGGCGACCGCGAGCGCGAATTCGGCTTGGCTCTCGTCCAGCCGCCCTAGGCGCGCGAGGGTGTGCGCGAGGATGCCGCGGTGACGGAGTTGCCAGACGGGTTCGGGCGCGCAGGTCAGGCCGGCGGCGGCGTCCAGATGCACGAGCGCCTCGGCGGCGCGGTCCGTCGCCGTCAGCAGCGAGGCGGTAAGCGTTTCGGCATGAAAGCGCAGCGCCGAATCCTCGCCGGCCAGCGCCGCGGTTACGCTTTGCGCCGCGCTGATCCCGGCGTCGACGCTGCCGTGTTCCCACAGGGCGAGCGCCCGGTCGAGCGCGGCGCTGTGCACCGCCACCGGATCGCCCGCCGCGCCGGCGCTGCTCATCGTGATCGCGAACCAGCGCGCCGCGCCGTCGAGGTCGCCCTCGGCGTACAACGTGCGCGCGACTTTCTGGGCCAGGCGCGCGCGCGCGTCCGGGCTCGCGGCGGCATTGAACGCCCGTTCGTATTGGCGGCCCGCATCGGTGTGCGCGTGGATCGCCGCCGCGGCGTCGCCCGCGGCTTCGTTCCAGCGCAGCGCCAACGCGTCGTCGCCCGAGCGCCAAGCGTGATACGCGATCGACGCGACGTCGAGGTCGCTGCGCGCCGCGAGCTCCTCGACGATACGCCGGTGCAGCGTGCGCGCTTCGGCGAACAGGATTTCTTCGTAAACGACTTCGCGCGTGAGTTGATGGCGGAAAAAAAACGCGTCGTCGTCCGGATCCTCGGCGATGAGCTGCAGATTACGCGCGCGGCGCAGCGTGAGCAGCACGTCGGCCAGCGGTTTACCCGCGAGTTCGGCCAAGAACGGTGCCGCGAACCGCCGGCCGATGACCGCGGCGAAGGCCAGCACTTCGCGGTCCGCTTCATCGAGCGATGCGAGCCGGTCGTGCACCGCCGCGCCCAGCGAACGCGGGATTTTCGCCGGCCCGTCGCCGGCGGGTCCGCGATAGTCGAGCATGCCGCGCAGCAATTCTTCGGCGTGAAAGGGCCGGCCGTCGGAAAGTTCGGCGATTTTGTCGAGCACCTGCGCCGACACGCGCCGGCCGTCGTCGCGCAAGACCGACGTGAGCAGCGCGCGCATCTCGGCCGGTCCCAGCGGTGCGAGGGTAATCGTCGCGTCGGCCGCCCGTTCGATCTCGGCGCGCAGTTGCGAGGTCGCGCGTCCGAGCGACCCGATATCTTCGTTGCGCAGCGTCGCGATGAGGACGAAGCGGTGGTCTTTGAGCGCGGCGCTCACGTAACGAAAAAGCTCGAGGGTGGCGATGTCGGCCCACTGCAGATTCTCGATCGCCGCGACGACGGTTTTCGTTTTGGCTTGGGCCGTCAGCGCCGCGGCGAACGCGGCGTAACGGCGCGCGCGCTCGCGCCCCGCCGCCGCGTCACCGGCGACGCCCTGCGGCCCCAGTGCGGCGACGGCGGGCGCGGCACCCAGCGCTTCGGCGATCTCGAGCAACGGCGCATACGGCGCGTCGCCGAATTCGTAGCAGTCGGCGCGCGCGAAGGTAATGCCGTGCCCAGCCAGCGCGCCGGCGAACTCGTCGATGAGCCGGGTCTTGCCGATGCCGGCGTCGCCGGCGACGAGCAACGTCGAACCGTGCCCGGCGGGGGGATGCAGGACGCGCTCGAGCAAGAATTCGAGTTCGTACCGCCGGCCAATGAAATCGCGACAGACGACGCCGGTAGTGATCACGGTGCAGGGACGTTTCGCCCTGTGGACGATACATCCACTCTATGTCGCGTCCGAGTCCGCGCAGCCGCCGCGGCGCCGAGGATGCCGGGGAGCCGCATTCCGGCGGCGGCGATGCGGCGGCGGCGCTCATCGTGGCGATGCAGCGGGCCGGACTGCTCGAAATGCCGCCGCCGCCCGCAGCGCTGCGCTGGGTCGAGACCTTCATCGAAGCGTACGGCGCAGCGGCCGGCTCGAGCGCCGAGGCACTGGCGCTCGTCGCCGCGCTGCGCGCCGAAGCGGTCGTGGTGCCGGCGCTCGAACTCGAGCGGCTGCGCAATCGCCAAGTCGTGTTTTTCCTCGATGCGGTGGGTCAGTATGTCGACGCGGCGCCCGAACTGCGCGGCTTGCCGCTGGATCACGATCTGCCCGCGATCGGCGCCGAGTTCGGGATCGTCCCGGCCGACGCGTTCGCCGCCGTGCGGATGGCGCTGACCGGAAAGGCCGCCGGACCGCCGCTCGCGCTGATCTTTCCCCTGCTCGGCCACGACCGGATCCTCATTCGCATCGGGGCGATCAGCTCGCACCTGCTGCACGGCCGCGGACTCGAACCGATCGCCTTCGGTCCGGGCGGCGTCCCGTTCAAGACCATCCAGCCCGAACGGCCCGCCGCGACCGACTCCTAAGCCGCACCACGGCGGCTTGCGGCGCAGCCGCAAACGTCACGGNNTCCTGCACAGCCGAATCCTGCAGTGCGCGTTGGACCGCGGGGCGCAAATTTGCCGCCGCGTCGTGCCACGTGGCGACGAAATCGTGCAGGATGCGCGCGGTCAAGCCCCAGACGTGCAGGTCGCCGTAGTCGAAGAGCCAGGTGTCGAAGTCACCTTTGCCGACCGTCTCGATGCCGGGATGAACCGCGCCCGGCGCCACGATCTCGTCGAGCGGAACGGTGAAGACGGCCGCGGTTTCGGACGCGTCGATCGTCAGCGGGGTCGCGGGCTGCAGCACGCCCACGATCGGCGTCACGACGAAGTTGTTCGAGCGCTGGTGCGCGTCGGGCAGCCGCGCGACGACGGTCACGCGCTCGGCGCTCACGCCGAGTTCTTCGTGCAGTTCACGCAGCGCGGTGCGCGCGCGGTCATCGCCGTCGGCCGGATCGACCGAACCGCCCGGGAAACCGATTTGGCCGGGATGATCGCGCAAATGCGCGGCGCGTTCGACGAAGATCACGGGATATGGCGGATCGGCGAAAATCCCGACGAGCACCGCCGCGGCTCGGGTCTGTCGCACCTTGGCCGAATTGCGCGGCCGGCGCACCGTTTCCGCTCGGCTTGGTGCTGTGCCGCTAGCCCGTGCGCGCCGCAGCGGATTTGCCGCGCCGAGGATGGGCGCGGCCCGAAGCGGACGAACAAACCCGCGAAGAACGGACTGCGCAAGGTGGGCTGCACGCCCCCGCCACAGAAAGGTTAGAATGGACGTCCTGCATACGATCTGGGCCTTTTTGGCGACCCAAGGGATCGATTTCGGTATTAAGGTCATCGGCGCGATCGCCGCGTGGATCATCGGCCGCTGGCTGATTTCGTTGGCCTCGCGCTTCATGGAGCACATCTTCGAGCGGGCCGGGCGCATCGACGTCACGGTGGCAAAATATCTCGCCACGATCGTCAGCGGGTTTTTGACCCTCGTTCTGATCTTGGCTCTGTTGAGCATCTTCGGAATCCAGACGACGTCGTTCGTCGCGCTGCTCGCGGGCTTGGGTCTGGCGATCGGCACCGCGTGGGGCGGCCTGCTCGCGCACTTTGCCGCGGGCGTCTTTTTGCAAGTGCTGCGACCGTTTAAAGTCGGCGACTTCGTGACCGCCGCAACGGTCACCGGAACGGTGCGCGAGATCGGGCTGTTCGTCAGTAAGATCGTGACCCCCGATAACGTCGAAACGATCATCGGCAACAACGCGATCTTCTCGGGGCTAATTCAAAACTACAGCTCGTTGCCGTACCGCCGCGTCGAGTGCACGGCCAAGATCGCCAACGGCGTCGATCCGCGCGACGCGATCGCCCGGTTGCAGCCGGCGATCGCCGCGATTCCCAACGTGACGACGACGCCCGCGCCGGATGTCGAAATCCTCCAGTTCACCCCGGAGGGACCGCTGCTCGCCGTTCGGCCGTACACGCATACGGACCATTACTGGCAAGTCTGGTTCGATACGAACCGGACCATCGTCGATGTCTTCACCGCCGCGGGCTACCCGGTGCCGCAAACGCCGATCGTGTACGGCAACGCACCGACCAACGGCAGCGCGCGCAAGTCGAACGAGGCGGTCCACGGCGACCTCGACGGCCACTCGGACGCTTCAGTATCCAATGGTGAAGGCGCCGGCTCGCGGGGCCGCCCGGGCTTGGAGTAGGCGTCACCCGGGCGGCGAACGAGGGGCGGTTGAGCGCACCGCGGCGTTGCCGCGCCGCAACCGCCCGCTGCCCGCTTGGCATCCTACGGTCCGACCGTGCCGAATTCAGTCTTCACCACGTTCCTGTCCGACCTGCGCGCCCCCGTTGAACGCGATCCCGCGGCCGACGGGTGGCTCGACGTCGTTTTGTCCTATCCCGGCTTTCACGCCATCACCGTGCACCGCGTGGTGCACGTTATGTGGCGCGCGCGCGTCCCGCTGCTGCCCCGATTCATCGCCGAGATCGCCCACCGCCTGACCGGAATCGACATCCACCCCGGCGCGACGATCGGCCGCGGTTTCTTCATCGATCACGGAACCGGCGTCGTCATCGGCAGCACGGCCATCGTGGGCGACAACGTGACGCTCTATCAAGGCGTGACGCTGGGCGGGACGTCGCTGGCGCATACCAAGCGTCACCCGACGCTCGGGAACAACGTGACGGTTGGTTCGGGCGCCGCCGTGCTGGGCGACATCTCCATCGGCGATAACGTCAAGATCGGCGCCAACTCCGTCGTCGTCAAGGACGTGCCGCCCAATTCCACGGTGGTCGGCATTCCGGGCCGCGTCGTGCTGCAGGACGGAAAGCCCGTCTCGGCCCCGAATGCGCGGCCGCATGTCGATCTGCCCGATCCCAACGCGCCGCTGCTTGCCGCGCTTGCCGAGCGGATCGAGAAGCTCGAAGAACGGTTGACCGAAATCGAGAAAGCGCGCGATGTCTCTAAAGCTTTATAACACGCGGACGCGGACGGTCGAACCGTTCACGCCGCTTGAATCGAACCACGTGCGGATGTACGTTTGCGGCTTAACACCCTCGGCCGAAGCGCATTTAGGTCACGCGCGATCGTTTTTATTTTTCGATGTTCTGCGGCGCTATCTGCAGCATCTGGGCTATCGCGTCACGTACGTGCGCAACGTGACCGATATCGACGACC
Source organism: Candidatus Velthaea versatilis (assembly GCA_003134035.1). Classification (GTDB taxonomy): domain Bacteria; phylum Vulcanimicrobiota; class Vulcanimicrobiia; order Vulcanimicrobiales; family Vulcanimicrobiaceae; genus Velthaea; species Velthaea versatilis. Next base: position 5,892 of record PLAE01000074.1, read on the forward strand.
GCAGCATCGCGCGCGCGCGCGAAACCGGCGAGTCGTATTCGGCGATAATGCGCCGCCATTACGACTCGTTCGCCGCATCGATGCGGCGCCTGGGCGTCGACCCCCCCGACGTCGAGCCGCGCGCCACGGCTTACATCGAACCGATCGTGGAGATGGTCGACGAACTCGTCGCGCGCGACTTCGCCTACACCACCGACGACGGCGTCTATTTCACGGTTAAAAAATTCCCGCGTTATGGCGCGCTCTCGCATCGCAATGTCGACGAACTGCTAGCCGGCGCGCGCATCGCGGTCGACGAACACAAACACGACGCGCTCGACTTCGCCCTGTGGAAATTCGCCAAACCCGGTGAACCGGCGTGGGAGTCGCCGTGGGGCGCGGGGCGGCCCGGTTGGCACATCGAGTGCAGCGCGATGGCGCGCGCGATCCTAGGCGAACCGTTCGATATTCACGGCGGCGGATTCGATCTGGTGTTTCCGCACCACGAGAACGAAATCGCGCAGAGCGAGTCGCTCATGCCCGCGCCGCCGATGGCCAACGTGTGGATGCACGGCGGGCTGCTCATGTTCGACGGCAAAAAGATGTCCAAATCGCTGGGCAATTTCGAGCCGCTTTCGGCGCTGCTCGACCGCCACGATCCGCGTGCGATCCGGCTGTTGTTTTTGGGCACCGGCTACCGCAAGCCCATGAATTTTACCGAGGATTCGATCACCGGTGCGACGGCGGCGCTCGACCGGCTGCGCCGCGCTTACGAGAAGTTGGGCGCGGACGCGGGCGACCCCGCGGTCCTCACGGCCTACGAAGGACGCTTTTTCGACGCGCTCTCCGACGATCTCAACACCGCCGGGGCGCTGGGGGTGCTCTTCGAGGCGGTCGCCGATCCGCGCGTTCGCGGCCCGCAAGCCGTGGCGTTTTTCGACACCGCGCAGCACCTCTTCGGCATCGCCGGTGCGTTCGCGCCGGCGGCGCCGGCGCTGCGCATCTTCGACGACGCCTTCGTCGCGCGCTTGGCTGCGGCGCTCGGCGACGCCGTGCATCTCAACGGCCACACGCCCGAAGCCGCCATCGCAACGGTGATCGAGGCGCGCAACGCGGCCCGCGCCGGACGCGATTTCGCGCGCGCCGACCGGCTGCGTAAAGCGCTGGCCGAGTTGCGCATCGTGCTCACCGACAACAAGGACGGCACGACGAGCTGGACCTTCGAGGAGTAACCGCGCGATGGATCGGCGCCGGGTAACGCCGCGGCCGGAACGCCGTACGGCGCGCGTCGATCTCGACGACGTCGTCTACGGCATTCACGCCGTCGACGAAGCTCTCGCGGCGGGCGAGCCGCTGCGCCGGATCCACGTCGGCGACGAGCGCAAGAACGACCCCGCGCTGCGCGTGCTGCTCGAACGCGCGCGCGCCGCCGGCGTTGCGCTGCGCTTCGAGAACCGCGGCTTCTTCGCGGCTTTCCCCTACAAGGCGCATCAGAGCGTGGTCGCCTTCGGCGCGCCGTTCGCGTACATCGCACTCGATGAAGCGATCGCGCTGCGCCCCCGGACCGCGCCCGGCCTATGGGTCGTCCTCGATCACATCACCGACCCTTATAATGTCGGTGCAATCATCCGCACGGCGGAGAGCGCCGGCGCAACGGCGCTGGTCCTGCCCGAACGCCGCGCCGCGGGCGTCAACGCGACCGTGCGCAAAGCTGCGGCGGGAGCCACCGCCTATTTGCCGATCGCGCGCGTCGCGAACGTCGCTCAATCGATTCGGACGCTCAAGAAGGCCGGCATCTGGATCGCCGGGGCCGCGCACGATCCGGCCGCGATTGCTTACACGCGAGCCGACTTCAGCCTCGATCTCGCGCTGGTCATCGGGGCGGAAGGGAGCGGCATCTCGGCGCTCGTGCAGCGCGATTGCGACTACCTCGTTTCGATCCCGATGGAGGGGAAGATCGCGTCGCTCAATGCATCGGTGGCGGCCGGCGTTCTGCTCTACGAAGTCCTGCGGCAGCGCACGAGGGAGCGCACCTAACACGTCGTTTAAACACGGCTGCGGCTCGTTTGCATCTGCTGCCCCGGGCCCGGAGCAACGCGCGGCGGGTGCGAACGGGGGTCACTGCAAATTTATTAGCGGCGCATTGCCGCGAGTGATTAGCCGCTATTAATTTGGATAGTCTTACCTATGACGCCGGTTTTATTGGCTGAACGCTTCCGGGGTCACGGAGTGAGGGAATGGGTTGACGACCTTCGGACACGTGAATGCATCGTACCACCGAACGTATCCGCAATCGAGCCAGGCAGTCGGCCGGGCGCGGCGTGAGGTCGTCGATTTTGCCGAGCACTGCGGCTTTCGCGGTCAGGCGCTGGCCGACATCGAAGTCGCCGTCGGTGAGGGCTTGGCGAATGCCGTCGAGCATAGCCAGCGCACCGACGGCGGCTTCGAGGTTTCGGTGTCGTACGGCACGGCCGGCTTGATCGTCGAAATCAAAGACAGCGGCCGCGGTTTCGACTCGGAGAAGATGTGCGCGCGGGCGCGCCCGCCGGTCGAAGCGCTGCGCGGTTTCGGTTCGTTCATCATGCGCGAACTCATGGATGAGGTCGCCTACAGCGAATCCGGTACGCGGCTCAAGCTCATCAAGCGGTTGCCCCGCGCCGCCCGCGAACGGTCGTCGCTCCAAGCGTGACCTCGCGGGCAAGGTCGTTTTTCCCTTCCTTGGAACGCTGCCTGGCGCAGGTGTGGCGGCCCCTGCGGAAAAAGCGCGCTACACGAAAGTAAGCGCCTTTTTACTAGGAGCGACCATGTTGCGTTTTATCGCCACGTCTATTGCCTTTCTCATGATCACCGCGTTCGGCGGGGAAACCGCGTCGGCCAAGCAGTGCCGCGATGCGAGCGGCAAGTTCGTCAAGTGCAGTTCTGCGATGGCCATGAAGAAGAAGCATCATCACCAGTGTCGCGATGCGTCGGGCAAATTCATCAAGTGTTCAAAGACAAAAATGTAGGTTGATCCGCGGCGCCGATCGCGTTCGCGCGGCCGGCGCTGCCAATTCCCGCAGCCTGGACGTTGACGCTCCCGCGCTCGTCTGTTAGCGTGAAGTTCATGCCCGCTTTGATCGCGTGTACGTCGCCGTGTTGTCGCCCCGCATTGGGCCGGCGTAGCTTTCACTTGATCTAGCGCGGCACGCAAAGCCGGCTATCGAAGTGCAAACCTCGCGCCAGTCGCGGGGTTTTTTTGTTGGTGCTCGTCCCCTCTCAGAAGGAGACACGTTCATGTCGCTCAGCCGCGGGCGCTTTCTCGCCGCCGGCGCCGCCGCCGCAATCGCCTCGGCCGTGCCGTGCCGTGCGCGTTCGGCCGATCTCGATGCGCTCTCGCTCGACTACGCGTACTATAATCCGCCCAGTTTGATCCTCAAAAGCAGCGGCGCGCTCGAAGCCGCGCTGGCGAAAAGCGGCGTGAAGGTCAATTGGGTGCTGTCGCTGGGCTCGAACAAAGCCAATAGCTTTTTGGCCGCGAACGCGATCCAATTCGGCTCGACTGCCGGCAGCGCGGCGTTGCTCGCGCGGGCGAACGGCAACCCGATCAAAACGGTGTATCTGTTTTCGCGGCCGGAATGGACGGCGCTCGTCGTGGCCAAGGATAGCCCGCTGCGTTCCGTGGGCGAACTGCGCGGCAAGAAGATCGCCGCGACGCGCGGCACCGACCCGTGGTTCTTCCTGCTGCGCTCGCTGCGCGCTAGCGACCTGGACGCCGCCGACGTCGAGATCGTCGATCTGCAGCACCCCGACGGCCGGGTGGCGCTCGAGCGCGGACAGGTGGACGCCTGGGCGGGTTTGGATCCGCACATGGCAGCCTCGCAGCTCGACGCCGGTTCGCGGCTGCTCTACCGCAACGTGAACTTCAACACGTTCGGGGCGCTCAACGCACGCGAGGATTTCTTGGCCGCGCATCCGGACGTCGCGGCGATCGTGCTCGTGCAGTACGAACATGCGCGGCGCTACGCGATCGCCCATCCCGACGAAGCCGCCAAGGCGCTCGCCCAGGCGTCGCAACTCGAGGAACGCGTGTGCGAGGTCGAGATTCGCGAACGCACCACCTATCCCGATCCGGCGCCGGGGAAAGCCTATGCCGACGCCATCGCCGGCGTGGTGCCGATCATCCGGGCGGAAAATCTCGTCGCCGCGGGTACCGATCTCGACACGGCCGCCGCGACCCTGCTCGACCCGCAGCCCATCGGGGCGGCTCTGCGGACGTGACGCTGATTTTGCCGGGCCTGCTGGTCATGACGTGGTTCGCCCTCACGGCCAGCGGCGCCGTCAAGCCCTACCAGTTCGCCTCTCCGCAAGCGGTTTGGGCCGAATTCGGCCAGCTCGCCGCCAGCGGCGCGCTCTGGGTGAACCTCGGCGCGAGTATCGAGCGCGTCGCCTTCGGATTCGCAGCCGCGCTGGTCCTCGCCGTCGGGCTGGGGGCGCTGGTCGGCACGTCGCGGCTCGCCGAGCGGCTCATCGATCCCACCTTGCAGGCGGTGCGCGCGGTGCCGAGTCTGGCCTGGGTTCCGCTGATCCTGCTGTGGCTGGGAATCGGTGAAACGGCGAAGATCACGCTCATCGCGATCGGCGCGTTCTTTCCGATCTACGTGAGTTTGGCGAGCGGCATCCGCAACGTCGACCGCAAGCTCATCGACGTGGCGCGGGTCCTCGGCGTCCGCGGGCCGGCGCTGGCGCTGCGGGTGCTGGTCCCCGCGGCACTGCCGCAGTTGCTGATCGGCGCCCGGATCGGCCTGACCCAAGCGTGGCTGTTTCTCGTCGCCGCCGAACTGCTAGCGTCGACCAAGGGGCTGGGTTTTTTGCTGACCGAGGGCCAGCAGATCTCGCGAACCGACGAAATCCTCGTTGCCGTCCTCCTCTTCGCGCTGTGCGGGAAGCTGTCGGAGACAGGCATGCGCCGGATCGAGCGGCGGCTCGTCGCCTGGACCGATACCCTGCCGGCATCATGATCGCGCACACCGATGCGGCAGGCACCGCCGGCGGCCGGGGAGCGCCGGCCGAACCCGCCGTCCGGATCACCGGACTGACCAAAGGCTTCGGAGGTCAGCCGGTCTTCACCGATTTCGACCTGACGGTGCCGCGCGGAGAGCGGCTGGCGATTCTGGGTGCCAGCGGCTGCGGGAAATCGACGCTGCTGCGCTGCATCGCGGGACTCGAAGCGCCGCAAGCGGGGACCATCGCGGTCGCGGGCGAGGTGGGCTTCGTTTTTCAGGAGCCGCGCCTGTTTCCGTGGCTGACGGTCGAGAAGAACGTGGACTTCGCCGCGCGCGACGCCGTCGAACGGAGCCGCATCGGCGAGGTGCTCGCGCTCGTCGGTTTGACCGCGGCCCGAACCAAGCTGCCCAAAGAACTCTCGGGCGGGATGGCTCAGCGCGCGACGCTGGCGCGCACGCTCGTGCGCAAGCCCGATCTCATCCTGCTCGACGAGCCGCTGGCGGCGCTCGACGCCCTGCGCCGGCTCGAACTGCGGGCGGCGCTGCGTGAGATCGTCGCAGCCAGCGATGCCACGGCGATCCTGGTGACCCACGACGTCGACGAAGCGATCGACCTTGGGACCCGCTACCTTGTGTTCGAGCGCGCTGAGGGCGGCGTTCGGGCGAGTGAGCCAGCCGCCCATAACGCAGGGGCGCCCGAAACGCTTCGCAAGCGGCTGCTTGCCGCTTTGGGCGTGAAGTCGGCCTGAAAACTCTCCTTCTATCCTTGACGGTCTTGCAGGAGTCTCCTATACTTATTCGGATGTGCGCGGCCCGACGGGCTCCGGCCCGCGTCTTCGCGCACGTCGGTCCCGGAAAAAAGAGGCAGAACTGCATGGCGCTTTCCCAACCCTCCACCGATGTGCTCGATTACCACGAGCGTCCGGACGAGGATCTCGTTTCCGCGGCGAAGTCGGGCGACAATCTGGCGATGGAGTTTTTGCTCAACAAGTACAAAAACTTCGTCCGGATTAAGGCCAAGAGCTATTTTCTCATCGGTGCGGACCGCGAGGACATCATCCAAGAAGGGATGATCGGGCTGTACAAAGCCGTTCGTGACTTCAAAGCCGACAAGTTGTCCAGCTTCCGTGCCTTCGCTGAGCTGTGCATCACGCGTCAAATCATCACGGCGATCAAAACCGCCACGCGTCAGAAGCATAT
>PLAE01000014.1 GCA_003134035.1 Candidatus Velthaea versatilis
CCGCGCTCGTGTTCTTCGCCTATATCGGATTCGACGCGGTCTCCACGTCGGCCGAAGAGGTGCGCAATCCGGAGCGCGACCTGCCCCGCGGCATCATCGGCAGCCTCGCGATCTGCACCGTGCTCTACATCATCGTCTCGGGCGTGCTGACGGGCATCCTACCCTACGCGAAGCTCAACGTCGCATCGCCGGTCTCGTACTCACTGATCCAGATCGGGCTCGGCTGGGCGGGCGCGATCGTGGCCGTCGGCGCGATCGCTGGGCTCACGACGGTCTTGCTCGTGATGCTGTACGGCCAGAGCCGCGTCTTCTTCGCGATGTCGCGCGATGGTTTGCTACCCGCGATCTTCTCGCGCGTGCATCCGACGTTCCGCACGCCGTTCGTTTCGTCGGCGCTGATCGGCATCGTCGTCGCTGCGGTCGCGGCCGTCGCCAAACTCGACGTGGTGGCCGAGCTCGTGAACATCGGGACGCTCGCCGCGTTCACCCTCGTCTCCATCGGCGTGATCGTTTTGCGCCGCCGCTCGCCCGATCTGAAGCGCGGCTTTCGCGTACCGTTTAGTCCGGTCGTTCCGGCGCTTTCGGCAATCGGGGCCGTCGCGTTGATCTTCAACGGTCTGCCCTTGCAAACGATCGTGGCGTATGTCGTGTGGCTTGCGATCGGGCTTTGCGTGTACTTCGGCTACAGCCGGCGGAACAGCAAACTCTCGCCGCGCACGTGAAGAGAGCCGCGGTTACCCGCGGCTCTTTCGATTGTTCGACGACGAGTCGATCGTGTCGATCAATGGTGCGATCCGCCGCCGCCCGAGGCGTGGCCCGCCGCAGACGGTCCGCGACCGCCGCCGAAACTCCGCGTCGCGCCGCCGCCGAAGCTGCGTGTCGCGCCGCCGCCGTACGACGATCCGTTGCGGGTGCTGCCGAGCGGAAAGCTGACGCCGACGGAGCCGCGATACCCCGGAGCGCCGCGGTAGCCGTTATATCCGTTGCCGTAGTATCCGCCGCGACCGTAGTAGCCACCGTGGCCGTAATAGCCGCCGTGGCCGTAATATCCACCGCCGTAGTATCCGCGCCCGTAATAACCGCCGAAGCCGAGATTGAGACCGATGTACGCCGGATAGGCGAGAGAGTAGGCCGGATCGTACGCGCCGTACGCGTACGGCTCGACCTCGACCGGACCGTTTGCGTACGCGGCACCGTCGTCGATGTTGTACGGCGTGTCGATCTCGTCCGCGCGAAAGACGCGACCCTGGTTGCCGCCAATAATGGTGACCGTCTCGCCGGCCGCAAGCGTTAATCCCGTTGGATTGATAACCGTGCCGTCGTGAAGGCGGACGTGATCGACGTAGCCGCGATCGTCGCGGACGTCGATGTCGTACTTTCCGGTAACTGACGAGATCCTTCCGTGAATCATCTCCTTGTTGGCTGCATAATTCGGTAACGAATCAGCACTCGCCGCAATTGGTAGAATCAGGGTCGAAAATGCCGCCGCGGCGGCGACCGAGCAAATGCTCCGTGATAGTTTCATGAGCGTCCTAACGTTGTACCATCGTGCCTACGGTTAACACGCCGACGATCGACAACGTTCCGACTACGATTCGTATCTATACCCGTTTTTTTAACGATACCGTGACGGACTCTTTTGTATTACTATTTTTGGGCGAGTGCCATAAGGGCATTCCGGGCGATGAGCATCTCGAATCAAAGGCCAAAGTCGTCGCCGTGAACCGTTCCGCAATGTCCGCGCGCCGCTGCATTGCCGGGTCGAGGTCTAGGCGGCCTTGGGCTGGCTCGACGTGGGCGGCCGAACACGTGCCGCGCCACCGGCCGGCAGCACGACCGGCGCCGCGGCTTCACGCCTCGCCTTCGGCCGGCGCATGAGCAGGACGAGCGGAACACACGCCAGGCACACCACGACGATCGCCCGCGTCGCGTCCGCATACGCGAAGATCGCCGCCTGCGAATTCACGAGATTCGAGAGCTCGCCGGGCGTCCCACCGTGCAGAAACTGGCGCACGAGCGGGCTCGCCAGCGTTTGCCCCGCGCCCAGAATCGTCGAATGAAAGGTCCAGCGCCAGTCGATGAGGATCGTCAGCGCGGCAACAGCAATCGAACCGCCGAGCTGCATCGAAAGATTGACGAACGCACTCGCCTTTGGACCCTCTTCGGGAGTCGTCGCTCCCAGCACTGCGGTCGAAAGTGGGATGAACAGTAGCGCCGAGCCGATACCCGTTATGACGAGCGCCGGCCCGAAGCTCCAAAAGCCGGCCTCGGCCGTCGTGACGCCGGCCTGCAGCCAACTCCCGCCCGCGACGAGCAGAAAGCCTAATCCCAGCAGCACGCGCGGATCGACTTTACCCATTATCCGGACGAGGATCGGTGCGACGATAATGATCGGCACGGCACGCAGAATGAACAAGTCGCCGCTCAAGGTCGGGGTGAAACCGAGTAGGCTCTGCGTAAACTGCGGCAGGATATACGTCGATCCAAAGACGGCGGCGCCCAGCGCCAGCGCGAGCAGCGAACCCGCGGCGACGCTGCGATTGCGCAGGATCCGTAAGTCCACCATCGGATCGCGCGTCCCAAACAGTTCCCAGGCGACGAATGCGCCCAGCGCCGCGATCATGAGCGCGGTAAAGAAGACGACCGCTCCGTTCGCGAACCAATAGTGCTGTTCGCCCTCGGTCAAGACGTATTGCATCGAGCCCAAGCCGGCCGCCAAGAAAAGTAAGCCCGGAACGTCGACGGGTGCCGGTCGCGCCGCGTCGGGATCCCGCAGCATGAGCGCCAACACGACTCCCGCAAAGATACCCGGCACGATGTTGATGTCGAAAACCCAGTTCCACGCGTAGTTATCGACGAGGATCCCGCCAAGCGGTGGCCCGAGCGCCGGGCCCATGATCGCACCCAAAGCGAATATTCCTTGGCTTAGCCCGAGCTGGTGCGAGGGAAACGTGTCGCGTAGAATCGATTGAGCCGTCGCCAAGAGTCCACCGCCGAACGCGCCTTGCACAACGCGGGCCATGATGAGCGTCGTCAGGTCGCTCGAGGCTCCGCATACGATCGATGCAAGCGTAAAGCCCACGATCGACGCAACGAAGTAGTTCCGTCGGCCGAAGCGATTCTGGAGCCACGGCGTCAACGGAATGACCACAATGGCGGCGATCGTGTAGGCCGTGACGATCCAAGTACCCTCGTCTTGATCGGCCCCGAGGTTGCCTTGGATCGTGGGCAGCGCCACGTTCGTGATCGTCGAATCGAGGGTCTGCATCAGCGCCGCCGCCATCACAGCGGCGACGATGAGGACTCGGCGTACGCCAGTCTCCGTGACGTCTTGACGCTTGGGATCGTCGTCGCGAGCGTTAATGGGTTACCCCTCCAAGCGCGCAGCGGGCACGAGCGGTGCGAGGATCGGCGTAGCGCGAACATTCTGACATTTACGATCAGGCTAAGGCATGGCGAATTCAATTGCTATCGGTGAAATCCACGGTCGGGGAAAGCGAGCCCGTCGGAAACTCCGGTTTGGCTGGAGCAAATTCGACCGCGTCATCATGACAGCGTTCGTGTCGTCATCGAATGCTCGGCAGGTGGGGAAACAACGACTAATTGCAAGCGGGATTAGGAACTATACAGCAGCGCTTGAAAGCGAGCGCTGCTGAGCTTAACACGTGCTTTCGGCTGGTGATATCGTGGAATTGGGGGATAAGTGCCGGCCGCGCCAAGGTGCTAGCATCGGTGCAACGCTGTGAATGTGTAAACGAAACATCGCTCGATGGGATTATCGACCACAATTATGCGCAATTGTCAAGCCACGACTTCCTTGATCTAGCACAATCCAGTGGAGCGAAACGTCCGCGAATCGGAATGACGCCGAATTCCCAAGCGCGCCCGTAATCCCGCGAGCGTCTCACGATTCGTGTAGTCGCGTTCGACCGAAGTGAGCCGTACGCGGTCATTGATTGATGGGAAGCCGGAAAACCAATTCAAGCGAGCCTCGCGAGGGGCGTCATGAACTTTGCACGATGAAAAGTGCGCCCAGGGCGAATATCGCAATGACGCCCATCACCGCGATTGTCGGCGATACGACCAGGCCAAGGCCAACACACGTCAGCGCTGCCGCGCTTGCAATCGGCAACGGCGAACGAATGCTATACGTCCCAACGACTTCGCCCGCGGCGGCGCTATTATCCGCCTGCGCGTCGTCACCCCACAGATCGGCTTCGCGTTCGGCGACGATCATGTACGCCGCCATAATACTCAGCGCGAACGCCAAGAAGCCCAAGAGGAGCGTGCCGGCCGACTCGCGCGCCAGCAGCCAATAGGCCACGGCGATGACAATTGCGAACGCGCCCGAACTCAGAAAGAGCTGCAACCCCACCTTAATCGAACGGCGCTCGGATCGCGCTCCGGATGGCGCGCATCAAAAACGGGCCGCTCACTGCGAATCGGCGGCAAGCAATCAAAGTTGTATTCGGGCGGAGGCGCGGTCGTTGCCCAATCGAGTGAGTTCGCTTCCCAGGGATCGTCACCGACCGGCGTTCGGTCGAATGCGCTGACGATCACGTTCCAAACAAAGAGCAGCACGCCGACGGCGATCAGATACGAGCCGGCCGTGGCGATCGCGTTGAGCAGCGGCAACACGCCGGTCGCATCGTAGGTAAACACGCGCCGCGGCATCCCCTCGAGCCCCATAAAATGCATCGGCGAGAAGGTGACGTTAAAGCCGATGAATAGCAGCCAGAAACACCAGCCGCCGAGACCCTCACGCAGCCTACGGCCAAACATCTTGGGCCACAAGAAGAACAGTGCCGCGAAGATGGCAAATAAGCTGCCGCCGCCGAGCACGTAATGCATATGCGCCACAATGAAATACGACTGATACGCCTGAAAATCGATTGGCGGCGAGGCGATCATCACGCCCGTAATGTCGCCGAGGAGAAAGTTCACCAGAAAGCCGAGCGAAAACAGCATCGGGTCTCGAATGAGAACGAGCCACCCCACATCGTGGCGATCCAATCGAAGAACTTCANNACATGAAACTGAAGAACGGATCATCGACGGCGCCGGTGGTGAACATGTGGTGAGCCCAAACACCCATCGACAGTCCGGCAATCGCGAACGCCGCGAGCGCGATCCCCGTGTAGCCGAAAATCGGTTTGCGCGAAAATACCGGGATGATCTCGCTGATCACACCGAAGTAAGGCAGGATCATCACGTAGACTTCCGGATGCCCAAAAAACGCATCGGGGGCGTTTGCGTTCGGCGATCCACACCGCATCGGGCGCCCGGACGAAGCTTCCGGCGTTTGAACGGTGAAATGAGTTAGCGATGCAGCGTCTCGAGCGCGGCGAACACGACGCGTGGATCGTGTGCGCCTTTATACATCGGGGTCGGCTTCCTATCGAGCGAAAGCAACTCGTAGACNNTTTCGCACGAGAAACTGGCTCGTGATATACGGCATTACGCAAGGAATCACGTTGGAGGCCGCGATGATCGCCGCTTTATCCTCATCGAAGTGCAGATGACCGAGGACTTCCTCGAGAATCTCGCGTCCGTTGCATGCCGACATGGGCTTATCGACGTAGTTTCCCGGCTGGTCGTAATAAAGACCGTACCCCCACCAAACCGCGACGTTCTCGGGCTGGTTGGCGAAAAACGGCTGATGGAAGATCGAGAGCGTGATGAGCCAATTCGAATCTTTGAACGTAGTGAGCCCGCCGCGGCCCGGGACGCTTCCGGTGAAGTCTTGAATGCGCTTTAAAAATAACGGGCCGCTCGTCGTGACGCTGAACGACTCCCAAACCGACTCGTCGATGTGCGCGTCGAACGCGGCGGGATTGCCGAACTCCGGCCGGTCGGCGGCCAGGGTCTCCCAAAGCCTCCACGCTCCGCTCTGCTTGCTTCGATCGAGTACGGGTGCCTTCGACATCGATCCGAACGCCTTGTCGGCCGTCATCGAACCGTTCGTCACGAATACAAAATCCTTTTCGTCGAGCGCAAGGGTTGTGCCCTGACCGTTCATCGCTATCTCGAGTGCGTCAACCGTAATCCGCTTATTCGTTGTCTTGGCGAAGCGCAGATCTCGTACGGACGTGCCCAAGCGGATTTGCACGCCGCGTTCCCGCAGCCAGCTCACGACGGGCATCGCGATCGACTCGTACTGATTGAAGCGCGTCCGATACACGCCCTCCTGGGTATCGATTGTCGAAAAATGATGGATAAATCGCAAGAGATAGCGCTTGAACTCGATGGCGCTGTGCCAGGGTTGGAACGCAAAGAGCGTACACCACTCGTACCAAAACGTCGTTTGGAAGAAGGAGGGAACGAAGCAGTCGGTGATCCGCCGAGCATCGAGCATCCGCTCGGGCGTCANNACGGAGATGGCGGGATTCGAGGCCGACGGAATCCCGGATAGCAAATCGAACGTGCAATTATACTTGTTCTCAAACATCCGGCTGCCGCTCATAAAATACCCCGTTTCGGCGGTGCCGTGCGCATCGAGCGCACCGCCGAAGTCGCCCGATTCCTCGAAAAGAACGATATCGGAGCCGGCTATGCCGCCGTCGCGAATCAAGTAGACGGCGCCGGCGAGCGCGGCGATTCCGCTGCCGACAAAATAGAACTTACTCAAGTCCACACTCCCGAAGGTGTATCAAGATAACATCTCAGGAATGCGAAACCCATCGTGAAAAAGGCGGATCGAACCCTAGTACGTTTAGAGGGATTTCGCACAGAAATGACCAGGCGCTCTATTCGGCCATTCGGCAGCCTCGGCAACCGTGTCTTTCCACACCTCGTTGAAGTGGCGCTTCGACGACCTGTTCGCCGCGGCGAATTCGGGGTAGGCTGATCCCAGAGCCGCCGCCATCCCAATCTCTTTCCGGCGGCGAGCCGGAGCCCAACGACGATGCCGTCTATCACGATCGGAAAAGAGCACACTCGGACGGTTGAACTTGCATACGAGGATCATGGGCGAGGAAAACCCGTGATCCTCATTCACGGCTGGCCGCTAAGCGGCAAATCCTGGGAAAAGCAAGTGGCGGTTCTCGTTGAGGCCGGGCATCGCGTGATCACCTACGACCGCCGCGGCTTCGGCGATTCGAGCCGGCCGATCGACGGTTACGACTACGAAACGCTGACCGACGACCTGCGCCGGCTCGTCTTGACGCTGGGCTTGCAAGATTTGGCAATCGTCGGGTTCTCGATGGGCGGCGGCGAAGTCGCGCGCTACTGCGGACAATACGGGACGGAGCACGTACGAGCGGCGGTGTTCGTCTCGTCAGTGACACCGTTTCTTCTCAAGACGGCCGATAATCCGGACGGCATCGATCCCAGCCGCTTCGCTGGGATGTGTGAGGCGATCGGAGCCGATCGCCCCGCGTTCCTCGAAACCTTTCTGCACGACTTCTTCAACGCCGACGTGCTTGGCGCGACGCGCATCAGCGAACGTGCGATCGAGTTTCATTGGAACGATGCAGTGCGTGCATCGCCGGTGGCCACCTCTCAACTCTGCACGGCGTGGTCGGCGACTGACTTTCGCGCCGACCTGGCACGCATCGACGTACCGACGCTCATCATCCACGGCGAAGCCGATCGGACGGTCCCCCCGGCGATCAGCGCGCGGCTCACGCACGCCGCCGTTTCGGGCAGTTCGCTGCTGATGATCCCCGGTGCGCCGCACGGCCTGAATTGGACGCATGCGCTCGAACTCAATCGTGCGCTGCTGGACTTTCTGCACTAAGAGCGGTAACGCAGTCCGGGTTCATCACTTCGGCGCGTCGAGGCCGCCCTGGGCGGCCGCATCGCCGGCGATCGCATCAGGTGTCGCTGAATTGCGCCCAAACAGCTAATCAACAGAGCGACACCCGGCTTGCGGAACCCGGTTCGAGGCCCAGCTCGAGCGGCGGCTTCCCGGCTACGATTGCAGTAGCGCCAGCGCGTCAATTCACCTTCAAATATAGCAGGTGGGCGGCTCGGCTTGTCATGCAATGAAACGAAGTGCGACACTCGCCGGCTGTATGCCGCGACGGCGCCGAACGCTGTCCTATACCGCATCTGTCGCAATCGGAATCTTGTACTTGGATCGGTGGCCGATTCAGTGAGTCGAGACGGTGAGCGGGCCGCGCACGATCACTACTGGGACATCGCTGCAATACGCTACCGCTTCCGTAACGCTACCATCGACGAAGCGTGGGAATCCCTGACGCATATGGGTGGCCATGACAATCGCATCGCACGCGAGCACATCGGCGTTATGCGCGATCGAATTCCAGACTCCGTCGTCTCGGGGCAGCAGCAATTGTTCGGCGCTGATCTCGGCCTGTGCGGCATCGTGCACGGCGTGATCGAGGGCACGCTGCGCGGATTGATCCCCCGGTCCGTCCTGGATCGCCAAGAAAAAAAACTTAGAGCGGAAGTGGCGCGCAAGCCTGAGCGCGTACGTCACACCCATATGCGATAGCTCATCATCGACGATCGGTACAAGGATCCGCCTATTCAACGTGCCGCGGGTCGGACGACGCACCACGCATAGCGGAATGGTCGTTTCGAGGAGCAGCTTTTCTGCTAAGCTGCGGATGAACGGGCGCAAAACTCCAAGGCGCGGAGCGAGTCCGAGCACAATCAAGCCAGCGTTCTGCGCGCGCGCAAAGTCGACGACGGCGTGCGCCTCCACACCCTGCAAAATCGTCCCCGTTGCATGCGGGAGACCCCCCGACTGGGCCGTACGTAGGGCGTTGTTGAGCATACGTTGACTCAGTTCCGTCGCCAAATCTTCAAAACTTGTCGGACCGATATTGTCGGCAGTAAGCGCCGGATCGATCGAGATGCAGAACGTGAGGATATCGAGATCCTCGCGTGCGATGGTAACGCTCTCACCGATGACGTAGTTCGACGTCTCCGAACCGTCGATGACCGCGACGATGTGATCAAACATCGGCCGCTTGCACGGTGGCGGGGGTTACGTTCCACAGCAAGCGCGGGGCCGACTGAAAGTCTCCTATGTCAAGGTGAAACGGCACGAGTGACTCACTCTCGTTCTGCTTCCGGTTGTCACTATCGCGGCACTTTTTGTATGGTTCGGCCTGGCTCGTGCCGCGCGCACAGTCTCGACTTCACAACGAACCTCTGAA
The DNA here is from genome assembly GCA_003134035.1 of Candidatus Velthaea versatilis. GTDB lineage: Bacteria > Vulcanimicrobiota > Vulcanimicrobiia > Vulcanimicrobiales > Vulcanimicrobiaceae > Velthaea > Velthaea versatilis. The sequence goes on from PLAE01000014.1 coordinate 9,129, forward strand.
AGCCATGGAGCCGCGCGCCATGAAGCTGAAGCCTAAGTTTCGGACGCTAGCGCGCGACGAGCACCGGGACGATCGAGTCGCGGATGAGTCCTTCGGCGACGCTCCCCAGAAATAATCGGCCAACGGCATCACGGCCGTGCGTACCCGTCGCCAGCAGCGATCCGTCGCGTTCGGTCGTCGCCGCTATGAGTGTTTCGACGGTGGCGCCCAAGCGGATTTCGGTCGAAGCAGCCACGCCGGCGCGGGCCGCCTCGTTGCTCAGCGCTTCGAGGACGTCGCGTTCTCGCTCGCGGTCGATTCCGCCGACGTGAACGAGATGGACCGGGTTCCCAAGCAGACGCGCGAAGGTTATCGCGAGACGGCCGGCAGCCGTCGAAGCGGCCGAGTCGTCGACGGCCACTACGATTGGGCCCGTCCCGTCAAGCCGGCTTTGCGCCCGGATGGTGACGACGGCGACGGCGCTGGACCGGACGACGGCCGCGGTGACGCTGCCGAGCACTCCGCGCGCTAGCCCGTGCCGCGCGTGCGTTCCCATGACGATGATGTCGGCGTGGTGTTCACGCGCGAACGCGGCGATCTCGTCGGCCGGCGATCCTTCGAGAACGGTGGTCGTGGTTGGGATGTGCCCCGCGCTCGCAAGGGCCCCCGCGGCGGAGCTGAATCGGGCGGCGTCTGTTCTGAGGGTCTCGATCATCGGACCGGTATCCACCGCCGCTCCGCCACCTACCGCCACGCAAGCCAGCATCGCATCGACGACGCTGCACACGGAAATCGTCGCGCCGGCACGCCGGGCGAAGGCGATCGCCCACCCGATAGCGTGTTGGGACGGCTCGGAGCCGTCCACGGGGACAATGATGCGCAACGCCATACCGTCATGCTACAACCCTGCCCTACCCTTCCGTATCCCCTCATTTCACGGTGGTCATTCGGATTCATAACGCGTATGATAATCGGCAGGACGCGCATAGCGCTGCCTTTTGAGGGGATCCCCCGATCTCGTGGCTACGCTAACACCGGCGCACCTCGATGTCTCGAACCCGGGTAAGCCGCCAGGACCACCCGCTCCAATCCCTCCCGCTCCGCGGCTGGGCCCGCCTCGCCGCCTGTTGGTGGTCGCCTTGGTCGTTGTGTTG
>PLAE01000083.1 GCA_003134035.1 Candidatus Velthaea versatilis
GGGTCGACTTCGTCGACCCACTCGGGACGCGAGCGCGGGGGCGCGAGCCGCGAGGTGAATCTTTACCCGCCGCCGGGCCAACTCGGCCCGCGCGCGATCTCGGAGTGGGGCATTCGGACCCAAGCCCGGAGCGTCGAACTCGTCGGCGCCGAAAACGTCCCGGCGCGCGGTCCGGTCTTGCTCGTCGCACGCCATTTCCATCATCTGCTCGACGGAGCGGTCCTCGTCACACGGCTGCGGCGGCCGATCCACATCGTCGTGGGACTGGACTGGGCCGCGACACCAGGCCAACGCCGATGGATGGAGCGGGTCTGCCGCGCCGCGCAATATCCCGTCGTGCTGCGCCCGCCGACGCTGGACCGCAGCGGTTCGTATCGCCGTGAGGAACTCGTGCGTTACACCCGCGCGGCGCTGCGCGAAACGACTCGGCTGCTGCGCGCGGGGCGCGTGCTGCTGGTGTTTCCCGAAGGTTATCCGAACGTCGATCCGGCCGGAACGCGCAAGCCGGGAGCCGACGGCTGGCTGCCGTTCGAGGCGGGGTTTCTCAAGATGATCGACATCGCCGAACGCGACGGGACGACGAACGTCGCGCTCATCCCGGTCGGCTTCGAATACGCCGGCACGGAACGCTGGTCGATCCGCGCGCGCATCGGGCCGGCGCTGCCGCGCGGCGAACGCCGCATCGAGTCGATCGAAGCGGCGGTTCGCCGGTTATCCGCGCCCGAGCCGGACACCATGCGCGGCACGCCGGAAGTCTGTGCCGGCCCGTAGTCTGGTCCGGTTCGTGTTGGGCGGGATCGCGGCGCTGGTGGCGGGCGGCTTGGTCCTCGCTCTCGAGCTGTGGACGGTTCTGCCGGCGCCGACGCTGCCGACGCTGGCGCTCGCGGTTGCCGTACCCGAAGCGACACCCTGGGGGATCGCGGCTTGCCTCGCGGCCGGAGCGATCGCGCAGTGGGCGGCCTCCGGCTGGGCGCGCACGGTCGGACTGTTCTGCGCGGCGGCGGCGCTCGGGCTCGCGCTCGTTCCCTGGTGCTTGCTCCCCGGTACGATCGCCGCTAGCGAACGCGAAATGCGGGCTGGGCTCGGCACGGCGTATTCGGCCCAGCGCAGCGACCCCGCTCCGACGACGCTGGGGCGGCCGTACGACGTGCGAACCGCCGTGGCGGGCTATGCGACCAGCGGGATCGTCCGGGTCCGCACAAACCTTCCGGTGCCGACTCGCGATGGCCGGCGGCTGGGACTCGACCTGTACGAGCCGCCCGCAGCCGGCCCGCATCCCGCCGTCATCGTGATCTACGGCGGCGCGTGGATTTTCGGCAACCGCGGGCAAAGCGCCGAAGTCGCGCGCAGCTTTGCCCGGCTGGGCTATACGGCGATCGCGATCGACTATCGGCACGCGCCGGTCTACCGGTTTCCGACGCAACTCGACGACGTGCGCGACGCGCTGCGCGCGATCGGCGCGAACGCTCCCGCCTGGAACGTCGATCCGCGGCGAGTAGCGATGTTTGGACGCAGCGCCGGCGCCGAGCTGGCCCTCCTGGCAGCCTACGAGCCTGGTCCGCTCACGATCCGCGCGGCGATCGGCTATTACGCGCCGGTCGATTTGACCGGCGGCTACCGCGTCCCGCCACAGCCGGATCCGGCCGATGTCCGCCGTATTCTGCGCGCGTATCTGGGCGGGCCACCCGAGATGTTTGCGAGCGCCTACACCGCCGGATCACCGCTGGACCAAATCCGGCCCGGGTTGCCGCCGACGCTGCTCATCGGCGGTGGCCGGGATGAGCTGGTTCGCTTGGCCTTCGCGCACGAGCTGCGCGACGCGCTGCGGCTCCATGGCGACCGGGTCAGCGCGATCGACGTGCCGTGGAGCAACCATGCTTTCGATTCGATCCCCAACGGAACCGGCGGCCAACTCGCCCGTTATTACACCGAGCGTTTTCTGTCGGCAACCCTGTAGCTTTCGGGGCAGGACTTTTCACTAAGAGAAAGGCCCGCCTCCGGAGAGACGGGCCTTTTCGGTTCTTAGTCGAGCTGTCGCTTAGCGATACGACTGACGCGAAGCGAAGCAGTCGCGGCAGTACACGGGTTTGTCGCCGCGCGGCTGGAACGGCACTTGGGCCACACCGCCGCACTGACTGCAAGTCGCGTTGAACATCTCGCGCTGGGGACGTGCACCGCCGGCTCCGCCGCCGAAGCCGCCGCCGCCGCCACCGCTGTAGCTCGATCCGCCGCCACCGGCACGCTGAGCCTTCCGGGCTGAACGGCAATCGGGGCAACGATTCGGCTTATTCGTAAAGCCCTTCGAGGCAAAGAACTCTTGCTCGCCGGCGCTAAACGTAAATGGTGCGTTGCAGTCAACGCAATTAAGGGTTTCGTCTGTATACATCTGTACTCCAGATTTCAGGATTTACTGTAGGCGTCTGATTGATCACTTCGCTAGACCTGAACCCTGGAGCTGAAGACGGATCTTCCAAAACCTCTGAGCGGACCGCTAAATGACTCCGGTCCTCACGACGCCTGGCGAGGTCCGGTAGCAAAGTTTATAACACATATTAGGACGAAAAGATGCAATATCAGGGAACTCCCATCGACATTTTACGTCTGCTACCCCTCGACTGCTCCGGACCGGCGAAGCAGCGACGTCGCTTGGCGGGCTTTCGAGTGACGCTTGTCACGCGCGGCGCACGCCCGCGCCGACAAGCCGTTCGCGTGATGCTCGCTCGAACGAATAACCGAGGTGAGCTCGCCGAAGAACCGGCGCTCCGCGTGATCGACGCCGGGGTGGCGACGTAAGGCGACCTTCATCTGACGGTGATCTGCACCGCGTAGCGACGCCCGCGACCGGTGCCGGTATGACGTGCAGGATGAGCGACGCCGGGTACCGCAGCGCCGGTTGACCGAGGAGCCCCCCGCGTACCGCCGGCGCCACCAAAGATCGCGGCCGGCGCCATCGAATCCAGCGGTGTGCCACCCTGTTGGCATGTCGCAGATTTATACTTCCGGCATGACTCGTTCAACGACGACCGCCACGATCGCCCGGGCCGCATCACCGTCGCCACGAACGTCGCCGAACGCTCGCGATGGATGTGATCCATACGCCGCTGGCGCGACGTCCGCCACTCATCGTACTCGCGCTGCGGCGTGATGGATCGACTTCAACGCGTCAAATGCCGGCCGGGTTTGGTCGAGGACGCCGTCCGCACTGCGCTGCGCGATGCGATCGCGTGGCGGCTCGGCGGCGGAGTTGCGCCCGGTGACGACGCATTCACGGCCGCTGCGGTCGCCTCGGCGCGGCTTGATCTCGATGCACTCGACGGCGATCCCGACGAACGTTCGCGCGCGCTCGCCGCGGTTGCGCGCGCGGCGCGTCGTTTTGCCGCGACCGCGCTGTGCCGTCGTCTCATGGCCGTGCCGGCAGCGCGTTTCCTGCGTTTGCGCGAACCCGGCGCCACCGATGCGATCGTTCGCGACCGGCGCGGCAGACTACATGCGATCGTGCTCACGATTCGTTCCGACGCGCTGGAGACCGCGCGCCTCGCAACGCAGATCGCGTCGGCCGTAGCGCTGCCCGTTCCCGACCGTCTCGCACCCCTGACGATTCACGTGCTGTCACTCTCCGGCGGCTACCGCCACGTCTTCGTGCGCGATCTCCCGAGTTCAAGCGCGCATACCCGAACGGCTCGCGTGGCCTGAGATCCCGCCACGAACGGCGCAGCGCGCGTTGCTCGTCGTCGCGGCCTTGTTCGGTGCGCCGCCGTCGTGATCGCGGCAATCAAAGGGAGTTCGCATGTCCGTCTCGCCGATCGCGCCTCAACGGCCTTCCCCGTCCGACCACTCGCGCGTCCAACACGATGATGCCGCAATCGCCGCGCGCCCGGCGCGCGCGGCGCACGGCGACGAAATCGCCATCGGCGGCCGCGGATCGCCGCTCGTTTCCGCGCTGCTCGCTCATGTACCGAGCGCCGACCGCAAAGCCGCGCAAACCGCGATCCCGGCGATCCTCGAAGCCGCCCGCAGTACCGGCACCGCCGATCCGAACCGGCTGGGCTATTTGCTCGCAACGGCGCAAACGGAGTCCGACTTCGGCGCGAACATGACGGAAACCGGACATTCCCGCAGTTGGTTCAACGCCGAGTACGGCGGCGCCGACGGAAATCGTCCGGGCTCGGGCGACGGCTTCGAATACCGCGGCCGCGGTTACGTGCAGACGACACGCGCCGGACGCTACGCCGAACTTTCGCGCGCGCTTCATCTCCCCGAGGTTCCCGCGCTCGAGCGCGATCCATCGGCAGTCCGGGGGCACGCCGGCGCGCGACTCGAGCCGCAACTCGTCGCCCACCCCGAACGCTTGGCCGAGCCGCGGCTAGCCGCAAAGGCGCTCGTCATCGGCGTCATGCGCAATCTGTTCACGCACAATCCGGCCGCCGACATCGACAAGACGATTCCGACCGGGAAAAAGCCGGGCGACGTCGACTTCTATCACGCTCGCGGAATCGTCAACGGGATCGTGCACGATCAAGCCGTGACGATTGCACGTCACGCAACCGTCTACGCGCGCGTCTTCGCCGCATTTGGTGAGACCAACGCGCAGACGGCGCGCACGAAGTGAAAAGCACCCTCGGCGGCGCGGTCATCGCTTTCTGGTTGCTGGTCCCAAACCTAACGGGCGGCGCGGCCAAAGCAGCAAACCCCGTAGGCCCTGTTTTATCGTCGAACATCGACGGGAGCATCCGTGCGGCGCTGCGGCGCAGCAGCGTCGCGGTGTTGCTTCCAGCGTCAATCCCGCGATCGGTCGGACCGATTCGCACCATCACGGTGATCGAAGCCGGCCGCACCGGATATTACGTCGGCTACTCCGCCGTGCGCAACTGCTCCGGCGGACTATCGTGCACGTTTTTCCACGTCGCGGGCTTTCCGTCAGCGCTGCGCGATCCGCTGGACCGGCGCGATCGCCCAGTGCGTCTAGCGGACGGTCAACGTGCACGATTCCGGCCCAGGAATTGCACCGGCGCGAGCTGCACGGAAGCATCGCTGAGCTTCGAGCGCGCGGGCGCCGTCTACGAGATCGACGTCAAGGCCGAGCGGAACGATCTCGCCGTTCTCGAGGCCGCTTACCGGCAGATGCGCCCCGTCCGGTAAAGCGCTGACCGCGAAAACCACAGCGAAGACACGTTCGCGTTCGCCGGTATGCTCATCACCAGCCGATCCGCGATCGGCCAATCGTACCGGACGGGATCGACCGGCAATTACATCGGCCGACGACGTACGGCCGGAGTGAACGCCGGCCGCGGTCAGCTCGAGCTGCCGCCCCTTCATGCGGGGGGACGATGCTGCAGCCGAAGGCTTTCCCAAGTCGCGTCGGCCGTCCAGCCGCCGTCGACGACGAGGGTTTGGCCGTTGATAAAACCACTGGTCGCGCTGCGGCTCAAAAATAAGATCGCCTGCGCGATGTCGTCGGGCGACGCAAAGCGCCCCATCGGAACCCGATTGATGATATCGCTGTCGCGGTAGTTTCCCGACGTTTGATCGGCGGCGTCCATCTCGGTTTTCACCCAGCCGGGGCAGACCGCATTGCAGCGCACGCCGTAGCCGCCCCACTCCGCCGCCAGCGTGCGCGTGACCCCGATCAGCGCGTGCTTACTGGCGTTGTACGCCGCCCGGTCCGCGACCGCGAACAGTCCGGCAATCGACGCGATGTTGACGATGCTGCCCGTGCGCTGCTGGACCATCAGCGGACCGAACGTCGCGGCAAGCATGAACGGGACCACCAGGTTGACTTCGAGAACGCGCCGGAGATCCTCGACGGTCGTGTCGGCGGCCGGCCGGATCAGACTGATGCCGGCATTGTTGACAAGCACGTCGATGCGCCCGAAGCGCGACCGAACCACCGCGTCGAGCGCGCGTACAGCGTCAGCGCCGGTAAGGTCGCCGATCGCCTCGACGGCGCTGCCGCCGGCGCGTTCGATCGCCTCGCGCGTCGCGCGCGGCGCCTGACGATCGGCCAGCACCACGGCGAAGCCCGCTGCCGCCAACACCTCGGCGGTGCGGCGTCCGATGCCCTGTGCCGCACCCGTCACGACCGCGACGTTGGATATCGCGCTCATTCCGTCGTCTCGTTCGATGTCATGCCGCGGCGCTTTTCGACGGGGCCGGCTACATCGCCTGACCCCGACCTGCCATGAGCGCGCGCCGCTGCCGGTGAACCGCCGGGCCATGCGTCCCATCGCCCCGCGGCCGCTTCGCCCCCTGCGCTGGGAAGATGACGGGCTGGTATACGTCGATCAGCGCCGCTTGCCGGGCGAACTCGTTTGGGCCCGCGCCATGAGCGTACCGGACGTCCTCGCGGCACTCGGTGCGAAGGCGGTCGCCGGGACCCGTCATCGCGACCTTTTCACGGCGTTCGGCGCGGTCCTAGCGCGGCGAACGTGTGCGCCCGGCGGCGCGTTTGACGATGCGGTCGCCGCCTTGCGCGCGGCGAGCCCACCTTCGGAATCGGCAAGCATCGAGCGCGTTCTCGCCGCCGGTTCCGGCAACGAACTCGCGGCGGCGCTCGACGTTGTCGCGGACAACATCGCGCTCGATCGTGCGATCGCCGAGCACGGTTCCGCGCTTTTGCCCGCGGACGGCGCTGTTCTTACAATCGGCAGCAGCGGCGCATTATCGACCGGCGGATGGGGCACCGCGGCCGGCGCGATCCTGACCGCGCACGCAGCCGGAAAACGCGTTCACGCCTACGTGAGCGAAACGCGTCCGCTCACGACCGGGCTGCGGCTGACCGCCTTCGAGTGCCAGCACGCCGGCGTGCGCTGCACGGTCGTCCCGGACGGCGCCGCGGCGGTGCTGATGCGAACCCAGCGCATCGCCGCGGTGCTTGTCGCGGCAACGGGTGCTGCCGCAAACGGTGACGTGCGAGGCGAACTCGGCACGTACGCGCTGGCGATCGCGGCCGCGCATCATCGCGTCCCTTTTTACGCGCTGCTGCCGCGCGCCGCGATCGACCGCTCCGCGCAAACCGGCGACGCGCTGCCGCTCGCGTCCCTCGCACCGGGTCAGCGGTGGCCGCCCAGCGCGGACGACCCGCCCGGACGTGAAATCTTCGCGGCGCTTGAAGACCGGACGCCGGGCAATCTCATTGCCGGCATCATCACCGAATACGGCGTGGCGCGGCCGCCATACGACGACGCGCTCGCGAGCTTGGCGACGCGGCCGGCGTTTGCGTTGGTGCGGCGCGCGCCGGCCTAAAGCCTGCAGGCGCGGCAACTCTCAACGCGTCAGAGCGACGATGGTCGCAACTGCTGTGCTGAGATGCATGACCGTAACGGAACGATCGCTGACAAGATAAGTGAGACGCTCTCGGTTTCGATGTTGTCATCGCTTGCCGGTTCAAGTCGCTCGCACTTCTCCCAGGCGTTTCGCAAAAGCGTAGGCCGCACGCCGCACAAACACATCGTGCGCGTAAGGATCGATCGTGCCATGGACCTCATGGCGCAAAGCGAGGTACCGTTGAGCCAGATCGCACTCGCAACAGGCTTTTGCGATCAAGCACATTTCGCCAACGCCTTCCGGCGAGCAGCCGGCATGTCGCCAACTCAATGGCGCAAGCGTAATCGTGCTGGATCGCAGTGCCGCTCGATGACTAGCCGAACGTGAACACATAGGCGTGAACGCCGGGATCGAGGAACTCGACCTCAAACGTCCGGTCGACGACATGATCCCTTTGCCGGATGAGTTGATACAGGCGAGGTTCTCGAACCTCGCCTGTCCCGTCTGGGGCGGAATCTTGCCCGTGATCGTCGTTCGGGGCGGTTCCATCCAAGGTTACCTTGAAGCGCACCGGTGTACCGTTCGACGTCGGACCGAGCACCAAGTGCAGGTCCCGGCTATGAAACCGGAACACGATCCTGCCCGGCGAATCCAGCAGTACCGCGCTTTCCGCGCCGACTTTCCACGATCCGCCTAGTCCCCAGTGATTCAGCGGCAACTCTGCCGGAGCGCTGTAAACCTTCGGTGCGTCTTGAACAAGTCGTTGGGGTGAAGCGAAAGCATCGGTGCCGTGCTGATAGCCGACATAGGTTTCGGGGGATTTTTCGTTCGGCCAATTCGGCGGCGCTTCGACTCCGACCGGATCTATGCCGATGGAGCCGGTGCTCACGTCGGTAGCGCCGCTCTCCCGCAAGAGTTCCTGGATGACGTGCTCCGTCTTGTCATACTCGCCCTCGCCGAAGGAATGGTAACGAATTCGTCCCTGCCCATCCAGAAGATAGAATGCCGGCCAGTATTCGTTTTCGAAGGCGCGCCAAATTCCATAGTCGCTGTCCATGACGACCGGATACACAACGTTCAAATCGCGCACTGCCTGCGCTACATTCGGTGGTTTTTGCTCGAATGTGAACTCGGGGGTATGAACGCCGATTACGACCAAGCCCGCACGCTTATATTTTATTGCCCAGCTTTTCGTATAGGGCAACGCCCGCAAACTATTGATGCACGAGTACGTCCAGAAATTAACCAGCACGACCTTTCCGCGCAGCAGCGTTGCGCTCAAGGGTGCGGAATTGAACCACGGGCTGCTTTGCGCCGTGAAGCGGCCGGTTAGCGCGGTCATGCCGGTATTGGAGTCGGTGCGCTGAGTCGCGTTCGCCGCAGCCGTAAACGTAACCACGGCAACTGTCAGCAGCGAGATCGCGAGACTCTTGATTTCAAGCATAATCGTTGATAAACTACCCCGCTCAGCGTGTCGCTTAGAAGCCGGCGACGTCGACGACAGCTTTCGCGAAGGCTTGCGGTGCTTCCTGAGGCAGGTTGTGCCCGACGCCGCCGGTGATCAGGCGGTGCTCGTACTTCATTTGGCTCGCGCCGGCTTAAACGGCCCGGTTTCCCGCACGTCTGGTTAGCGGCCGAAGTTGGCGAGGTTCCGTTATACCGTCGATACCGTCAGGATCGCGCGAGGAACTTACCGCCTCCGCGCAGAGAAGGTAGGGTCGTTAATGGCCTTCAGTTTGCCGCTTCGTGCTGCCGAGCGGAGTTCCGTTTAGCTCGTTGCCCCGAGCCGGAAAGAAGACGATATGCTCATTCAACTCACTCATTTTACTTTCGCTAGCGCGGACACGGATGTAGCGGAAGCGCTCCGTCAACCCAACGCCGTGCCGTCCGGTACGAAATGTCCTGAATGCGAGCCCGACGGAACAGTTGCTAACCCGAGGCGCATCTGCAAGTCCGGCAGCGGAAGACCCGCGGTCCCCCAGGAACGACCACCGGATGAGTACCAGCGATTTCGGTATACCGGAGATCACCGCCCACCAAGCATTCGAAGAGGCTAGTGAGATCGGCGGTCACGGAGCGCATCGGGCCAAACACGGAGCGACGTGGGTCCCGATTGCTGCGGCGGTACTCGCCGTCGTCACCGCGATCTTCACCCTGTTCACCGCACAGCGATCGACCGAATCACTGGTCGAAAAGAATGAAGCGATTCTGCAGACTACGCGCGCCAGCGACGCCTACAATGAATACGAAGGGCGCAGCATCAAGCAGCATATCTACGAAGCGCTCGTCGCGGCGGGCATCGCGCGCAATGCGGATGCGCTCGAGCGCGTCGCACAACACGAACGAGCTGCCGGCAAACCCGTTTTCGTCAAAGCCAAGCTTGCCGAACAGCGCGCCGCCGAAGCGAACACGCGCGCGGCGCGCTTCCGGACGCAATTCGTAACGATGGAGGTCGGGATCACGCTGCTCGACATCTCGATCGTACTCGTCTCGATCTCGGCACTGGTTACGACGCTGGCGCTGACGATCGTCGCCGGGAGCGCGGCCGCGATCGGGCTGCTCACGTGCGTCGTCGGGTTTTTTCGCTAGCCAGGCGCTCCGAGATCGGGCGCGGCGTCACCGTCGCAATCCTACTCCGATCTGCGGCGGCACGGGAAGCGATATGGCTGACAGCGTCAGTGCTGCCGCTAACGCACCCACTTGCGCGTCGACGAACGTGAACTGTAACGTCGCCACGCCGAAACACACCTTAACGTCGATGGTCGCGCTCTTATGAGCGCGACCATCGATGCGTTGACTTGTTATTCTAGCACAGTAGCTGCATCGGGTTTCCTGATGTCCGGGTTTCTTGCGTCCCTAGCGGCGTACGAAGACGCTCTCCTCGAGTACGTCGCCCGAAAAGTCGTCTGGAGCGGTGCGGGCGAAGGATGACGGCCAGGGCTCCCAATCCTCGTCAAGTGTACCCGTTACGACGCGTCCGCCGTGCTCCGTGATGATGTCAGCCGCTTCCGTAACCGCCCGATCTTTTGGGTCGACGGTAAGTAAAGCGTTTCCGCCTTCGATGCGGCCCTCGAGCGCGTCGGCAGCTTCATGCGTCACTCCGTGTGACACGAGGGCCTCAGACAGGCTTTGGCTCCCAGCGAAAAACCCACCAGTTTCCACCGTCAGCGTCTCATCGCCGTCCGCTGTCTCAGCATAGCTCGTCGTGCCGAGCCATGTATGTGTGTACTTCGCCTTATGTAAGGCAGCGATAGCGGTGCGCGCCTCGCCGCGCGACTGGAAGACGGCAACGATCGTGCGCTCAGACTCGCCGTTATGGTCGTGCTTCTGGTTGTCGTGGTTGAACATGATCGACTCCTCTCATTCCGCGCCGTTTTCGGCGAGCTCCCGGCGAGTTTATCTGGTGTCGCCCCCGGTCGATGGCTCCGAAGGCGGGAGTCTACTCCCAGGATCGCTGCTCGAGACAGCGGGTAAGCTACCAATGTAACTTTCTCGGAATACGCGAACGCATCGGCGAACGCCACATCACCATTGCTCGAGCGAAAAGTCGTCAAACCCGTTTGGCCGGAAGACTAGCTGCCGGACATTATGCAATTCATCGCAACGATTATTTCCTGGCGCGACCTGAACATTTCCACGCAGGGAGCGTCCGCGCGACCCTGGCGACGCCTCGATCCGGCAACGGAGCGGTTTCTGCATGCGGCGGCGGGAGGCGACCAGCTTGCTGGACTACACTGCGCCGATAGCTTCTTGAAACGCTCTTAGGGCTGCCCCATCCCGCCGCCAGCTCCATAAATATTTCCGGTCGTGTACGTCGCATCTTCCGCCGCCAACTGCACATAGATCGAAGCCAACTCCGAAGGCTGCCCCGCACGACCCAACGGATACTGTGCGCCGAAGTTCTCGAACTTCTCCTTGGTCGCACCCCCGGAAATCTGCAGCGGCGTATAAATCGGCCCCGGGGCCACCCCGTTGACGCGGATGCCCTTCTTGCCNNGGATCCCGGACGCAAATGCGGAATCGCCGTTTTAATTATGTAGAACGGCGCATAAATGTTCGTCTTGATGATATAATCAAACTCTTCGTCCGGCATATCGGTGATCTGCGGAAATTCTTGCTGGCGCCCGGCGTTGCTCACCAGAATGTCTAGGCCGCCCAAACCTTCAATCGCTTTTATGACCAATTGCCGGCAGAAGTGCGCATCTCGAAGGTCGCCGGGAATCGCAACCGCCTTCTGGCCAGCCGCGCGTATTAGCGCGACTACTTCCTTCGCATCCGGCTCCTCGGTCGGATAATAGTTGATAGCAACGTCGGCGCCTTCACGTGCATACGCAATCGCTGCAGCACGTCCCATGCCGGAGTCACCGCCGGTGATAAGCGCCTTCCGTCCAAGCAACCGGCAAGAGCCTTTGTAGCTTTCCTCCCCATGGTCCGGGGGAGGCTGCATCTTACTCGCCAACCCCGGCCACGGCTGCTTGATAAACGTGTACGGCGGCTGCGGATACTTCGTCGTCGGAGTCTGCACCGGTTGCGCTGTGCTCGGATACATCTTCCCCCGTTGCTGCGTGTCGGTCTCATTTGCGGACGCGGGCAAAATCGCCGCGGCGGCTAACCCTGATCCAAAGCCACCCATCACTTGCAGGCGGGACACAGCTTTTCCTGACGTTTCGTTTCTGTCGCTCATGCGTAAGTCTCTGTTTCTCTCCATTCGCTGTATTAAATGGGTTACGTCGTACCGATCTCGGTCAATCCGCATCGCATTCGCGATCAATATCTTTGGTGTCCGCCGAACGCGATTGCTGATGCGCATAGACATCGGCTGATGCCCATAGACATCGCTCTACTATCGTTACGGTCCGGGTATAGATCGGAATTGCCTCACCGACTCGACGGTCAGCTATACCCCCGTTCGGCGGGTTCACAACGCGCTTACACGGTTGAATATCCAACTCCAAGTCAAAGAACAGCGTACGCTACCGTGCGGAAGGAGCAGAGCTCATTTCGTCCGAGCAAACGCCGCTGTTCTAACTCCATTATGTCGGGGGGGGGCAGCACGCGGAAACGGGTATGGGAGCCGATAGGACTGGGCAAGCCAGGGTTTAGGTGTTTTTTGCGCACGCGGTCTCTGCCGATCGCTGGATCGAAGGATGAGAGTCTTGGTCCTGACGTGCCGTGGCGTTTCGTGGCGCAGCATTTTGCACACCGGATGATCGATTCCGAACTTGCGTAATTGCATCAGCGGCGGATTACTACCCGCGCAATCGTGGTATGTACGTGGGGTCGTCGTAAATCGGAGGGGCTTACGGATCGACCATACCATTCACCAAGAGGAACACGATGTCAGAACGACTTCAGACGACAATCAAGCATTTCCAGGCCGGGGTCACGTCCATGAGTTTAGCCGCGGCGCGCCATAGCATCGAGTCTTGGCAAACCGAACTCAAGAGCTACGACGGCAAGCCGTTTGATACGATCGTTTCAGATCTTGGTCATTTGCATGACGAACTCGGCAAAGACACAATCGACGGAAAGAAAGTCGGTAAGCTGCTGACGAAGTTAGGCAAAGAAACGGCCCGGGTCGCCTCATCAACCGATGAAAAGAACAGCCTTGTAATCGAATTGGGAACTCAACTCGAAAAAGCGGGCGCGCAACTCGACAAAGAGGCCGCGCACGCCTAAACGCTTGGGACGCCGGTGCTTATTCATGCGCCGGTTTGTGAGCACGTCGGATCGCAAGCGTCGTGGGACGGCGCAAGCGAGCGACGTGCTCGGCGTGGACAGACTCGCCGAAATGGCTTCTGCCGCAGCAGATGCGACGGGTGGGACATTTCGACGTGAAGTGCGCGGCGTCGGCACTGCGACCGCTGAGCCTCGATCGTGGTCATCCACCTCCGGCATGTAGAGTGCGGCGTGGCGTGCTCGGCAGCGGCGAAAGAATCGAGCCGCGTGATGGCGTCACCATCCTCACGATCCACCTCGCGCCGGCGCGTCATCGGTGCCCGATGGACCCTCCCAGGGACCTAAGGGACGGGAACGCGTGGCGTCGCGTGTGAAGCGCCGTGGTCGTGTTCGGCGAGGCTTCGCGACTCCGGCTGCATCGGAGCATCACGCCGTGCCCGGAATACACGGAAATGAAGCCAACAACGCGGCGTCCCGTCGATGTCAAAGAGGACGCTCCTGACCGGCGTTTCGATTACTTCCGCCCCGGGGTGCGCATGCTCATCGCGCCGGAACCAAGTGTAGCGATATCGCGTTTGTCCATCGCGATGTGACTTTCGATGACGGGGATTGTTTGCTTCGCGAACGCAACGAGCTTGCTGTCGGATCCGCTTGAGGCCTCCGCTTGGAATAGGGCTAGGACCTGCTGATGCGCCGGCAACTGCGACTTGAGATAATGACTATCGAATGCCGAACCGGATTGGGCCTTGAGCTCCGTCATGAGCGCGGCATTGTTTGCACCGACGCCGCTGGATGGCGTGATGCCTTGAGCTTGCAGGATCGAGATGAGCTGTGCGTTGGCTTTGCCGTGGTCGGCGTGCATTTCTCTGGCGAAGCTGATGACGTGCGGATTGCTGGACTTCTTGAGCGCGAGTTCGGCAAGCGCCACCTCCGCCATACCGGCTTGTCCGGCTTTGGTTACGAAGGTCGAATCCTGGCTGTTCATGGACATCGCTGCCGTCGCGGCGAGCGGGATTGACGCGGAGGCAAGACCGAGCATTGCGGCGCCGATGAGTTGTGACTTGAACATGAGGCCTCTCCTGAATGATTCCCGGTTAAGGCCTACATGTTTCGCAAAGATCCCGGTCATAAAACGGCTTGCTCGCAGTGGCGGACAGCAGCGGTCGGCTGTGTCCGGCAATCTTGCGGTCCTTTTCGCTCGGACTACGCGGGAACCATACGAGCCGAGCCGATTGATGATTACCGGTTCTAGCGCGGTCGAACGCGTTGGCATTTCGTGAGCACATTGCACAGCTAGTCGATGCTATCGAATTACGCGAAGCGTGCCATCTCTCCTAGACAGATGCGGGCGATGCTTCATCGCCCTTTGCGGCTTGGAGTACCAATTCGGGAGAGAAGTAATGGACCATATGACCGGCGCCCGAAATCAGATGCGCGTCGTGCCCCAGGACAAGCTGCGCAAGTCGATTTGACTGGGCCAAGGGATTGACGATCAGATCGCCGCTTCCAGCGATGATCGACACGGGCATCATGAGTTCTCCGTATCGCGATTCCAGTGACTTGGCGGAGGCCGCCATGAGCTGCGCCTCTAGCGCGGACGATCGTAACTGCGATGGGCGTAACGAGATCGATAGTGGGAAGTTCTTAAAGCGCCGCGGGACCGGGGCCGGCGCGAATAGTTGGCGGACCACTAGGGGCGCGAGCAAACGACCAAAAATCGGCGCGATCGTGTGGCTCAGCATGTCCCCAATCAACGGGATTCCCGGCGCAGCCGCCAGTGGCGCGTCGAGGCGCAGCGACGAAAAATAGTATCCGGCAAGGAGGACGACGCGCGTAACGTCGGTGGAATAGTTCAACGCGAGCGCGAGTGCGACGAGCGTGCCCCAAGAGTGAGCGACCAGAGTCGGTCGTGTAATCTCCAGTTTCTTCAATGCCATGTAAATGAGTTCGGCCTGCTGTGCTGGCGTCCAAGCGACGTTTCTTGGACGCTCACTATAGCCG
Organism: Candidatus Velthaea versatilis; assembly: GCA_003134035.1. Lineage (GTDB taxonomy): Bacteria > Vulcanimicrobiota > Vulcanimicrobiia > Vulcanimicrobiales > Vulcanimicrobiaceae > Velthaea > Velthaea versatilis. The sequence goes on from PLAE01000083.1 coordinate 14,944, forward strand.
AAACCAGGCCGGTCGAACGCGATGACGCGATGATCGGTAGCGAGACCGTCAATGATCCCGCTGACCGCCCAATCTTGAGCGGTAACGCCATTCCCGTGCAGCAGCACGATCGGGTTACCGCTCCCCCGCTCAATGTAATGGAGCCTTACGCCTTGGACCACGACAAACTGGCCAGTGGCCGGGTGCGCGCGCTCTGTTTTACGCGTCGAACGCGTTACGAGACGGGCGGTCGTCGCGAAAGCAACGGTCGCTCCCACCGCGGCGATGAGGGCTCGGGGCAACGCGCCGAGTCGTTTGCGCTTCATATTTTCCAATTCCGGAATTGGCGCGCTTCGCGCCAGGCTCAGCGTACCCCCGGAGCCGCGGGTCTTATCGAGGCGAGAGCAGGGTCGACGGTTCTGCAACTAGGGGAGGCCGTGACGCACGGATTCCCGATCGGCTGGGTATGCGCTTCACATGAATTCGACAACTCGGGCGGTCGTAGCAGGCATTGCCGGCTCGCTCACTACGAATGTACTGCACGAACTGACGCGGCGCGCTTGGTCGGATGCGCCGCGCGTCGATCTATTGGGAATGCAAGCCGTGGCCAAGAGCTTCAATCTCCTCAAACTCCCCGTACCTAAAGGAAGAGCGCTCTACGGTTCGACGTTTGTCGTCGATATTGTTACGAATTCGCTTTACTTTTCCTTAGTAGGTGCTGTGTCACAAGAGCATCCCGTGGCCGCCGGCGCCGCGGCTGGTATCGTAGCTGGATGCGGTGCAGTCGTGCTACCTCCGCGCCTGGGGCTGGCTGCGCAATTGACGAATCGAACAGCGTTTAGGCGCGCGCTGAGTATTGCGCTTTATACCGCGGGGGGATTAGCAGCAGGCTATACGCAACGCGCGCTTTCCCATGGCGAACCTCAGCTAGCACCAACGCTGACGATCGGTACTCAACAGCAGGCTTGTTCGGGTACTGCCGCGCACTCGCGCCCGATTCCGATGGAATCCTGATCGTCGGCGGCTTCGTCGTCTTCTGTTCCCGGTAGCGCAGGCCACCACGCCGGAGCGGCGGCCCAGGTGGTGCGGGCGATTGTCTCGCCCCTGCGTCGTTCGTCGCGATGCTGGGTAAGCGTAAGCACCATGAATCAAACCGACATCGCAAACGTAGCTGCACAAGCTGCGCAAAAATCGAAAACCATCGTCGGCCGCGAAGTCGAGCGCCAAGCCGCGTCGCTTGGGAAAACGCTATCGCAAACAGCGCGTGATCTCCAGCAAGTAGGTAATAATCTACGCTCGAATGGAACCGTTGGCAGCGCGGCTCAGGTCGCGGATTGGGCAGCGGGCTACGTCGATCGTGCCGGCACGTACCTAAGCAACGGGAATTCTGACCGCTTCATCGCCGACATCGAGACGACGGCTCGCGAGCGGCCGTGGACGATCGTCACCACGGCTGCGGCGCTGGGCTTCTTGGCTGCGCGCGTTGTAAAATCGTCGAGCGTGCGCCGTTACGCGGGGTCCGGCTATGACGGCAATTTCAGTGGCGGCTACGGCTACACAGCGGATACGCGAGCCGCATCGCCTGCGCCAACCACGCAGAACGCGCACGGCACGGCGTCATCCGCGTTGATGAACGGCAACTGATCGTGCGCGACTCGCACATGGATCAGCTTAAGGCCGAACCGTTGCCTGAACTGCTGCGCCAGCTCGCGGCGGAGACGACGACGCTCGTCCGTCAGGAAATTGAGTTAGCCAAAGTCGAGCTGGGCGACAAAGCAAAAGCGGCCGGCCGCAGTGCGGGCTTGTTTGGCGGTGCGGCAATCTGCGGGCTCGGCGCGTTCGGTGCCGGAACGGCCGCGATTATCGCTGCGTTGTCACTGGCGCTTCCGGTCTGGTGTGCGGCGCTATTGGTTGCGATCGTGTACGGGATCGCAGGCGCAATTCTAGCCGCGCGGGGCCGCCGCGGGCTCGCGCACGCGGTTCCTGTCGTTCCGCAGCAAACCACACAAACGGTTAAGGAGGATGTCGAATGGATAAAGACGCGAGCACACTCCGGCAGGAAATAGAACAAACGCGCGAGCGCATGGGCGATACGGTCGAAGCCCTTGCGTACAAAACCGACGTCGCGGCGCGCGCTAAGGATAGCGTTAACGACCGTGTCGAGGCGGTGAGAGAAACGATTGGCAACGCGGTGGACCGAATCAATTCGGCCGTAACCGGAACTTCACGGCACGGCGCAGACACGCTCAGTCAGGGCGGCAATAAGGTGAACAGCGCAATGAATAGCATTAGTACCACGGTGAGCAACCAAGTCAGCGATCTCAACACCACGGTAAGCAATGGGGTGAGTGGCCTCAACGATGCGGTGAGCAGCACCGTCGGTGGGATTCGTGCGAACGTCGGCGAGCGGCTCGCGAACGGGGACATGTCCGGCAAGGCGCAGCGCGCGGTGGGGATGGTTCAAGAAAATCCCATCGGGCTCGCGCTCGTGGCGCTTGCGGTCGGCTTCCTTGGCGGATCGCTGATTCCGACTTCCGACATTGAACGCGAACGGCTCGGTCCGATTCGTGAAAAGGTGGCGCAGCAGGCTCAAGCTGCCGCCGGCGACCTCGTGGCGGCGGGCAAGGCGGTGGTGGCGGAAACAGCGCAGAGCGCGGTCGCGGCGGCGATGACTTCCGCCCAATCGCACTCTCAGGACGTTGTCGACGCCGCAAAGGCACGCGCCGACCAAATCTAGGCCGCGCGGCGTTCGACGGGATCCCGGCGCGCCCGTAAGCCTGTTTCAAGGGCACGATGCTTAGGCTGCTAGTACGTCTGCGCTACTGGTGGCCTAACTCGTCTATCAAGGGCAGCTTTCGGCCCACCAATCATCGAGAGATCTATACCGATTAACTTCGGGCTCTCATGTTCATGACGCAGCTTACTATCGGTGAGATTCGAGAGAAGCTCTGCTTCGTGAACGCCAGCTTGATCGCGGTGAGCATGTCTCGGACATCAGACTTGGCAACACGTAGCGTGCCGGAATTGATCCGTGTAACCGGCCTCGAAGTTGAAACTCGGCTTGAACAAGAATGCTTTGTGTCAGAATACTTAGCGCCGATAAACAGATGCGAAATACAAAGACGCAACATTACGAGAGAAAAAGAATTTTTGCTCCGCTCAAAATGGCGGGAAAGTGTGGGGATCGAACCCACCAGTCTCCTTGCGAAGACCTCTGCGGTTTTGAAGACCGANNCACCAGACCCGTACTCTCCCATGGCTTATGTGATCGGCGCCGGTTTGAAAAGGTTTGCCCAAAGAGTTACGTTGCGTCTTTGAAGTTCACTCCGTCCCTGTCGTGCCATGAAGCCGCTCGTTCACTTGAGACAACCGTGTCCAGACAACAGTCTCGTCGCGGGCGAGCTTGGGTGGTCGCCGATTGCCACGCATCG